>PDUK01000210.1 GCA_006212115.1 Thalassolituus sp. | reverse complement strand
CACGCCTTCGCAAACTTGATGAAATGCTCGCGGAGAAAGGCCTCTCCCCTACTGAAATGGGTAAAGGTCGCAATGTCTGGTACTGCTATGGCTACGTACTCGCCAGTGGCCGCGCCGAATCTGTTGCTCTCCACGATTGTGACATTGTCACGTACGACCGTAGCCTGCTGGCACGCCTGATTTATCCAGTTGCGCACCCAGGCTTTAATTACGTTTTCGGTAAAGGCTACTACACACGAATTGCAGAGCAGAAAATGAACGGCCGCGTCAGCCGTTTGCTCGTAACACCTTTGCTTCGTGCCCTTAAAAAAGTCTACGGCTCACTTGATTTTCTCGAGTATCTGGACAGCTTCCGCTATCCGCTCTCTGGTGAGTTCTCGATGCGTGCCGATGCACTCAACGACATTCGCATCCCGAGCGACTGGGGCCTGGAGATTGGCGTTCTGTCAGAGATGAAGCGTAACTACGCAACCAACCGCATCTGTCAGGTTGATATTGCCGATGTGTACATGTGTACGACCACAAACACCAGCCGCTATCTGAAGCGGATGCGAGCGCGGGTCTCTCGAAAATGAGCACGGATATCTGTAAAGCCATCTTCCGCAAGCTGGCAACGCAGGGAGAAGTATTCACAACGGAAACCTTCCGTACCATTAAAGCGACTTATTTCCGCGTCGCTCTCGACTTCATTGAGACCTACCACAATGATGCACGGATGAACGGTCTCGAACTTGACCGCCACTCAGAAGAAAAGGCCGTTGAGCTATTTGCCGAAAATATCATGAACGCGGGAGAACACTTCCTGGCTAACCCGATGGAGACACCATTTATTCCAAGCTGGAACCGGGTTATTTCCGCAGTGCCTGATATTCTCGACCGCCTTTATGAAGCGGTAGAAGCTGATAATAGTGAGTTTGGTGACATCTGATTAGTCAGGCACACCTATACTATAAAAACGCCCCGCAATGCGGGGCGTTTTCAGTTAAACACGTCAACAAGCATCCATCTCAGGTGTTTGATAGCCACACCGTCTGATACGGATAGAGAACCAGCTCATCTTCGACAATGCGTTTCTCATGAGCCAGTAAATCAGACAAACCATTCTCCAGAAAGCCGAGAGTGGCCAGCGGCAATTTCAATATTCGCTCCGTCACGTTAGAAATCGCGAAAATTTGCTGACTATTGTGTTCGCTGGTTCGCTTAAGAATAAACAGGTCGGTATTAATTTTAACTACGTCCTGGCGAGCATCTGGGCTGAAAGCGGGTTGCGCCCTGCGAATTTTCAGCATCCGTGTCAACTCAGTAAATACTTCTGCCTGAGGCGTCACCGGATTCGAGAGCAGGTATTCAAGTTCATGCTCTTCCCAGATACGACGATTAATCGACCGCGTACGCCCTGTTTGTTCGACGTGCTCAAGATCGTTTGGAGAAGCCGTTAAGCTGTGAATGTACACGGCAGGAATGCCCTGCATGGCCAACATGATTGCCTGAGAACATAAGAACCTCTGAACCTGATGATGATCCGGCCCTCGACGGGTTCCCATGCAGGCATCAAACAGCGTGATATTGATTTCATACGGGCTTTCGGAGCCGTCGCTGTTGGCTTTCATGCTGACAAATCCACCGAAACGGTGCATAGAATCAATCAGGTCCTGAACTTCACGTTCAGGCAGCAACCCCTCTACCGGGCGCACGCCAATGCCATCGTGCGACGCCGTGAAATTAAGATAAGTACAACCTTCGGGCAGAGGTGGAATCGCATCCGCCCAATCACTCAAAAAAGACGCATTTCCCCGGTTCAGCGCATGCAGTACCAGCGGCGGCAGTCCAAATTGATAAACCATATGCGCTTCGTCTGAATTTCCGAAGTAACTCAGATTCTCTTTAACCGGTACATTGGTTTCAGTAATAACAACGACTTCAGGCGCTACGTAGTTCACGATGTCACGCAGAAGTTTTACCGTCTGACTCAGGTGCAGGCAGTTAGTACCCAACTGCTTCCACAAAAACGCCACCGCATCCAGGCGAATAAAACGCGCGCCCTGCTCTATGTAAAAAAGATAGATTTTTACAAACTCAAACAGAACGTCCGGGTTGGCAAAATTGAGATCAATCTGGTCTTCAGAGAATGTCGCCCATACATGACGAACCCCGCGATGCGTGTGCACTGGCGTCAGTAGCGGAGTGTTCCTTGGCCGGGTAACCAGCGACACATCGGTGCCGGGATCAACTTCAATAAAATAATCGGTGTAAGGCTCACGATTGCCAATATAGTCGATAAACCAAAGGTTCTCACGCGAGCAATGGTTAATCACCAGATCGATCATCAGATCGAAATTATCAGCGATCGAGGCAACGTCTTCCCATGTACCCCAATCCGGGTGTACCTGCCGATAATCAATCACCGAAAAACCATCGTCAGAGCTGTACGGGAAAAACGGCAGTATATGGACCGAGTTGATAACATCCGCCAGACGCTTTTTCAGAAAGTCCGACAACGTTTTTAATGGCATCTCATCGGCAGTCTGGACGCTATTGCCGTAGGTAATAAGGATGACATCTTCTTCCGACCAGCGCTTGTAACCAGTCGCGGTCGGTAAATCGAGTACGCTGCGCGATGTTTTATCTGCAAAACATTGACAGATAGTCAGAATTTCCCGCGCGATTTGTTGGTTATTCTGCGCGTCACCATAAATTTCTGTAACACGTTGGGTAAATTGATCCAGTGCCGCCTGAGTCATGCGTTTCCCTTAGATTTCTGAAGCCAGATTTTTTATCGCTTGCCAGTTCCGTGCCGACATCAGATTCGAAGGTGTCAGCCAGCTACCTCCGACAGCAAATACATTGTCGAGGGCGAGGAAATCACGGTAGGTTTCGGCGCTGATCCCCCCCGTCGGACAGAAGCTCACCTCTGGAATCGGAGCCCCCAGCGCTTTCAGCATGGAGCGTCCACCGCTGGGTACCGCGGGAAAGAACTTCATTCTGTTGAAGCCCGCTTCCCGCGCCTGCATGACCTCACTCGGAGTCGCGACACCGGGTAGAAACGGCCCACCCCACTCAGCGGCAGCTGCCAGCAGGTTGGGCGTAGAGCCCGGGCTCACAGCAAACTGAGCGCCCCGATTCAGTGCAGCATGCAGCTGATCAGGGGACGTTACAGTGCCTACCCCGATAATCGCCTCTGGTACATTGCGACTTATTTCGCTGATGGCAGCCAACGCGACCGGAGTTCGCAGTGTGACCTCAAGAAGTTTCACACCGCCAGCGACAAGAGCCTGAGCCATAGGCACTGCGGTATCAATGTCATCGATTACGATCACCGGCATCACAGGCTTTGATT
>PDUK01000209.1 GCA_006212115.1 Thalassolituus sp. | reverse complement strand
CCACACCACCAGCGTGCTTACCGGTCTGACGGGCAATCCCCTCAAGCTTGAGGGCCATTTCCCAGATTTCCTGGGCTTCTTCGTCTTCGTCGAGAAATTCTTTCAACAGCACTTCGGTATCAAGCGCTTTTTCAAGCGTCATGCCGGGATCACCCGGAATCAGCTTAGACAACTTATCTGCCAGACCAAACGCCTTGCCCTGAGCACGGGCCACGTCACGCACCACCGCTTTCGCCGCCATGGTACCGAAGGTCACAATCTGAGATACCGCTTCACGGCCGTAGTTATCGGCAACGTACTGGATCACCTTTTCACGGTCTTCCATGCAGAAGTCGATATCGAAGTCGGGCATGGAGACACGTTCAGGGTTCAGGAATCGTTCGAACAGCAGATCGTATTCCAGCGGATCAAGGTCGGTAATTTTCTGTGCGTACGCCACCAGCGAGCCCGCACCCGAACCCCGTCCCGGACCCACCGGAATATCGTGATCTTTGGCCCACTGAATAAAGTCCATTACGATCAGGAAGTACCCGGGGAATCCCATTTGGATAATGATATCCAGCTCAAACTTCAGACGATCATCGTAAGGCTTACGCTTTTCAGCATACTCAGGTGAGTCTTTTGGTAGGCCAGCCAGAATAACGTCGAGGCGTTCGTTCAGGCCGACTTCAGAAATCTTGCGGAAAAAGTCGTCTTCATCCATTCCTTCAGGAATTGGATAATCCGGCAGGTAATACGTACCCAATTCAACTTCAACAGTGCATCGACGGGCAATTTCAACGGTATTTTCAATGGCCGACGGAATATCGCGGAACAGCGAGATCATTTCTTCACTGCTGCGGAAATACTGCTGTTCGCTGTAGTCTCGCGGGCGCCGTGGATCATCCAGCGCGAACCCCTGACCAATCGATACCCGGGTTTCGTGTGCCTCGAAGTCGTCGGCTTTAATAAAGCGCACGTCATTCGTTGCTACCAGCGGGAGCTGAAACTTCGTCGCCATGGCCATCCCGGCGCGGACAATGTTCTCGTCACCTTCACGTCCGGTTCGCTGCACTTCGAAATAGAAACGGTCCGGGAACTGTCCCATGTATTCTTCGACCAGCGCTTCAGCCGCTTCAAGCTTACCTTTCATGATCCGCTGGCCAACATCGCCATCACGTCCACCGGACAACAGAATCAGGCCGTCAGACTGTTCGAAGAGCCACTCTTTGCGAACGATGGCTTTGTCAAAATGCTGATTCTGGCTGTACCCGCGAGACACCAGCTCACGGAGGTTTTTGTAACCATCACCATTAACGCACAAGACGCAGACGCGAAATGGCGCCATCTGGTCATCGGGGTTTTCAAGCCAGAGGTCAGCACCCAGAATAGGCTTAAGACCAGCCCCCATCGCAGTTTTATAGAACTTTACCAACGCATAGGTATTGGCCTGATCGGTAAGAGCAACGGCGGGCATGCCTGCGTCGGCGGTGGCCTGGACCTGGACCAGCTTTTTAACGCGGATGGTGCTGTCATAAAGCGAGTATTCAGAATGAACTCTGAGATGTACAAACTGATTGGTCATGCTGCCCCCCGATGAAGATGGAGGGATTGTACCGTATAGGGGGGTATCTGAGTATGTGTATCCCTAAGCCGTCAATCACAGCCTCGGGTAAGTATTCCTAAGATAATCAGTTGTAACCCAGCGAGGCTTGTATTTCCTTTATGCGCTGGCATTCGTCGGCGATATCATCACACAATGAAGAGACACTATCACGGTCAGGCGACACCGGCTGATCGTTAGTTGCCACCTCATTCTTCTCCCGTACAATTTTTACGAGGTTTATGATCAGACTCTGTACATGCTGATCGACCAGACCATCTCGCTGATTCATTGCTATTGTGTCCTGAAGCTCACGGAAACTACACTGAGGATAGTCGCTGTCGGGAACTTTGCCCGGGCGCCATACTGTCTTACCGATTGCGTGACCAGTATAATGACATGGCTCACGCTTTTATCAGGTAATTTGTCCCTTTCATGACTATTTGTCACTTTTGTTATGTCTAAGAAACGCAGAGAAATTCCGGCCTTTGGCCTACCCATCATAGAAACCCACTTTCATCTCGATTATCTGAAAGATGCTCCGGCGGGTGACATTCTGCAGCAGGCGCGAGACATCGGCGTCGAGCGCTTTATGACGATTGCTGTCGCACCCGAAAATATGGAGACGGTCATTTCGCTAACCAAAGAGCACAGCGATGTTTACGGCACCCTCGGGGTACACCCTCATGATGCTGAAAAGTACGAACAAACGACCGGTGAATTCATCCGCGCCCACTGTGGCACGGCGGAAGACAGCAAGAGCAGCAACAATAAAATCGTTGCTGTCGGTGAGATTGGTCTCGACTATTTCTACGACAACAGCGACAGAGCAGTACAGCGAAAGGTTTTTGCTGAGCAGCTTCAGATCGCTGTGGATACAGGTCTCCCAGTCGTTATTCATACACGTGAGGCCGACGCCGATACAATGGATATACTGCGCGAGTATGCCCCTCAGATGAAAAATAAGGGCGTTGTACACAGCTTTACCAGCGGTATGGAGCTCGCAGAAGTTGCAGTTGAAATCGGCTTCTGCCTGGGAATTAACGGCATCGTCACCTTCAATAAGGCAGATAACGTGCGTGAGGTCGTCGCAGCAACCCCTATGAGCCAGTTGCTACTGGAGACGGATTCCCCATTCCTGACGCCGGTACCTTACCGGGGGACAGAGAATGCGCCCAAGTATCTGCCCTTTATCGCAGAGAAAATCGCCGAGGTGAAAGGTCTCACTGTTGAAGAAGTTCTCAGGGCTTCTTATGACAACTCTTTACGCACCTTTTTTTTAGCTACGAACACATGTAGCTGACACGTCAGCTGGTGCGCCCCTGCCGGTTGACCTGCCAGTTGAATAGCCGGGCAATCCTTGCAAACTGCCTGACCTGTCGTCATTCTGAGGGATTAACTCACTGACGACAGACTCAGGAAAAGGGAATGGCACTACAGAACTGGTTCGGCCGTGGATGGCTTGCGTTGGCTTTTGCGACCATCTACATCATTTCGCAAGCCACTATTGCATCAATCTTGCACAGTGCAAATGCATCGCATCTTCTGTTCGCATTTCAGTTTACTTACGATGCCACCAGCTTCAGGGAACTGTTAGCGTCGATCAGTGCCGTACAACAAGCCGGTCTTCAGGCGCATTTTACCTACGATCATATACACCCTCTCTGGTATGGCGGCCTGATTGTGACCCTGACGGCCTGGTTACTTAAGAAGAATGATCTGAGTGGGCGCTGGAATCTGCTGATTATCTTCGGTGTTATTCCCTCGCTGATGGATATCATCGAGAACAGTATTCACGAGCCACTGCTGTTTGAAACAGCCATTCCCACCGACCCGGCTGTTACCATAGCGGCGATCTGCGCTACCATTAAATGGTCCATGGCATTGGGCTATCTGCTGATGGCCGTCGCCCTTGGGATACGAGCAGCAATTCAAGCGAAGAATGAAAAAACGAGCAAGTAAACAAGAGATTCGTGACAGCCTGAAGCAGGATATCGAGCGATACCTGAACGATGGTGGTGAAGTCCACGAATTTGAACGCGGAGAGAGTGGCCTGGTAGATGGCCGCTACAACGAGCAGGCCATGTCGTTTGAAAAGCGACAGGAGCGTACCCCCGTGTCTGACGTTCTGCGCGCTATTGATGAACGCCGTGATGCCCGACGCAAACCCCAGAAGAAAACCACAGAAAAACGCTCATCCGGCCCCAAAAAGAAAGTCATATACGACGACTTCGGTGAACCTTTGCGGGTCGTCTGGGAAGACTGACCTCAGGAAACGTTAAATGAGTAACGACCCTCTCCTGCTGATTCTTGCGGCAGGCCTACTCACATTCGGACTTATATCTCAGCGTATCGAACGGCTCGCACTGACTGCCCCCATGCTATTTCTGCTCCTTGGAGTAGCCTGCGGCCCTGTCCTGTTCGACTGGAGCGCGCCTGCAATAGAAAGCAGTGCACTCAAAATCATCGCGGAGTTGACCCTGGCCCTGATTCTCTTCACAGACGCAAGTCAGGTTCAGAGGTCGCACCTCGTGAAATTTGAAAACCTGCCCATAAGGCTGTTAGGTATAGGTCTGCCACTTACTATTCTGGCGGGCGCCGCCGTCGCTTTTTTACTGTATCCAGGGCACTGGCAGGTAGCTGTGATGATAGGCGTTATTCTCGCCCCCACCGATGCAGCACTCGCCCAGAGTG
>PDUK01000019.1 GCA_006212115.1 Thalassolituus sp. | reverse complement strand
CTGCCTGCAGCGTCGCGCGATGGTGCTGCTCCGGTTGCTTTGTATGCGCATGGTCTGGGCGCTAACAAAGAAAGTGATGGCGTGGTATCTACCATGAACGCTGAAATCGGCGTTGCCACCTTCTCAATTGGATTTCCAAACCACGGCGCACGTGGCGATGCGGATGGTGGCTACGTGTTGGCGAACGTCAGCACCGATAAGCTGGGTATCCCGGTGGGTATGATTAACCAGAACGCGATCGACTTCGCATCAGCGCATCGTGCACTGGAAACCACTCTGGCGGACATTGATGTAGTTGGCAAGAAAAGCTGGCGCAGCTGGTACGGTAACAAAGCCGACGGTGTTGCTGACATAGACTCCACTCAGGTCATGATGCAAGGTACTTCACTCGGCGGCGTACTGGGTTCAACCTACGGCGCAGTCAGCCCGACCATTAAAGGTGGCGTGTACCATGTGACGGGTGTAGGTGTAACCAGCATTCTGGCTAACTCGATCCTATGGGTTCCTATGTTCTCGAGTCTGGTACCTTCTGAAGCCAACGGTGCAGAGGCCATTATGCTGCGTGGTGCAATTCAGCAAACCCTCGACACTCGATCAACTACATCGATATGTTCCGTCATCCACAGCTTGGTAATGAGGCTCGTCCTCTGATGCTGACTAACGGTGCTGGCGACACGATCGTGCCGAACTCAAGCAGTGTTGCTGCCGCTAATCTGGCTGATCTGCCGATTGTTGGCGAGCCGCTGTTCGATATGCCAGATGTGCGTGTTGAGAGCGACTTTGACGAAGATGGCTATGGTATCCGCCACTACAAACCGGTTGTTGGAACCGTTCCTCTGATTTGGGAAGGTGAATTCGCTGAAGAAGCATCCCATGCCTCTGCGCACCTGATTTTTGCGCGCACTTCGGATCGCCCTGATCAACAGGACTTCATCAAACGCTTTATCTTTAAAGACTAAGCTCTGAGCACCCGAGAAGGATGTATCAGTAAAAAAGGGGCCTTAAGGCCCCTTTTTTATTGCGTCGACTTCCTGTACGTTGATTTTCTAGGCATTAAGTCGATGCTTCTCACATGAGTACGCGATTACTCTTCAGCCAAAAACGGCGCGTCTAACCACCCAGTGAGTTTATTCTTTAAGTCTCCCAGCCCTTCGTTGTTGTGACTGGAGAACGTCTGAACAGTTACCAAGTCACCAAGATCAGCCACCGCTTTCTTTACTTTAAGCATGGTCGTTTTCGCAGGTCCACGCTTCAGCTTGTCCGACTTGGTCAGCAGGATATGTACTGGCATATTCGCCTCCGCCGCCCAATCTAGCATGGCGTTGTCGAAATCCTTCAGGGGATGGCGAATATCCATCAGCAGCACAAGCCCGCACAACGCCTGGCGACGGTTCAGGTAAGTTTCGAGCTCTTTTTGCCACTCATTCTTCTTATCCACCGGGACTTTCGCATAGCCATATCCGGGTAAGTCGACGAGCGCGAGCTTGCTTTCACCCAAGCGGAAAAAGTTAATAAGTTGCGTCCGGCCGGGTGTTTTACTGGTTCTGGCCAGCTTTTTCTGCCCGGTCAGGGTGTTCAGTGCGCTGGACTTACCCGCGTTGGAACGCCCTGCAAATGCCACCTCGCGAATGATGTCCGTCGGGCACTGGCTCAATTTGGCAGCACTCTTTTCGAATGCAGCATTGGTGTAAGTCAAAGGTAAGTGCTCGGACATAGGTATCGTTCGTCGTTGGTTGCGGCAGATGGTTTATACTGATGCGACATCAGATGCTGGGGATTCTATCATGAGCCAGAGCACCTCTGAGATAACAATGAGAGAGACGATGATGAAATACATAAACTCTTTAAAGGCTGCATGCCTTTTTGCCAGCCTCTCCTTGGGCGTTGTTGCTGGGGCTAATGCATCTGATTTTGACGTGGAACGCAAATATGCGCGGACCTGTGCCGCATGTCATGTTTCAGGCATGGCCGGTGCGCCTATCGCGTTTAACCAGCAGTCCTGGGCACCCGCAATGGATAAAGGCATGGAAACATTGGTCGCCAATGCGATTAATGGTATCAATGCCATGCCACCCGGAGGTCTGTGCATGGACTGTACTCCTGAGCAGTTTGAAGCCTTAATACGCTATATGGCCGCTCCGAAAGCCAAATAATTCTGGCAGATACAGAAGCTGATCACGTATTGACAGAGCTTTGCACTGACGCGGTAGCCGCTGGTGCTCTTTATGGGCAAAATAAAATTAAAATCACTACTACTGGGAGCAACAATGCTTTCTTCACTTAAGAAATGGATGACTGCTGGTCTTGTCATGATGGCCTCTATCGCCTCGGCAGCGGAATACGAAGCGGGTAAACACTACAAGGTTCTCGAGAAAGCCGTCCCTGTCATGCAGGATGGTCAGATTCACGTAGAAGAAGCCTTTTGGTACGGCTGCTCTCACTGTTACAGCCTTGAGTCTGTCATCGTTCCATGGAAGAAAACTCTGGCTAAAGACGTCACCTTCTCACGCGTTCCTGCTATGTTCGGTCGCGCTTGGGTAGTACATGCTCAGCTTTACTACACAGCAGATGCGCTGGGTGTACTTGAGCAGGTTCACGGAGATATCTTCAACGCCATTCACCTGCAGAAACTGCGCCTGGTCGACAAGAACGAGCAGCGTGACTTCCTCATGACTAAAGCTGGCGTGAGCGCTGAAGAGTTTGATAAAGCATACGAGTCATTCGCTGTTCGCTCAAAAATGACTCGCGGCGACAAGCGAGTCCGCGCATTTGAAATCAGTGGCGTTCCAACTCTGATCGTTAATGGGCAGTACGTTGTCGATGCAAGCTCTGCGGGCAGTCAGGCCGAAATGGTCAACGTCGTTAACTATCTGATTGAGCAAGAACGAGCACGTTAAGCAACGTGGCTGAGCTTTGCTCATTGCGGGCGTTTACGGAGCTGCCCTGCGCTCCGGATCGCCTGCGGCTTCTCTCCTTCAATATGCAGGTCGGTATCCAGACCGGTGGCTATCACCACTACCTGCTAAGAAGCTGGCAACACCTCCTTCCTTTTCGTGCACGTGCACATGCTCTGAGCAGCATCGCTGAACTGGCTCGCCCCTTCGATCTTGTCGCCTTACAAGAGGCCGACGGCGGCAGTTGGCGTAGTGGTCGGAAAAATCAGGTTGAACATATCGCTCACCTCGCTGAGTTTGAGCATTGGTATCATCAGATCAACCGAAACCTCGGGCGTATCGCCCAACACGCTAATGGTGTGCTGTGCCGGCAGAAGGCCTTTCAGGTAGAACGGCATCCACTTCCCGGCTTGCCCGGACGAGGGATGATGATTCTGCGCTACGGCGACCGCGATGACCCTCTGGTCGTCGCCGTCACGCACCTCGCCTTGCGCAAACAAACGCAGTTCAGCCAGATTCGCTATCTGGTGGACCTGCTCGCAGACGCCAAACGGGTGGTGATTATGGGTGACCTGAATCAGGAGAGCGAATGGTTGCTGCGTCAGAGTCCGCTCAGGCACCTCAACCTCCATCCCATCGCTGACGAACTCCCAACATATCCAAGCTGGCAACCTGCACGAGGGATCGACCATATTCTGGTCAGTGATTCCATTCCCCTCCACCGTATCGCTGTGATTGATCACCCCTTGTCCGACCATTTGCCCGTCGCAGCCGAAATTGGCGTATAACAACCGTTCCTGACACCGCACTCTGGCAATTCGCGACTATACTTTGGTCATAACCTATCCGAGCATTGTCCTTAGGAAGTAGCATGGCGGCAGCAAAGCAGGGACCCTCCGAGCAGCAATGGAGGGACAAATACCTGTCCCTCAATGAAAAGTATGACAAGCTGAAACTCCAGGTCGGCACACGCAATGAGCAGTTGCGACGAGGCTTGGTGTTGGTATCGTTACTGTCAGAAGGCCAGTCCTCTTCCCTTGATTCCACTCTGCATGCACTGCGCGAAGCCATGCGCGGCTCAACCGGTGACCTGAATAAGAGTATCGGCGCACTGGATAAGCAGGTCCGTAGCTTCGAGGTCAGCCACGAGAGTGACTCAGCGTCGCTTGCTCAACAAATCAGTCTTATGGCGGAAAAACTCTGCCACTGCCAGATCCCAAAACCACTCGTCAATGAAATCCGTGAATTGCGTAAGCAAGCACCAGATGCCCTTACCAGCTGGGAAGGCTACGCCGTTCAGCTAAAGGGTTGGGCATCAGTTCTGGATACCTTAGCGGGTCTGGATGAAACGATGGGCGATGAGGGAAAAGGCCCTTGGTGGCGCAAAATTTTTTCCCGCTCCGACGAGGCAGCAACAACCGCCTCTGAGAAGACAGACGTTGCTGGTGACGCCCCGGCTTCAGATCCAGCCAGCTCAGATCCAGCCAACGTTGAAGCCAAAACCGGTAACACTGCCCCAGACAGCGCCACCCCTGGAGCAAACGCTTCAACTGACACGAACACGGATGAGGCCGAACCCGGCTTCTCGACAATAGCAAAAGAAGTCGCCTCGACACTGAACGGACTGATTGCGCGCCTCGTCGTACCAGAACGCTTGAATAAACGCTCGGGAGAACTGCAGAAGCGCCTCAGCGATGGTCTGCACTGGTACGAGTTTGTCAGCATTCTGGAAGACACTTCGCAGTTCCTGCTTGATTGTCTTGGCTCCGGGCAGGAAGAGTTTGAGCGTTTTCTGCAAAGTCTCGACAAGCGCCTGCAGGCTATTCAAACCATGGTATCGGACGCCAACAAAGGCCAGGCCGACCGAGAGAGCGCCCGTACCAGCCTGGAAACCATGGTGCGCGATCAGATAGACGACATTCGCTCCGTCGTGAATGGGCTCGGTAATCTGGGCGAACTGGGTTCCAGCGTGCGCGACCACCTGACCACCATCGTAAAAGCCATGGAACAATATCAGGAGGCCGAAACACAGCGTGAAGCACGCCTCGCCGAACAGCTTGAGGTTTTACAGGCACGTCTCAGCGAAATGGAAGCCGAAGCCTCACAAGCACGACAAATTATTGAAGATCAGAAAAAGCGGGCGACGTTAGATCACCTGACCGGCCTGCCGAACAGGGCAGCCTACGAAGTACAGCTGGGCGAAGAGCTGATGAAGCGCAGCCGTGGTGGGCGATCACTGTCGTTTATCATCTGCGATGTCGATCACTTCAAAAAGATCAACGATACCTACGGGCATATTGCAGGCGATAAAGTACTGCAACTGTTGGCCACAACGCTCAGGAAAAACCTGCGTGGCAGTGACTTTATCGCTCGTTACGGCGGTGAAGAATTTGTGGTTCTGTTACCGGGCACACCAGCCGATGCTGCGGCGGGTGTCGCCGAAAAACTCAGGGCCAGTATTGAAGCCTGCCCTTTCAATTTCCGTGGTCAGCGAGTGACCATTACCATGTCGTTTGGTATCAGTGAATTCCGCGCACTTGAGGCACCGGAAACCGTGTTTGATCGGGCCGACAAGGCGCTATACAAAGCGAAAGAAGAAGGCCGTAACCGCTGCGTTGTCAGCTAACGGAGTCTCGCGTGCAACTTTGCCAGTTTTCGGCGCATCAGATATAGTTCGCCGTTAATATTGTGGGAAGGTTGAAGTCATGTGTGGAATCGTTGGTGCCGTCGCTCAGCGTGATGTTGTAGAGATCCTGCTTGAAGGCCTCCGTCGCCTTGAGTACCGCGGTTACGACTCCGCAGGGGTCGCTGTCGTCACACAGGAGCACACCCTCCGACGAGTTCGTCGTATGGGCAAGGTTCAGACGCTCGCTGACGTCATCGCGGAGTCACCCACACCGGGCGGAACCGGCATCGCTCATACACGCTGGGCAACACACGGCGAGCCCTCCGAAGATAACGCACACCCGCACATGTCGGGCGACATTGCAGTCGTTCATAACGGCATCATAGAAAACCACGAAAGACTGCGTAAAGAGCTGCAGGATCAGGGATACACCTTCACCTCACAGACCGACACCGAAGTGATCGCACACTTGGTTGAACGCGAACTGCGCGACTCATCTAGCCTGCTGAATGCCGTCATGGCCGCTCGCTCCCTGCTGGAAGGCGCCTATGGCATGGTAGTGATTAACCGCACTGATCCAGAGCGAATGATCGTTGCCCGCTCAGGTTCGCCCCTCGTGATCGGCCATGGTATCGGCGAAAACTTCATTGCCTCGGATCAACTGGCGTTACTGCCGGTTACCCGCAAGTTCTCTTATCTGGAAGAGGGTGACGTCGCCGAGATTACACGCTCCGATATTCAGATCTTCGATGCGGGCAACGCGCCTACTACCCGCGAAGTAAAAGAGACTGACGTTGAACACGACGCCGGAGACAAGGGTCAGTTCCGTCATCACATGATGAAGGAAATCTACGAGCAGCCTGTCGCCATCAGCAACACACTGGAAGGCAGACTGGTTGCCGGTAAACTGAATCTGGAATCCCTCGGCGATCTCAGCCACATTGATCAGGTACAGATTATCGCCTGTGGCACCAGCTACCATGCAGGTATGACCGCCCGGTACTGGATCGAAGAACTCGCTGGTATCGCCTGTAATATCGAAATCGCATCCGAATTCCGCTACCGCAAGTCTGTGGTGCGTCCTAACAGCCTGTTAGTCACTATCTCCCAAAGTGGTGAAACAGCCGACACACTTGCGGCGCTCAGACTGGCTAAAGAAATCGGTTACTCACGCTCGCTGACCATCTGTAACGTTCCGGGTTCATCTCTGGTGCGCGAATCAGATATGGCATTACTGACCCGTGCTGGGGCAGAAATTGGCGTTGCCTCGACCAAGGCCTTCACCACTCAGTTAGCCGCTTTAATGCTCCTGACTGCCGCACTTGGACGCGCAAACGGCATGAGTGTTGAAACCGAGAAGCGCATTGCTGACGCCCTACTGAAACTGCCGTCCCTTATCGAAAAAGCTCTGGGTATGGACGCCGCTATTGAAGCTTTGGCGCAACAGTTCGCAGAAAAGCATCATGCCTTGTTCCTGGGCCGTGGCGACCAATATCCCATTGCCATGGAAGGGGCTCTGAAGCTGAAAGAGATCAGCTATATCCACGCAGAAGCCTACGCCGCTGGCGAACTGAAACATGGCCCCCTGGCCCTGATCGACGCCGAAATGCCGATCATTGTTGTCGCACCTAACAATGAGCTTATCGAAAAGCTCAAATCGAATATCGAAGAAGTACGGGCTCGTGGTGGGGAATTGTTTGTTTTCGCAGATGAGAAGCTGACCATCACGCCACAAAGCAATATGCAGGTGATGACCGTGCCGCACTGTGATGACATTGTTGCCCCCGTCCTCTACACACTGCCACTGCAACTGCTGAGCTATCACGTTGCCGTAATCAAAGGCACAGACGTGGATCAGCCACGGAATCTGGCGAAATCAGTAACCGTAGAATAATCAGGGACTCCGCTATGCGTATCTTCGTTTTCGTTTTTGCTTTATTTGCAGTGATGCCAACCCACGCGGAAACCAACACAGAAGATGCTATCCCCGAACCCGTTATCGAGCTGACTGAGCTGATGGGTACGATTACTCTCAAGAACGGCGTCTTACCGGAGGTTGCTCTGGTTCTGACCGTCACCAACCCATCGGATACACCCTATACGGGGCAGATCGGGTTCGCAGGCGCCGAGATTGAGTCACTGAGCATTAATGCAGGCGAAGAGCAAGATATTAGCTTGTCGGTAACCAGCCGCCATGCAGGCAAAGCAGATGCCCTACAAAAAGCCGAAATTGATCTTTCACTGATACTCGACGATCAGCCAGCACCGGCCATCGGCAATGTCGATATCGATATTCAGGTTCCGGTAGCGGCCTACCCTCTGGTCCGTTCAGAACCGCCGGTTATGCAGAAAAGTGCAGAGGCCGAAGCACAGTATGAATTTTACGCTCTATCTCAACAGCTTCAGCCTCTGAAATTCACCTACAATCCGGGCCCTCATAATCTCGAAGTTCGTAAAACGGTTTACCCGATCCCGATTGAGCCAGGTCCAATCGAAATCAGTATCGAAGTGACGAACCACGGCACCGAAGCGACGACTGCACTCGTCCTGAGAGACACACTCGACGATGCCGACTTCGCAGGCAGCGGAAGTGCTTTCACACGTTTTGTCGCTGACGAAGCGACCGATCTGGTATGGGAAGCAGAGCTGCCATCAATCGCTCCCGGTGAGAGCCGGTTAATCAGCTATACGGTTTCAGCACGTTATGCCGTCGGTGATAAGCAATTGCCTGCTACGACGGTAATCATGAACGATGAGCTGACAGGTCTGAGCAACAAGGTTTGGCTGCCCAAGTGGCATTGAGAACCGCGTCAGAGAACTTATCAATCCTGCTCAGCGCGACGGAACTGCGCCGGTGTTTTTCCGGTCCAGCGCTTAAAGGCACGAATAAAACTCGCTGCTTCGGCGTAGCCCAATCGCTCGGCGACCGAATCCACACTTAAGCGAGCTGTCGCCAGCAGTTCAATTGCCACCCCCTCTCGTACTTCTTCAGCCAGACTGCGGAAGCTGCTTCCTTCATCCTCAAGTCGACGACCAAATGTGCGCGGGCTGAGGTGAAAATGTGCAGCGGCTTCCTGCAAGGTAGGCATCGCAGACAAATGCTCCAGAAGAAAATGACGCACCTGCCCCGAAAACCCAGTTTGCGCACGACGTTGATTCAGTAACGCCTCGCACTGCTGAACACAAAATGCGGCCGTTGCTGGATTCGCCTTCGGAATCGGCCTTGCCAACAGCGCTTTATCGAGGACAAAACGGTTGGTTGACGCACCGTACTGAATTCGGGTGTCGGGTAACAAGGCCCCCAGTACAGAGAAAGGTGAAGTCTCTGTTTTCGGCTTATCTGGCCCGGATGTAGCTGACACAGGCGCATCAAGCGTCAGCACAATTTCTTTCGGCGCGAGTGCCTCCGGCCCCATCATTTCTCGGGTAAGCAGCATAAATATTGCGAGATGACGCTCGACAACAAACTGCCTTAAATGCGGAGGAATATGATCAACCCGCATCTCAATCTCTGCCGATTCGGGCGTTTCATTAAAAGAGAAATCGAGCAGGACAAAGGATAAATCCGTGAACTTCAAACCAACATCAATCGCATCCCGAACGGTTGGGCTACTAATGATGGCAAAAGCCCAGATACCGAACGTCGTCAGTTGATAGCGCATTCCGGCCTGCAGGCCGAGACCTTTCACATGGGGCAGCCCTCTCACGAGATTCTCGATCACCTGCAACTCCTGAGCCGCAGTGACCAGTGTCTCGCTGTTTTTTAAGCCAACAGGGTCGATGCCCACACCGTCCAGGCATTGAGTCAGGCTTAAGCCATGTTGCTGGCCCAGTTCAATCATGATCTGGACACTTGAGATCGTTCGTCTGTTCGAGAAATCCATACCGGCAATACTGCCACGATGGCAATAAATATCAATTTTTTGACGAGTGCGCGCATCCTCCTCAAACCCTGAGCGCTCTATAGTAGGACCTGAATTACGGTTTATCTCAACGAGGTCCCCAATGCGGAAAGCGTTAATTGCGGTTCAGGCTGAACAGTTCTCCGATGCCCAAATCCAGACACTCGATCGGCTCATACACGCTCACTATGCGCAGCACGTCAGTGATGAGGCGCTGCTCACTATCTGGAATCAACTGCCGAAGGGGCAGGCGTTTACCGATTACAAGGACTCACAATCTTCCATGATCACACTCGAATGCCCGAACGGTTTTGCACAAGAAAAGCGCGTTCGCATGCTGACGGCTCTGGAAAGCGATTGGCGCGCAACGACAGGACAAAACCCACATGAGGTAATGTTGGCTCTGGTTGAACAAGACTTATTCGGGACTCTGTTCGCCAGTAATCAGCAGCGACTGTCATGGATGGGGAGACTTAACTTGATCGTGAAGATGATCAAGTCGATCGTGCGTGCGCGATTGTCTGGATCACCTGTTTCCTTCAACCCGAACTTGTGAGGTCGCATTATGCCTGTCTATAACGTCGCAACACGACGCCCACTCAGTTACGAGCTGCGCAAAGAGACCGCCCGCTGTATTACCGATGTGCACTGTGGCCTCACTGGTGCGCCTTCAGAGTTCGTTAACGTCATTTTTATGCACGGCCACAAACTCAAAAGTGGGAATGCCTTAAGCGTCATCTGCAACGTACGCAGTGGCGGTAATCGCAATGCAGAACTGACCGAGCACCTACGCCTGCAAATCTTAGAAGGCATCGCATCCGTAACCGGAATCGAGACAGACCGAATCGAAGCCCGACTACTGGGGTTCCCAGCCAGTTGGGCAATGGAAGGCGGCGAGATATTACCTGAGCCCGGTGAAGAAGAAGCCTGGTTATCACGCACTCATGCTTAACAACGGACAAGCGACTATGAACATGATTGAAAATACAGCCTCAAATACCGCGCAAACAGCAGGCCTCTCGGACCTTCAGCTGCGTTTGCAGCAACAAAAGTCAGCCTTTGCCTGCGCGCCCATGCCAAGCCTGAAAGAGTGCCTGCAGCACTTTATCTATACACAACGACGGTACGCTTTTGGAATAACCGCATGTTCAAAGGCCTCATGTGGTTTATGAAATTCCGTTTCAGACCCGTCAAAGTCGATTGATAAAGCCGGAGCCCCAACCCAGAAACAAGGGCCGGGAAACGAACAAAAAAGGAGGCTTCTAAGCCTCCTTTATCGATCTGAAACCCTGTCTGACAGCCCGGTTAAAATCCACCGTGTGTCAGCTTCTCAGGGTTCAGCAGGCGCTCGAGTTCAGCACGGCCGAGGTCTGTCTGCTCGTCGGTAACATCAATGATAGGACGACCTTCGCGATAGGCTTGCTTAGCAATCTCAGCGGCTTTCAGATAACCAATAACGGGATTCAGTGCCGTCACCAACACTGGGTTCTTGGCCAACGCTTCCTGCAGTTTCTCTTCTTTCACCACAAAGCTGGCAATGGCTTTATCTGCCAGCAAGCGTGATACATTGGCTATCAAGCCGATACTTTGCAGCAGGTTATGCGCAACCAAAGGCAGCATCACGTTCAGTTCAAAGTTACCCGACTGACCCGCAACATTGATCGCCACGTCATTTCCCATCACCTGAGCCGATACCATCGCGGCCGCCTCCGGAATAACAGGGTTCACTTTACCCGGCATGATCGAAGAACCTGGCTGTAATGCCTCGAGTTCGATCTCGCCCAGCCCAGCCAATGGACCAGAGTTCATCCAGCGCAGATCATTGGCGATTTTCATCATAGTAACCGCCTGCGTTTTCAGAATGCCCGACACCGCAACGGCAGTATCCTGAGACGCAATACGGCTGAAGTAATCTTCGGCTGGGCGGAAGTTCAGACCCGTTTCTGCATTGAGTACATCGCATACCAATGTAGAGAAATCTGGATGGGCGTTGATGCCGGTGCCCACAGCGGTACCGCCCAGCGCCAATGCTTCCAACGCAGGCAGAGACTGCTCAAGACGCGCAATATTTTCTTCAGTCTGTGTCGCCCAGGCACCCAACGCCTGACTCATGCGGATCGGCATCGCATCCATCAGGTGAGTACGACCTGTCTTAATAAAACCATCCACCTCTTCAGCCTTGCTGCGAATACTGGCGGCCAGGTAGTTCAGCGCAGGCAACAAGGCATTTTTGATCTCCAGCGCGGCACTGATGTGGATAACCGATGGAATCACATCATTACTGCTCTGACCGTAGTTGATGTGGTCGTTCGGGCTCACCGGCTCACTGGTTTCGCGGCTGGCCAGCGTCCCCAAAACTTCGTTGGCGTTCATGTTCGTGCTGGTGCCAGAGCCTGTCTGGAAGACATCAACCGGAAAGTGCTGCATCAGATCATCTTCCGCCAACAAACGATCAGCGGCTTTAGTAATGGCCTCCCCCGTCTCTGCTGGAATCTGCTCCAACTTCTGGTTCGCTATGGCAGCCGCTTTTTTCAGGGCAACCAGTGCCCGGATATAAGATTCTGGCATGCGTGTATCACTGACTGGAAAGTTGTTGATCGCACGCTGGGTTTGAGCGGTATACAAAGCATCAGCGGGAACCTGCAATTCCCCCATGCTGTCTTTTTCTGTACGCATTTCACTCACACGATGTCTCCTTTGGTGATGGAAAGTACTTATGGCTGGCGCGCTATCATGACACAGATACTAATGATTATCATTAGCTATTGATTGGTAACAAATATTCACTCTCCGCGGTCACACAAGCTCATACATCGTAACCGCCGTACCCGCCTTCTGTGCCGATTTGTATCTCCCTACCAGTTACGTTCCATACATTACACCTGACAGCTCGGTGAGCCTGTCAGCCCCCGCATTCCACTGCTTTACTCATAACGTTCTTACTTACCTGATGAGGCTACACATGTTCCCAAAATACTCTTTTCGTCTGTCTTCCAAACCTTTAGTTCCACTCACCGTCCTCGCCGCTGCGATTCTGGCCGGAGGCTGTTCTGACAATTCCTCTGGCAGCGACAACGCGACTGATGACAACGGTACAACCACCAGCCTCTCAGGAAAGGCCGCCGATGGTTATCTGGCGGGAGCTCGCGTTTGTCTGGACCTGAATAACAATGCTGCCTGCGACGATGGTGAACCGACTGCAACCACCAGCGCCGGAGGCAGTTACTCACTGGAAGGCGTCACTCAGGAACAGATTGATAACTCACCTCTGGTCGTTGAAATCATCGTTGGTGAGACCATTGATGAGGACAACCCCGGCGTCGCAATTGATAAAACGTACACACTGACTGCACCTGCTGGCTCTGCCTTCATCAGCCCACTGACCACCATGGTGCAGAATGAAATCAAAGAGAACGGCCTCAGCCCCGACGAAGCCAAAGCAAATATCCAGGCACGCCTCGGAACCGACCTCGATCCAACCGATGACTACGTTGCCGGATCTGACGACGGCGATAGTGGTGAAGAGTTCCAACGTCTGCACAAAGTAGCGCAGGTCACCCGCGCCGTTATGCAGAAGAATATTGAGCTGGTCGAGACGGTTGTCGAAGAGTCAGGTGTATCCAAAGAAGATCTGACGGCACTGATCGTTGAACAGGTGCTCGCCGCTCTGGATGACATTCAACAGGCGATTGAAGACGCTGGTGACGGTTTTGACGCAGACGGTTTGGCAGGGTCAGATGACCTGCAAGGTACCCGCCTTGATCCAAGTAAAGTCGAAGAGCAATTGGAAGAGCGCCGTGATCGTCGTGAAGCAACCGCCGCAAATCTTGCAGCACTGCTCACGGATGGCGACGGCCTGAACTTCTTCGAGGCCTTCGAAGAAGATGATGGCCTGATGTTTGGCTACGGCAACGTGCAGGCAGATGGCGAAGGCGTCATCTCGATTACACAATACGGTTACGACGTTGAAGGCGACAGCTGGGTCGCAATGAGCGAAGAGGGCGATCAACGTCAGGATTGCTTCCTTGGTAACGGCGGATGGCAATGTGTCTCAGAGGACGACGAGACAGTCAGCACCGACGGTGACAACGTTCGCATACTACGTGGCAACCTGAGCTTTGCCGAAGAGATTATTTCCGGGCAGCAGATCGACCTGACGGACAAGCCACTAGGCGCTTATCTCGACTACCCCTATCAGGCGGTTATTGATCCTCGAGCACGCTTTACCGCAGGCGCACAGGGTTACCTCCTGACCTTTACCCGCACTAACGATGTGTTTGAACTCTACAGAGATAACGTCGAATCCGTGAATGATTGCTGGGGTGGCGAAGCCATCGAGGGCAATACGTGGGCACCGACCGATACCTGGTGCAACAACGTATTCGTGCACACAGGTGATGGGAACCACGAGACAGACGGTGATGCAGCAACCACACTGGCCCAGCTGATCAGTGCAACCGCGGCAACGAACCCACAATACCGCGCAGACCTCGGTGGTATCGACCTGTACGGCGATCACAGCCAACATGTCGTTGAACTGGTCGAGGGCGGTGTAGCCAATATCTACCGTCTCGAACGCAGCAGCATGGGCGAATCCGAAGATCTGATTCCATTTGGATCAACTGAGTGGCGCATTCAGACGATCGAGACGAAGGAAGTACTGACTATCGATCTGCCCCCCGGCATTGCTGTGCGCGCAGACTATGACATGGGTGCAAAACCGCTTCTTGCTGTGGTCGATGGCTACGTACGAGCAGGCGAAATGATGCCAGCCGGTGGTCGCAGCGATACCCAATGGGTATTCAATGGAGCAGGACGTGAGCAAATCAAAGCAGCATTTGATTACGCGCTACTGCAGCCTCTTGCTGAGTGCGAAATCGAAGACAATGAAGACTCCACGCTTACCGACTTCGCCAACTACGCGAGCGGCTGCAGCACGGTCGACTTTGGCGATGGCGATGTCGCCGGTAAGTCATTCTTCCTTGGCGATGGCGCCTTCAATTTCACACAAGACGGTAACGGCCGTTATCAGGGCGAAATTGACGACGGCGACTTTGTATCTCTTGCCTTCACCTGGACCATTAACAACGATGGATACCTCGTCCTTAACACCCAACACACAAAAAACGGGGTCACTAAGTATCTGAGGATGACGGCAGCAAAAATTGAATCCAACGCTCGCCAGATCAGCCTTGTTACCTTCGGGCAAGACTCAACAGACAGCAGTACGCTGGATGAAAGCACGGGAGAAGTAAGCGGAGAAGTCTGGGACATTCGCTAACCCCCGCTAACGAGAAAAGCCCTGCGATGCAGGGCTTTTTTATTGCCGGAATGCCGTAATCAGAACAGGTTCATCAGACTGTCGAGGGTATCCTGACCGCGCTTTTTGGATTCTTCGGCGGACGTCTCGGATTTCCCTTCCCACTCAATATCATCGGCAGGTAGCTCATCCAGGAAACGTGAATGAGTCGTGTCGACCGCTTCGCCATATTGGCGACGTTTGCCAGCGTACGTCAGCGTCAATGTGCGTTTCGCTCGGGTGATACCCACGTACATAAGGCGACGCTCTTCTTCGATGGTATCCGCCTCAATGCTGTTGCGATGCGGCATCAACTCTTCTTCCATACCCATGATGTAAACATGCGGGAATTCCAGCCCCTTTGACGCATGCAGTGTCATCAACTGCACCTGATCGTTCTCGTCCTCTTCGCTCTGCTGCTCCAGCATGTCGCGCAGAATCAGCTTACCGACTGCGTCTTCAATCGTGCACTCGTCGCCCAGCTCGTCCGCTTTATCGATCATTTTCTGAATCTGATCCACCAGGAAGTAGACGTTCTTCATACGCCGCTCTGCCTGATGTGGCGTGCCCGAGTTCTGGTGCAGATAACCTTCGTAATCGATGTCGTCGATCATCTCTTTAATGGCCGCAACAGGATCATCGGTGTAGGCATTGCGGGTGATACGCTCCAGCCAGTTACCAAAACGACGCAGGCGATCCAATGCTTTCGGCATCAGGACCTGCTCAAGCCCCATTTCGGTGGTGGCCGCAATCATGCTGATATTACGCATCGCAGCGTATTCGCTTAGCTTTTCAATGGTGCTCGGACCAATTTCACGACGTGGCGTGTTCACAACTCGCAAGAACGCGGCGTCATCCGTCGGGTTAATCAACAGGCGCAGATACGCCATGATGTCTTTAATTTCATTGCGCCCAAAGAACGACTGACCACCACTCAGCTTGTAAGGCACCTGATAAGCCTGGAGCTTCATTTCGATCATGCGCGACTGGTGATTACCACGATACAGTACGGCAAAGTCACGATAGGTGCCGCCGTAGCGCAGACGTCGCTCGACAATCTCGGTGGCGATGCGCTCGGATTCCACTTCGTCGTTTTTGCATTTCAGGATTTTGATCGGGTCGCCGTACCCCTGATCCGACCAGAGTTTCTTTTCAAACTCGTGCGGATTGTTATCAATCACGATGTTCGCCGCATTCAGGATCAGACCTGTAGAGCGGTAATTCTGCTCGAGCTTGATCAGTTTCAGCGACGGGAAATCTTTCTTAAGAAGCGACAGGTTTTCCGGCCGCGCGCCACGCCATGCGTAGATGGACTGGTCGTCGTCGCCAACCACGGTCAGGCCGTTACGATGCCCGACCAACAGTTTCACCAGCTCGTACTGGGAGGTATTGGTGTCCTGATACTCGTCCACCAACAAGTAGCGAATTTTCTTCTGCCAACGCGCTAAGACTTCTGGGTGATCACGGAATAACAGAGTCGGCGCCATAATGAGATCGTCGAAGTCGACCGCGTTATAGGCTTTCAGCATGCGCTGATATACGCTGTAGGTTTGCGCAATCAAGACTTCCTGCGGACTGGCAGCCTTGTTAATGGCCTGCTCTGGGGTAACCAGGTCGTTCTTCAGGTTAGATATTTCGCTCTGAACCATATCCAGCATATCGCCGTCGTCACCGTGCTCCCGGTGCATCACGTCGCGGATGATTCCTTTGCAGTCATCCTGGTCGAGAATAGAGAAACCCGACTTGTATCCTGCCGTAGCCAGTTCCTGACGAATGATACCCAGCCCCAGGTTGTGGAACGTCGACACGGTAAGTCCACGCGCGCCGCCACGGCCAGTAAGTTGCATCACCCGCTCTTTCATTTCCTTTGCCGCTTTATTGGTAAAGGTTACTGCCGCGATGTGATGCGATTTGATGCCGCAGGCATCGATCAGATAGGCGATCTTACGGGTAATCACACTGGTCTTGCCTGAACCCGCTCCAGCGAGCACCAGCAATGGGCCATCAATGTACTTGGCGGCTTCGCGTTGACGGGGGTTGAGTTGACTTAAATCGACCACGGACTTACCTCTGAATCAGGCAGCGAATTCTACCAGCAATCCCCCTCAGGTCGACACTCTCATTGGACGACCGCAAACAAAGTCAGGGATGAATATTTGCTGCCAACCCGCCTTCTGCTCGCACTTATTCAGCCAAGGATTCGCGAAACCGCGCACCGTCTTCTATATGTCATAGAGCGCGAATATTTGGGGTCACCGCTTCAGGAAAGGCCAGATAATGGACAACACCAACACCATGCTATTGGCCTTGGGCACCGACGCCCCTGTGCCAGAGTTTTTGACAGACTGGCTGCGTCAGGAAGCACCGCACATGAATCTGAGCTTGCGCAGCGGCATGCTCGACGCCTTTGTGCCGATTCCGGATGGACATATGGTGGTGATCACCGTCCCGCATGGCAATCCAGCACAGCGCGACCGCGTACAGGAAGTGACCGTACATACCCCAACACTGCTGATTGGTTTCTCTGATGAGCGCCCCTTTTATCCAGATGCCTGCGTCTGGATCGATGCCGACCATCTCACACCGCATACGCTCCGGCATGGACTGAGTGAACTGGAGGCTTGCGTTGCCGGGCAACTGCGCCCCTTACTTGCTCGTCAGAACTGGATGCTGCAATGTCGCAGCCTGCTGGAACGTAAGAAGGACCTGCACCTGCAGCTTATCAGTTGTCGATGGCGACCCGCCGCCTCTGGCGATTCCGCCGAGATACGCCTTGATACCCAGCAGTCTTTTGAGCATCAACTGCGAGCCTGCGCTCCGGCTGACGCCCTGATCGGCAAGCTACTTGATGATCAGTTTGTGATTGTCAGTCAGGACCAACATCATTTATCGAAAAAATGGCTGAAGTCACATGAAGACGACAACAGCTTCCTGTGGACATCTTTTCTGAGTGCTCCTGTCGCTCTGCACTCCTACGACGATCTTGGTGAGGCCCTGCAGCACTGCGTACGGGAAATAGAGCGCAGTCGCATGATGTACAGTCGCATCGGTGCCCGCTCGCTCACGCCAGACGAGTCACTGGTGGTAAAAGACCTGATACGGGCACTCAGAAATCAGGAGTTCTATCTTGAGTTTCAGCCTCAATTCGATAGCCACACAGGTTGTATGGTCGGGGCTGAGGCGCTTCTCAGATGGTTACACCCGGAGCTTGGAATTGTGCCTCCCTCCGCCTTTATCCGCGACGCCGAAATGGCAGGTCTGATACGCACACTCGGAAATTGGGCATTGCGTGAGACTCTGGCCACCTGGAAGCTGCTGAGTGATCGGGACATCAGTATCCGCATGGCCGTCAACGTCTCGTTTCCAGAGGTCGCTGATCCAGATTATGCAGATAAAGTACTGGATCTGTTGGAGGAGATGGGGGTTCCCGCTGCCAGCCTCGAGCTTGAACTGACCGAAACCGCAATGATGCTGGACGCCAGTGTATCCTTGCACAACCTGAACCGCCTGAAACTGGCCGGAGTGCATATCGTCCTTGACGACTTTGGTACCGGTTTCTCGTCACTCTCTCACCTGAATGACCTTCCCATTACGGGCATCAAATTAGACCGCGCCTTCGTTACGCCGCTGAGTCGTGAAGACGAAGATTCCGCACAGCGCCACATAGTTGCGACCATGCTCGATCTTTCGAAACGCTTGAAACTGGAAACAACAGCGGAGGGAATTGAAGATCAGGCCTGCTTGGAAGTCATACATGCGCTTGGCTGCGACCGGATTCAGGGGTATTTCTACGCGGAGCCCATGTCGGTTAATAGTCTTATCGACCGGGCCTGTGTTCAGGAGACCGTTTTGGTGGACTATGCGTCAGGCCAGCAAAGCCTGTTCTGAAACGGCTCGCAGGCGCTAAAACTATATTTTTCTATTTTGTGGTACTGGATGACGGCATGTCTTTCGGACCAAAGAACGCCTCACCATCAAATGGGCTTGGTGTACTGACATGGTAGTAAGCCATCCCACCCACGAAAACCACAATCACCGCCAAAAAGATTACCAACTGCTTATTCACCCTGCTCTCCTTATGAACAACGTCCTTGTTCAGTCTGGCAGCTAAGTGCAGTTTCGCAAGGTAACGGTTAGTTGGGCGTCGAATCCAAAAACGAAAAAGTGAGGCCTAAGCCTCACTTTTTACTGGTTCACTCTTTGTTGATTTACTTAGCCGTCACCGGCATCACTGCCGCTGATCAGTCAGCTTAATCGCCTCAGGACCACTTTTGCCCACGACCACAATGGTATGCAGATCACCCGCCGCGACAGCAGTCGCATCAAGGCCCGTGACCAGATCTGGAGTCGTGGTCCCCGGTGCTGTCATATCAATCTCGTAGGTCTCTGGTGCACGCTCGATATAATCCGTGTCATCCCCTTGGGAGAAACCCTGAAAGGTAAAATCCTCTTCTGCGCTCGGATTTTCAATGTCTTCGTAGGCCCCTGTGTAAATCAGTACCTGAGCGTTCGCCGCATTCGTGTCTGTCGAGGCATGGATCAGACGAACGTATCCAAGCTCTGCGTCTTCCGCTACTCGCTGGTCCGTCACAAATATCAATCGAGCATTGTCGGTATCATCCGAACTACCGCTCGCCACTACAGTGTAAGATTCGCCACGCTCCAGATTAAGAGCACTGGACGCGAGAGTTGTGTCATCGCTCAGCGCAACGTTCGCCGCCGTCACAGAAACAGGCAGTGAGCCCGCAGGCACAACCAGATAGCCGGTCTCGTCTTTGTAACTGACGTCTTCAAGGTACAACTCTGCGTTGGTGTAAATGTCGACATCCTGAGAATCCAGCGCGTGAACGATGCGCAGCTCACTGGTGTTATCGAGTACTGTGCTCGCGGAAGGGCCAGCCCATACCAGCAGAGATACAGGAGAACGGCCTTTTTCACTGTTAACCGCAACAATCAGAGCGTCTTCAGCGACATTTACTGACCCTGAATCGTAGATGACATCGGTTGAGCCGTCGGCGGTCAGGCGTACCTGATAGTTGCCTTCGGTAACATCATTAAGTACCTGATCGCTCAGATAGCTCAGTGCATCCACGGATGCAGACGCACCCAGTTCGGCGTCGACGTCCGTCACATAAACATCCACATTAACCGATGAAGCTCCCGGTGCGGCATGCAACACACGCACATCAACATCGTCGTCAGTCACAGTGTCTGTTTCTTCGATAATGGCAATATCGAGCGAGGCAACTTCATTTACCGCAACCGCAGCATAATAAGTGTCAGAGCTCAGACTCTCCGCCAGCGAGGCTGCTACCGTGTCGGTGCCTGCTACACGCAGTTCAATATTGGCATTGCCATCTGACACCTTCATGTAGCCGGTGCCATCCTGATATGCCACGTCACTCAATTGCAGTTCACCGTTTACGTAAACATCCACTGCAGGGGCATCAGGGGAGGCATGCAGGATTCGCACGTACGCGTCACTGTCATCATCGGCACCGCACGCAACAAGGCCAGCAATACTGGCAGCCAACGTCAGTTTTTTGAGCAGGCTCATAGAATTCTCCGGATAATTATTATTCTTCAACCCCAGCACTATACCAAACTCGATGCATCAGGCCATCCGATACCTGTCGAGAGCCCGAAAACCAATGGCTTCCATTAAGTGCGGTCGTTCAATGCGCTCTGCAGCGGCCAGATCTGCGACTGTCCGCGCAATCGTCAGTAAACGATGGTAGGACCGGGCGGAGAGATTCAGTCGCGCAATCGTGTCCAGCAGCCACGCCTGATCAGACTCACGTAGTTGGCAGACATCATCACGCTGCTGCCCGGTTAAACGAGCATTGGCGCAGCCCTGCCTGGCCAGCTGGCGCTGCCGGGCAGCAACCACACGCTCGCGCACTGTCTCGCTGCTTTCCGAGGGTGGCGCCTGTTGCAGTAATTGTGGAGAGACAGGAGGGACATCCACATGCAGATCGATCCGGTCCAGCAAGGGCCCAGATGTCTGTCCCTGATAACGACGAATCTGATCCGGTGTGCATTGGCAGCGCCGGGATGGGTCGCCGTAGTAGCCACAGGGGCACGGATTCATAGCAGCGATTAATTGAAACCGTGCCGGGTACGTCACCGACCGGTTGGCCCGACTGATCACAATCTCTCCACTCTCTAGAGGTTCGCGTAATACATCCAGTACCTTGCGACTGTATTCCGGTAACTCGTCAAGAAACAGCACGCCACCATGGGCAAGGGAGATCTCTCCCGGCTTTGGATTACCACCGCCCCCAACCAATGCCACACCGGAGGACGTATGATGCGGCGCCCGGAAGGGGCGGTGCCCCCAACGGCTCTGCCAATCGCCGCTGTGATGACTGATCGAAGCAACCGAGGCTGCGACCAGAGCTTCGTCATTATTCATTGGCGGTAAGATACCGGGTAAGCGCGACGCCAGCATGGTCTTTCCGGTACCGGGCGGCCCGATGAAAAGTAGATTGTGTTGTCCGGCGGCTGATATCTCGAGTGCCCGGCGCGCACCCGCCTGCCCTTTGACATCAGCAAGATCATTCGCAGAACTGGCCTGCCTCGGAGGAGTGCCCTCAGCAACAACAGTATTCAATTGCTGGTTGCCGTGTAACCAAGCACACACTTGCGACAATGAAGTTGCCTGAAGAATATTCCCTTCCTGACACAGTGCCGCCTCTGCAGCGTTTCCCTCAGGAACAACGAGAGTTTTACCAGCATGAGCCGCCCGTAATGCAGTTGGCAAAATACCCGACACCGGTCGCAACTCACCTGACAGCGTCAATTCACCCACAAACTCAAGGTCGCTCAACCTGTCTTTGGGAATTTGCTCAGACGACGCGAGGATACCGAGCGCAATCGCCAGATCGTAGCGACCACCCTCCTTGGGCAAGTCAGCCGGAGCCAGATTGATGGTGATCCGCTTCGCCGGGAACTCATAATGACTGTTAAGGATGGCGCTACGGACACGATCTTTCGACTCTTTCACCGCGGTCTCTGGCAAGCCAACCAGACTCAATGAGGGCAGGCCTCCGGACAGATGCACTTCAACCTGAACCAACGGAGATTCGATACCAACCTGAGCACGGGTGTAAACTGTAGAGAGTGACATCTGGCCTCCTTGCCTGAATATCTGGCTAGACTATAGGAGACACTCTGGGTGAACCATACGAAGAAAGGCTGACACCTTGTGGGCCACTCACGTATGCTCTGCATCCAGCGAACGGTTTCTTCCGTATTTAAGAAGTCACATCGGATGAACAGATGAAGCAGGAGCTACCGTGTACAAGCGCTATTTACACACCATCGTCACGGCCCTGTTACCTGTAGGCTGCGGCGGTACCGGCAACGAAGGCGACACAATGAATCCGGAAACATCAGATCAAACACCCGCCGAACAATGCGAAAGCAGCTCTACTTTCTCTGCGCTCAAGGTATTTCGTATTGCCCTGATAGGTGCAACTTTACTGAGTGGCTGCTCGGACGAAAGCACTGACGACGACATCAGCGTCAGTGGTACCTTATTTACCGCAGGCAAGACGGTACTGGATTACGACATCAACGATGCACAGGGTGGCACGCTCAGCAATGACGATCCCTTCAATGCCCAGGTAGTCCCTAATGTCGTCACCATCCAGGGTTTCGCCTCGGAACGCCCGACCAATGCTCTCGCTACACAGGATGCCAGTTTCGAGCGATTCGCCAACGCCACTGATCGCAGTGACTACTACGCAGTCTCGCTGCAAGCTGGCCAACGAGTAGTGATGAACGTGGTCGATTACTACGGTAACGACAACCCAGACAGCGCTTACGCGGGCGATCTGGATCTCTACCTGTATGCCAGCCCTGGTGGCCAACCAATCAAAAGCTCTCTAAGGACAACCAACACCGAAGACTTCACCATCGAACTGCCAGGCGACTATATCTTGGAAGTGTATGCCGATAGCGGGATATCCAAGTACGTATTACAGATCCTGCCAGCACGAAATAGCATTCTGAGCGATTCGTCAAAAAGTGGTACGGCAGCACCTCGTTTCATATCTGAGTCATTTGTCCCCGGGGAAGCGATTGTCCGCTGGAAAGACAGTGCCGTTGTGCCTGCAGCCGCGACCGTTAATGGCTATAAAATGGCGAGTTCTGTAGCGACATCCGAACACCCAGTTAAAGTGACGCTTGAGCAGCCTGCCAAAATACAGAGCCTGTCGGCGTCCGGCCGTGACATGTCAGTATTTACAGATGGGCGCGATACACTCAGCGCCATCAAAGCTCTTGGACAACGTGATGATGTCGAATACGCCGAGCCAAACTATATCCGAAAAGCACTGATCAGCCCCGACGATAGCCTGTATCGCCAGCAATACCATTACGCCGATGTCCGCCTGCCACAGGCTTGGGACCTGAGCACTGGCTCCAGCGACGTGGTCGTTGCTGTGATCGACAGCGGCGTCTTCCTCGATCACAGCGATCTCAGTGGAAAGTTAACCGCAGGCTACGACTTCATCAGCGATGCATCAGTCAGCCGCGACGGCGACGGTATCGACAGCAACCCGGACGACCCCGGCGACAGTAACCAGCGCGGTGCAAGCTCATGGCATGGTACCCACGTCAGTGGCACCGTCGCAGCAGCAACGAACAACGGACGCGGCACCGCTGGCGCGGGCTGGGATACACGAGTCATGCCATTAAGGGTATTAGGCCTGAATGGTGAAGGTTCTACCTATGACGTTATGCAGGCCGTGCGTTACGCCGCCCGACTCAGTAACGACAGTGGCACGGTGCCCGCAACCCGGGCGGATATCATCAACCTGAGTCTGGGTTCCAGCTTCCGCAGTGCGGCCGAGCAGGAAACCATCCGAGCAGCGCGCAACCAAGGTGTGATCATTGTGGCCGCAGCGGGTAACAGCAGCACCGATGAAGCCTTTTATCCGGCGTCCTACGACGGCGTGATTTCTGTTAGTGCAACTGCACCGGACGACACTCTGGCGTACTACTCCAACTTCGGCAGCAAAATTGACGTAGCAGCACCGGGCGGCGATATGCGCTCCGACACCAATCTCGATGGTCAGGCCGATGGGGTGCTGAGTACCTCTGTGGACGACTCTTCCGGAACTCGCACCAGCGCCTACACCTTGCAACAAGGTACCTCCATGGCGACGCCCCATGTCGCAGGCGTACTGGCCCTGATGCGCGCGGTTGATCCAACCCTGACCCCGGATGAAGTCGACTCTCTGCTGGCCAACGGTCTGATCACTGACGACATTGGTCCATCCGGTCGCGACGATAGCTTTGGCCACGGGCTGATTAATGCCCTTAAAGCCGTGCAGCAAGCCAACAATCTCGCGGGCGGTGGCAGTGTACCTGCCACGCCCGTACTGGAAAGTGACCCAGCTGAGCTGCAGTTCGACGATGGCAGCTCGCTCACCCTAGTTGTGGATAACGTCAATGACGAGGCTGACGACCCAGTCATCACCACCTCAACCAGTGATGACTGGATATCCGTCAATGCCTCCGATGTTGATGCGAATGGCTTGGGGGAATATCGCGTCACCATCGACCGTACAGATCTAGTAGATGGTATATACGAGGGTATGGTGCGTTTCACACCGGATGTTGGTAACGGTCTGGATGTCACCGTCACCATGCGTGTCGGCGACGCGGTGGCCATTGTTGACGCTGCGCCTCAGTATGTCCTTCTCGAAGACGTGAACACCCTTGAGATCGCGGCAGAAGCATTGGCGAATCCAGATGGAACCTACGAAATCACTGGCGTTGAGCCTGGAGAGTATCGCGTCATCGCAGGCTCAGATATCGATGTCGATCTCTATATCTGTCAGAACGGGGAAACCTGTGGTGGGTATCCGGATGCTGTATCCGAGGAGATTCTGACCATTGAAGAAGACGTATCCGGCATCGATTTCGTCGTCAGCCTGGTCAGTAGTATTAACGTATCCGATGAAGAAGGCGGCATACTCGGTGTACTACGTAGCACACCAGAGGAACAAGGCGCGCCAGACCCAGAAGCAAACACTGTAGAGGAATCTGACAAGCCGCAAAGAGCAGTTTCTCAGTAGTCCAATGTGGATTCGATACAGATAAATTGCAGATAAGAAAAAGGGCCGCGATGCGGCCCTTTTGCTTTGTACGGATCAGGAGAGGCTATCAGCCCTTTTTGGCATTCAGCGCCTCTTCACGACGACGCAGATCAAACGACGCCTGCTTCACTTTCCAGCGGAACAACCCACCCAGCCAGCGCTTGATGAAAACCGCTTTACGACCAATCGGGTGCGGATTGCAGATCATTTCGCCTTTCATCAACGACTTATATGCACGATCAGCCACTTCGCTGGCATCCAGTTCCGATTTCTCGAACACCTTGTCGACGAATTTCAGCATTGAAGGATCAGACGTCTTCATCGTCTTGTTCAGATTGGTACGGAAAAAGCCCGGGCACAACGCAGTCACTTTAATATTGTATGCATGCAGCTCGTAATACATGGTTTCAGAGAGTGCGATCACGCCCGCCTTCGTCACATTGTAAGAAGCCATCGACGGCAGAATCATCAGCCCAGCCAGCGATGCCGTATTCATGATGTAGCCACTGTTCTGTTTCTTCATCACCGGAGTAAAGGTACGACAACCCAGCGCCACACCCTTGAGGTTGATGTCGATGATCCACTCCCACCAAGCCCACTCGCCCGCGTCGATGCGATCACCAGTAGCAACACCGGCGTTGTTCACTAATACATCGAGCCCACTCCAACGCTCTTCGACATCAGCACGCAGTGCGTTCCACTGATCTTCCGAGGTGACATCAAGGTGTGCCGTCCAACCATCGCCACCCGCTGCTTTCACCATTTCGAGTGTCTCAGCAGAGCCTTCGGCATTGATGTCAGCGATGCAGATATCTGCCCCTTCTTTAGCGAAACGCAGCGCGAGCTCGCGTCCAAGACCGCTGGCAGCGCCGGTAATCAGTACTTTTTGCTTGGTAGTCATAGGTCAGGCCTTATTGTTTTTCTTGTACAGGCTGCCCTTTTTAATTGCAGGGTCAACCGGGGTTTTAAAGCGTTTATGCAGCCAAAGATATTGCGACGGGTTTGCTCTGAGTTGCTGCTCGATAAAATCGTTTGCCAGCTGCGCGTCTGCCTCATCGTTGCCGCTTGGGATATCAATCGGATCATGAACTGTGATGACGTACCCTGAGTGATCAGGTTTTCTGAAATACGTCAGTGGCATTACTTTCGCTTTGCCCGCTTTCGCAATCCGCGACGTCGCGGTGATGGTCGCGGCAGGGTGGCCAAAGAAATTCACAAACACGCTGTTTTTGCGGCCAAAATCCTGATCCTGTGCGTACCAGAGTACCTTACCCTGCCGTAGGGTACGGATGAAGCCACGAATATCTTTGCGGGTCAGGCATTCATCGTAAAACCGTGCCCGATTGCGCTCCATGATGTAGTTCATCACTGGATTATCCTGCGGACGATAGGACACGCTGAGGCATAATTCCGTGCTGATCAGAGCACCGGCAAGATCCAACATGGAATAATGCGCCCCCAGCAGCATCACACCCTGACCGCTGGCTTGTGCTTCACGCACTTTGTCGAATCCTACAAACTCGGTCTTCGGACGTAACCAGTTAGGGTCACGAAACCAGCCCATAAAGGTTTCCATCAGACCAATGCCGTTATCAATGAATATCTGCCGTACCAGTGCCGCCTGCTCTTTGGGCGTTTTCTCTGGAAAACACAGGCCGATATTCACTTCAGCTATATGGCGCCGACTTCGGGCCACCTTGTGCAGGATCAACCCTATTCCTTTGCCAAGCCCCAGCTGCCAGGAATAGGGCAGCCGGGTAAGGAGCACCAGTACACCAACACCAAACCAGACCGGCCAGTGTTTAGGGTGTCGCGGAGGAGTGCCAGCTGACCCGGTATGACGGGCGTCAGCCATTCAGCCAATCCAGATACGCATTCACGCCCTGCTCTACCGTGAAGAAATCATCCGCGTAGCCAGCCGCTCGCAGGTTACTGATGTCCGCTTCGGTAAAGCTCTGATACGCACCCTTCAGATGATCCGGGAACGGAATGTACTCTTTTTCGCCCTGCGTTCCTTTCGCACCATGCCAAGCGACAACGGCATCCGCAACGTCATTAAAGCTCTGACACTTCCCAGTACCCAAGTTGTAGATACCTGACGCCGCTTTCTCTTGCCAGAACCACAGATTCACTTTCACGACATCACCGACATAAACGAAATCGCGGCGCTGCTCGCCAGCCCCCCAACCTTCAGTCTCGCCAAATAACTTGCAGACGCCTGCGTCTTTAATCTGATTATTGAAGTGGAACGCTACTGACGACATAGACCCTTTGTGCTGTTCGCGTGGGCCGTAAACGTTGAAGTAACGGAAACCAACCACCTGACTCGGGAACGTATCGTTCGGGTAGCTGCGCTGCAACTGGCGTACGTACTGGTCGAATTGCCACTTGGAGTAGCCGTATACGTTGAGCGGTTTCTCATGAACGCGCTCTTCTTTGAAGACGTCACTGCCGCCATAGACGGATGCACTGGAGGCATACAGATAAGGGATGCCTTTCTCCAGGCAAGCATGCAGCAGAATTTTGGAGTACTCGTAGTTGTTCTCCATCATGAATTTGCCGTCCCACTCTGTGGTCGAGGAACAGGCACCTTCGTGAAAGATGGCTTCTACGTCATCCAGCAAGCCATCGTCCAGCTCAACCCGCTGCAGGAAATCATGCTTGTCGAGATAATCGGCAATATCGCAGTCGCTGATATTGTAGAACTGACGACCGTCCGTCAGGTCATCAACGACGATGATGTCGGTGCGACCCTGATCGTTCAGTGCCTTAACGATGTTACTGCCGATAAAACCGGCGCCGCCTGTGACAATAATCATTCACTTGTCTCCTGAATTCGTTTAACGATGGCTGACGTAGAGCAGTTGTCTTTGAAACTGAGGATGATGACCTCTCCGCCGTTGTTCTGTACACAGCCACCACCGGCTATTTGTTCAACCGTATAGTCTCCGCCCTTTACGAGAATATCAGGCAGTACCCGGCATATCAGACGTTCGGGAGTATCTTCAGAGAAAGGGACAACCCAATCGACGCTCTCCAGCCCGGATAATACCGCCATTCGGTGATCAATCGGATTCACTGGACGGCTTGGCCCCTTCAGCCGTGACACAGACTCGTCTGAGTTCACCGCGACCAAAAGGCGGTCACCCAATGCTTTGGCTTCTTTCAGATACTGCACATGACCCGGATGAATAATGTCGAAACAACCGTTAGTCATCACCAATGTTTCGCCACGTTCACGGGCCTCTTCCACCAGCAACATCAGCGAGTCTTCGTCAAACAAGCCAGCACCCTGCTGGCTGTCCTGGCGCAGCTCACGGCGCAGTTCTTCCGTTGAGGAGGTAGCGGTACCCAGCTTGCCGACGACAATGCCAGCAGCAGTATTGGCCAGTAAAGTCGCTTCCTCAAAGCCTGCACCGGCTGCAAGCGATGCAGCCAGGACAGAAATCACAGTGTCACCGGCACCGGTCACATCGTAGACCTCACGCGCGCGGGTCGGAAGATGAAAAGGCTCTGCGTCGCGGCGCACCAGGGTCATACCCTTTTCGCTGCGGGTAACCAACACGCCTTCGAGGTCGAACTCTTCGACTAAGGCGTGGGCTTTCGTTACCAATTCTTCATCTGACTGGGCCGGGCCGACGACGGCTTCGAATTCACTGAGGTTTGGCGTAATCAAAGTCGCGCCACGGTACTTTTCAAAGTCTGTGCCCTTCGGATCAACCAAAACGGGAACATCTTGCGCTTTCGCTGCCTGAATCAGAGGCTGAGGATCGGCTAGCGACCCTTTACCGTAGTCCGACAGAATAACCACACCTGTATCTTTCAAGCGGGCTTCAAACGACGCTTTGGATGCTGAGATATCCACAGCGTGGAAAGCATCTTCAAAGTCGAGGCGAATCAGCTGCTGCTGACGGCTGATAATCCGCAGCTTGGTAATGGTCGGATGGGTCTCGTGCTTCTGAAAATCGCAGGTAACACCGGCATCCTGCAGCAGGCCTTCAAGCAAAGCAGCGTTGTCATCCTGACCGGTAATGCCAAGCAGGTCGACCTGACCACCAAGCACCGCAATATTCAACGCCACGTTCCCTGCGCCGCCCGCACGGTTTTCTGTATCCTGAATCTTAACGACAGGCACGGGGGCTTCAGGAGAAATACGAGAGGTCGGGCCACCCCAGTAACGGTCGAGCATGATGTCGCCGAATACCAGTACCCGGGCATTGTGAAAATCAGGGATAGTTACATCCATCAGGAGATTCGCCGGTAGATCAGAAAGCGCGCAGTTTATCATAGGCGACTTCTTAATTGTGCTACTATCCGGGCCCGACATTCTGCACCCGGACGCACTGTGGCAAGACACCTCTACACCCTGATCTACAGCCTGTTTTTACCCATTATCGTAGCCCGTCTTTGGTGGCGTGGACGCACAAACCCGGGTTACAGACAGCGCATCGCTGAGCGTTTCGGATTCTTACCGCATCAACCACGCCCAGGCGGCCTTTGGGTGCACGCTGTTTCCGTCGGAGAAACGCTCGCTGCTGCTCAATTTGTAAAACAGTTCATGGTGCAGAACCCCGATACCCCGGTAATCATCACCAGTACTACCCCAACCGGCTCGGAGCAGGTCAAACGCATCTTCGGCGAGCGAGTATTTCATATGTACCTGCCCTATGACCTGCCGTCCTTCATCAATCGTTTTATCAAGAATATTCGCCCCGGCGCTTTGGTCATCATAGAAACCGAGCTGTGGCCCAATCTACTGGCGTGCTGTGATCAGAATGATCTGCCCGTCGTACTTGCCAATGCCCGCATGTCAGAACGATCCGCCCGTGGTTATGGAAAAGTGTCCGCTCTGACTCGTCCGATGCTGCATAGCCTTAATATCGTTGCCGTACAAAATCCCACTGACGGCCAACGTTTTATCGAACTGGGCCTTCCAACCGGACGCCTGAAGGTTACGGGCAGCGTAAAATTTGATGTCACCCTGCCAGAGGGTTGCCACCAGAACGGTACTGCTTTGCGCGAGCAATGGGGTGTGAGTCGTCCCGTGCTGGCGCTCGCTTCAAGTCATCCGACCGAAGACGAGCAGTTGCTCGATATCTATCCTGCGTTAGAAGAAGCCATCCCCGGTCTTTTACTGCTACTGATTCCACGTCACCCGGAACGCTTTGAGCCGGTAACCAATGCAGCCCGCAGTCGTCACCTGCGTGTCCACCGTCGAACTAATGGCCCCGCTTCAGACGACACTCAGATCTACGTTGCAGACACCATGGGCGAGATGCTGAATATGCTTGCCGCTGCCGACGTCGTTGTAATGGGCGGAAGCCTTTATTCTGGCGGCGGCGGCCATAACCCAATTGAACCCGCAGCCCTCGGTAAAGCCACCCTGATCGGCGCTGATCACATCAACTTCACCAGCATAGTCAGTGAACTCTCGGAGGCCGGAGCTATGGCCGTTTGCGAGAGTCTGCCGGCATTGCAGAAAGAGGCAATTCGCTTGCTGAAGGACAGCACTGCCCGCGAGGCAATGGGTAAGAATGGCTTGGACGTGGTCGAGACGAATCGGGGAGCGGTGACGCAGTTGTTGGAATTGGTGAAAGAACAGCTTTAGAGCCGAGAGCACCTTCCACGGCCGGTGAGTTACGCGGCCTCGAAGTCTATCGGTTTTATGCCATCAAGATTGATCGTGTTCCGTGCCACCCATAAATCGTACTGGTCTTGCATAGCCAACCAGCTTTCGGGGCTTCGTCCGAGTACTTTGGATAACCTCAACGCCATTTCAGGACTTATACCACTGGTACCTTTCAGTAATCGCGATAGTGTCGATGGCGCCACTGCAAGGCTAGCTGCCAACTGACGTGAGCTGATGTTATTTGGTTCGAGATACACTTCACGAATGAACTCTCCCGGGTGAGGCGGGTTATGCATTGTCATCAGTGATAATCCTCATAATCAAGAATATAGGCATTGCCGTCTCTGAACTCGAAAGTAATACGCCAATTGCCGTTGACCCGTATCGACCAGCGCCCTGCGGCTTTACCCTTCAATGAATGAAGTTTGTACCCAGGGATATCCATGTCATCAACAACTGTAGCGGTATCTAAGGCAGCCAACTGCATACGTAACTTTCGCGCATGCTCTGCTTGTATACCCGAAGTACTGCCCGTCGAGTAAAACCGCTTCAGTCCTTTGTGGCGGAATGATTTAATCATGAGCAGAGTGTAGCCTGTTGCGCACCTCGCAACAAGCCTGTTGCCTTTTAGGCAGATGTAAATAAAAAACGCCCTCATTGGAATCAACCAATGCGGGCGTTTTTAGTTCAGATGAATACTGGCAAACGCCTTACTTCATCAGCACCTTCACGTAATTTGGCAGTGCGAAGCTGGCGACGTGCACTTCTGGGTTGTAATAGCGAGTTTCAATTCCAGCAGCGTCGTAACGCACCTGAATTTGTTCTACCGACTGCTTACGCAAGGACTCATCATCAGTCGCCCATGCCAAAGTCATAAAGCCACCCGCGTAGGTAGGCACTGGCATCACATAGAAACTGGCTTCGTTGTAGAGTTTGCTCAGGCGCTGGTAGGTGTTCGTCACTTCATCGCCCTGCATAAATGGCACGCCGTTCTGAGCCACCATAATGCCGCCTTCACTCAGGCACTTCTTCTCATCGGCGTAGAAGTCAGAAGTGAACAACACTTCGCCGGGACCGATCGGATCGGTGGAATCAGAGATGATCACGTCGAATTTATCGGTGCAATTAGCCACGAAGTCTTTACCGTCGGCGATCACGATGTTGGCTTTCGGGTCGTCGTAGGCGCCATCGGAATGTTTCGGGAAGTACTCTTTACACATGTCGATCACGCTCTGGTCGATCTCGACCTGAGTCACGTGCTCCACATTTTTGTGACGCAGAACCTCGCGCAGGATACCGCCATCACCGCCGCCGATGATCAATACTCGCTTTGGGCTCGGGTGCGCCAGCATGGGCACATGAACCATCATCTCGTGGTAGATGAACTCGTCTTTTTCTGTGGTCTGAACGACACCGTCGAGCAGCATGACACGACCCAGAAAGGGTGTTTCAAAGATCTCAAGGTGCTGGTGTTCAGTCTTCACCTCAAACAATAAATCACTGACTGTGAAAGATTGTGCGTAGTCGTCATAGAGACGCTCGCGGACGAATTGGTTCTCGCTCATGAGAATGCCCTGCGGATAAGGAAATAAGGTGCGGGAGTATAGCCGCCGTGGTCAAGACTGACCACGGCGAGAAGGAAAATCTTACTGATTCAACAGCAGGATAAAGTCCTTCAGGTCCTGAGCTGTTTCTTTCGGCGCTTCAAGCTGTGGCAGGTGACCAATACCTTCCATCTTGATGGTTGTGACGTTCTGCATTAGCTGCTCGAGTACGTCAGTCGCACCATGGTGTAAAACACGATCTTCCAGGCCCCATACGAGCAGGGTCGGTGTTTCCATACCTGTTACGCGTTCTTCTACGCTATCTGCTTTAATCTGCGCGAAGATGTTCTGCTCGAGATCAAAGTTAGCAATGCGCTTTTGAGCCATCTGATCGAGTACGAAGCCCGGTACAAACGGCGGCTCACTCATCACCATATCGAACACATCGCGGAACTCGCTTTCTGTTTTCGCCGTCAGTGGGTTTACGCCTGTTTCTGCAATGATTTCCATCATTTCAGACTCAGGAGCAGACCAGACACCGCCCGGATCGAGCAACCACAGGCTTTTCACTTCCGCTGGGTAAAGAGCAGCGTAAGTCATGGCGATATGCCCACCCATAGAGCTCCCGCCCATGTGAATTTTTCGCTCAAGGTTCAGTTCGGTGAACAGCGCATGTAAGCGCTTAGCCTGAGCAGTCGGCGAATAATCGGCTGTTTTCGGCTTAGAAGACTCACCAAAGCCAATATGATCAGGAATGATCAAGTGGAAATCTTTCAGGTACGGAGCAGACTCAGTGAAGTTATCTTTATCCGCACCAAAACCATGCAAGAGTACCAGCGTCTCAGCGTCGGTGTTATCTGACTCCAGATATACGTATTTCAGACCACTCGGCAGAACAATCTCTTTTTCTTCGAGGTTACCCAGGCAACGTTTTACATCGACCAGAAACTCAGCAGTTTTTGCCGGAATGAAAAGTACGGCGCTCATGATGCCGAGGACAGCCACCAGAACGACTGCGGCAGCGATTTTGACCAATTTCATGCTTACTCCTTTGAATGGGGTCTGTTAAGAACATGCCGGCACAATCATAGGCCTTTGATTACCACGATCCCATATCTTTTCCGGACAGATTTACCCACACCCAAAAGAACGAGAGGCGCTATCGGAGCGCTACCGTCGTCGGGTGTGTTGCAGGCCAGTCGGTTTGTCTGTGACAAATTTGACAGAAACAGCAGAGTTTAAAGCGGGTTCTGTGACCCCCTGCTCAAATTAATATGTTTGTCATTAAGCACCCATTTTCTTTCAGAGGTAGCTTGATATGGTAATCAGCCATTCAGCGAATTCTTCAGAAAAGGAGTTGTTATGAAAGCCAGACGCTCTGTCTTATCTTCGCTTGTTCTGTCGCTTACCGTCGGCCTGGCAGGTTGCATGAGTGACAATACGAACGCCGAACATACCCACGAGAATACCTCTCCGGCGGGAGTCTGGTTCATCAGTAGCATCATCTCAGACACAACAAACGCCGCTGGCGAAGTCATTCAGACGCAGCAAACCGGCCGACAATTGGTGGTTCTCGAAGAAACCGGCGGAAATACTTACAAGCTCCACAATTGTCAGTCAGGCGATATGCACCTGAGCCTAAATCGGGACACATCGTCGTTTCATGGTGCGGTCAGCTTTACCGATAACGACGCACTCAAGCCGTACAACGAGTCAGAAGTCATTCATATCGCTGTCGATGAGGATCACTTAACCGGCACCTTACAGCGTTTTGACCGCAATCTGGATGGGTCATGGGATAGCCACCAACAAGGGTATTTTGAGGGACACAAAGTCAGCTCCGCCCAAACTCTGGAAGCGCTCAGCAGAGAAGAAATCAACGCACTGTTGGGTGAGACCCACAACTACGCCAGCGAAGACAAGATACTAGGGCAGACGTGCGCAGCAATCGCACGCATCAGCACAACCGGCACCCAGAATGCAGTCGCGTCGTCGGACGTCCTTGAGCTACTGACCCCAGAACCTCAGCCTGATGTGATGATCGCGTCGGGGAATACACCGTAAACCACCGACGCAGATAGGTCAGGCCGGTTACTCGGCGGCCTGAATTTCCATTGAATCGACGTTCTGGAACCCTCGAGGCAATTTGTTACCCCGGCGACCACGCTCGCCCTGATAATGCTCTAAGTCGGCAAACTTCAGTTTCAGATGACGTTTCCCGGCATGCACCAGCAAGGTGTCGCCTTCTTTAAAGGCCAGTGTCGCGACCATCAATTCTTCCCGCTCAGCGGCGCGGGCGGCATTGATATTTATCATCTTATTCCCTTTGCCCCGCGCCATCTGGGGCAGATCCGCTGCTGGGAAGACGAGCATGCGCCCTTCGTTACTCACGGCCGCAATCCAGCTTTTCTCTGGCTCATCGATCAACTTAGGAGGCAATACCTTCGCATTATTCGGCACAGTGACTAACGTCTTGCCTGCTTTGTTCTTGCTTTGCATATCGGCCAGTGTACCGATAAAGCCATAGCCAGCGTCGGTACTCAGCAGGTACTGCTCATCGTCTTTGCCCATCAGTGCATTGGTGAACAGACCACCAGCAGGTGGGTTCAGCTTGCCTGTCAGGGGCTCGCCCTGGCCTCGTGCCGACGGTAGCGTATGCGCCAGCAAGCTGTACGATCGCCCGGTGTTATCCAGGAAAATGACGCTCTGGTTGGACTTACCTTTCGCAGAAGTCAGATAACTGTCTCCCGCTTTGTAACTCAGATTCTCACCATCTACATCGTGGCCTTTTGCTGCCCGGACCCAACCTTTCTGGGACAGAACAACGGTCACAGGGTCTGCTGATATCAACTCGGTTTCGCTGAAAGCTCGGGCTTCAGCACGAGTCACAACCGGCGAGCGACGCTCATCTCCATACTGTTCCGCGTCGGCGGTCAGCTCTTTCTTGATCAGCGTTTTCATGCGGCGTTCAGAGCCCAGCGTTTTCTCGAGCATGTCACGCTCTTTCTCGAGTTCATCCTGCTCGCCACGAATTTTCATCTCTTCAAGCTTAGCCAGGTGACGCAGTTTTAATTCCAGAATGGCCTCTGCCTGAATATCTGAAATCCCGAAACGCGCCATCAGAACCGGCTTTGGCTTATCTTCGGTGCGGATAATGTCGATGACTTCATCAATATTGAGGAAGGCAACCAACAAACCCTCGAGGATATGCAGACGTGCCAGCACTTTGTCGAGTCGATGCTGCAGGCGGCGGCGCACTGTCCCGGTGCGGTATTCCAACCACTCACTGAGCATAGTCTTCAGGTCTTTTACCTGTGGACGACCGTCAAGACCGATGACATTCATGTTTACACGGTAGTTTTTCTCGAGATCCGTGGTCGCAAACAAGTGCGCCATAACGGCCTCGGCATCGACCCGGTTGGATTTAGGTACGATAACAAGGCGGGTGGGGTTTTCGTGGTCCGACTCATCCCGCAGATCCGTCACCAGTGGTAACTTCTTCGCCTGCATTTGCGCGGCAATCTGCTCAAGAATCTTGGCCCCAGACACCTGGTGCGGCAGCGCGGTAATCACAATGTCACCGTCTTCTTTGCGATAAACCGCGCGCATTTTGACGCTGCCCCTGCCGGTGCGATAAATCTTACGGAGATCGTCCCGCGGGGTGATGATTTCGGCTTCAGTTGGGAAGTCAGGCGCAACCACGTGCTCACACAACGCGTCGATATCAGCCTTAGGTTCGTCGAGCAAGCGGATACAAGCCGACGTAACTTCGCGAACATTGTGTGGCGGGATGTCGGTAGCCATACCCACCGCGATGCCCGTTGTGCCATTCAACATGACCGTAGGCAAACGCGCAGGCAGCGTTGCGGGTTCATCCAGCGTGCCGTCGAAGTTAGGCTGCCATTCGACCGTCCCTTGACCAAGCTCACTGAGCAGTACGTCAGCGAATGGTGACAACTTGGCTTCGGTGTAACGCATGGCGGCGAAGGATTTGGGATCATCCGGTGCCCCCCAGTTCCCCTGGCCATCAACCAGCGGGTAGCGGTAAGAGAACGGCTGAGCCATCAACACCATGGCCTCGTAACAGGCACTGTCACCGTGAGGATGATACTTACCCAACACGTCACCCACTGTACGAGCCGATTTTTTGTACTTGGCGGTAGACTTCAACCCCAGTTCGCTCATGGCGTAGATAATACGGCGCTGAACGGGCTTCATACCGTCGCCGACGTGGGGCAATGCGCGGTCGAGAATCACGTACATAGAGTAATTCAGGTACGCATTCTCGGTATATTGTTTCAGAGACTGGCGTTCGACGCCGTCATCGGTATAACTGATCTGATCCGTCATAGTGTTCGCTTGTCTGATCCCGGAACCACTTGCTCAACTCCGGTTTTATACAATGAATTAAGAATACTGCCTAAGAAAATCATCACCCGCCATAGGGCGGGCATAGCGGAAACCCTGCAACCATTGGCACCCGAGGTCTGACAGGGTTTTACCTTGTTCGTCGTTCTCTACGCCCTCAGCAACCACCTGTATATTCAAGCTGCTGGCCATGGCTACAATGGCACGAGCGATTTCATAATCGTTGTCCTGATCATGGATATTACGCACGAAAGAACGATCAATCTTAAGTACGCTGACCGGCATTTCTTTGAGCTTACTCAAAGAAGAGTAACCCGTACCAAAATCGTCGATCGAGAACTCAACACCCAGCGCCCGCAGTTGATGTATCTGGTTATTAACCTCAGTCATTCCAGACATCATTAAGGATTCAGTGACTTCCAGCTCCAGCCATTCCGGCTGAAAGTCCGTCTCTTTCATGATCGCCTCAACGGTGTCAGCAAAACGGCTGTTAATCTGCATGGCCGAGACATTGACAGCAATTTTTTCCAGCAGCATTCCGTTCTGACGCCAGCGCATAAACTCAGCACACGCACGTCGTAACACCCAAAAACCCAGCTCCCGAATCAAACCACTGCTTTCGGCCAACGGAATAAACTCATGAGGTGAAATCTGGCCTCGTTCATCGTGCGGCCAGCGAATCAGGGTTTCGACCCGACGCGGTTTGTCCTCTCCGGGGTGGAACTGGCCCTGATACTCGAGGCTGAATTCCTCGTTCTCGACCGCGTCCCGTAAATCCTGCTCCAACGACAGCTGACTGCTTTTGTGAGCAGACAGAGCTTCGGAATAGCGGCAACTGCGATTGCGGCCCAAAGCTTTAGCATGGTGCAAAGCAGCGTCCGCATGCACAAGCAGTATTTCGCTGTTGTCGCCATGATCGGGCGACATTGCGATACCCGCGCTGGCGCTAATACTCAGCAGGTGCCCCTGTAGCTGATACGCACGCGATACCGCTTCCAGCAACTGAGCACATTTCTGCTCGACGTACTCTTCGTCGGCCTGAGTAAGTACCACTACAAACTCATCACCACTCAGCCGGGCGCAGATATCACTGTCCCGCAAGTTGCTGTTCAAGCGGTGCGCCACATCACGCAACAACAAATCACCAATCGTGTGGCCGAGTGCATCGTTCACTTCACGGAAACGATCCAGGTCGATAAAAATCACCGCCAACGACTCACCGCTGCGCTTGGCCATCTGCAGTGCAAAGGTCAGCGTTTCATGCAGCAGAGCCCGATTAGCCAGCCCGGTCAGGATGTCATGGCGCGCCTGAAATTCGAGCTTCTGCTGCCGCTTACGAGACTCGGTAATATCGCGGCACGTTAGCAACACACCAACGCATTCGTGTCGGTCGCTGAACAGTGGCTGGCGATGAATCTCCAGCAATACTTTCGCCCCATCAGGGCCACTGAGCCACTCTTCCGAACGCAGTGCGCTGCGTCGTTCGATCGCGTCTTTGTCGCCCTGGCGCATTCGCTCTGCGGTTCGCGGGTCAAACAGATCAGCGTCTGACATACCTTTGACTGTATCCACGGTCCGCCCAAGGAAACGGCTCCCCGGACCATTGCACAAACGATACGTACCAGAACGGTCTTTGTAGAAGACCATTTCTGGTAATGCGCCAAAGATATTGCCCAGCAAGGCCGCGTGCGCATCCAACTCGCGATCGCTGCGAACACGTAGCTGGCGCTGCTGCAGTAGCAACAGCACGGTAAACACGGAGATCATGGCAAGCAGCAAGACCGCCAGAACCAAGTCAACGGGATCTGCTGCAATGCCCTCCGCCATCGCCGGAGCGGCCATTGATAACGCCGCAAACAACACGGCGGAGCGAAGGAAAATCAGAGAATCTCAACCTCGTTGCCGTGCGTCTCCAGCCATTCCTTACGGTCTGAAGAACGTTTCTTCGCCAACAGCATATCCATCATTTCGTTGGTGCCATCACCCGGCTCCAGTGATAACTGGACGAGGCGACGGGTATTGGGGTCCATCGTCGTTTCACGCAATTGCATCGGGTTCATTTCACCCAACCCTTTAAAGCGCTGAACGTTGACCTTGCCGCGTTTTTTCTCGGCTTTGATGCGCTCGAGCACACCCTGCTTCTCCGCCTCATCAAGGGCGTAATAAACGTCTTTCGCAATGTCGATCCGATAGAGAGGCGGCATCGCCACATAGACGTGACCTTCACTGACCAGCTTGCGGAAATGCCTCACAAATAAAGCACAGAGCAGAGTAGCGATATGCAAACCATCAGAGTCAGCGTCAGCAAGGATGCAGATTTTGCCGTAGCGAAGGCCGCTCAGATCATCCGTACCCGGGTCGATTCCCAGAGCAATAGCAATATTGTGGACTTCCTCAGAACTCAGAACCTCACCAGACTCCACTTCCCAGGTATTCAGAATCTTACCGCGCAACGGCATGATGGCCTGAAACTCACGGTCGCGAGCCTGCTTAGCCGAGCCACCAGCCGAGTCCCCTTCCACCAGAAACAACTCGGTGCGTTCACTGTCCTGACCGGTACAGTCAGCTAGTTTGCCGGGCAGTGCCGGACCTTGAGTAATCTTTTTACGCGCAACTTTCTTGGATTTACGCAGGCGCGACTGCGCACTCGAAATGGCTATTTCGGCCAGTCGCTCAGCGTCTGCCGTGTTTTCATTAAGCCATAGCGCAAACGCATCTTTGACTACCCCAGAAATAAATGCCGACGCTTCACGCGAAGACAGACGTTCTTTCGTCTGACCGGCAAACTGAGGATCGGCCAACTTGGCCGACAACACGTAAGAGCAGCGTTCCCAGAGATCATCGGGGGTCAATTTAATGCCACGCGGCAACAAATTACGGAATTCACAGAACTCACGCAGCGCATCCAGCAACCCTGAACGGAAGCCGTTAACGTGGGTACCACCCTGCGCGGTTGGAATCAGGTTTACGTAGCTTTCCTGGAGTAACTCGCCGCCTTCGGGCAGCCAGAGTACGGCCCAGTCAACGCCTTCTGTGTCACCGCTCATAGAGCCGGTGAATGGCTCCGCTGGAATGGCCTCCCAGCCAGTCGTTGACACTTTGAGATAATCTTTCAGACCGTCTTCGTAGTACCACTCGGCACTGTCTTCGGCATTCGGCGCATTAAATTTGATGCGCAGCCCCGGACATAACACGGCCTTCGCACGCAGATTGTGCTTCAGGCGCGCAACGGAGAACTTAGCGGTATCGAAATATTGTGGATCAGGGAGGAATCGCACACTGGTGCCGGTGCGCTTCTTACCGCAGGTATCAACAACTTGCAGGTCAATGGCCTTATAACCATCTTTAAAACCAATGCGTTGAACCTGGCCATCGCGCCAGATGGTTACTTCAAGCACCTGAGACAGAGCGTTAACCACCGACACGCCTACGCCGTGCAAACCACCCGAGAACTGATAGTTGTCGTTGGAAAATTTACCACCCGCGTGAAGCTGGGTAAGAATCAGTTCAACACCGGAGATACCGTGCTCAGGGTGAATATCTGTTGGCATACCACGACCGTCATCGAGAACCGTCATGGAGCCGTCTTCGTGGAGAGTGACCTCAATCTTACTGGCATGGCCTGCCAACGCTTCATCGACAGAGTTATCGATGACTTCCTGCGCGAGGTGGTTCGGTCGCGTGGTCTCGGTGTACATCCCCGGGCGCTTACGCACCGGATCAAGACCACTCAGAACTTCAATCGATGAGGCGGTGTATTGCTTTGACATCTGCTCCCCTGTCAAACCATAAATTGCAGTGATGACGGGAGTATACCGGGGCCAGGGTAGGTCTGCCTACCAGCAGCGACTCAGGTGTCCCATCACCTCGGGCATCCGATCCATAAAGTGCTGAAAGCTGTGATCCCCGCCGCCCTCCAGCCAGGCCGGACAAGCACGATATAACTGCGCAGCGTGCCGATAATCCAGCGTCTCATCTGCAGTCTGAAGCAAGAGCAACAGATTATCCGGAGATTGGATTTCAGTGCAGTTCAACTCTTCCAGCTGATCAAGGTGGCAGGCTTCCAGCAACAGGGTTTCACCCGTGTGGTAATGGGTATGCTCACCCAAATAGTGACGAAATAATTCAAAAGGCCGTACTGCCGGGTTCACCAGCACGGCGGGCACCTGGTACTTTTCTGCGAGGTAAGTGGCATAGAAACCACCGAGTGAACTGCCGACAATCCACACTCTGTCGTGCTGCTCCTGCAACCTCAACAGCTCAGCTTCAGCCAGCGCGATAGCATCTTTTGGGGCAAAATGAATGAAAGGCGTCGCGAGCGTCCCAAGTTGTGGGTGATCACGAAAGAAAGCCATCATCTGTTGCGCTTTCTCAGATGCAGGGGAGCTGAGAAAACCATGCAGATAAAGGCAGCCGCTGTTCTGCACAGAGGCCGGAATGTTCATATCAGTATCCTGTCTGCGTCCTGTCTACATCAAAGGATACATTGCTGAGGCGTTCGACGCCCGTACTGATACGCCCATCTTTGTGCAGTTCCAGCCAGCGAAAGCCCGGAGCTACGTCGTCGAGACTGAAATCACTGGTCTGTGGTTCAAACTGAATGCAGGTAGAGGGGGTCGACATCAGGCGTACCCCGTTTACATAGCCATCACAGCTCTGGTGTACGTGCCCCCACAAAACGGCCTTAGCGTTGTCGTGCGCAGCCAGAATATCCATCAGATCACTGCGATTCCGCAGTCCAATGTTATCCATCCACTCGCTGTTCATACGGATAGGGTGATGATGCAGGCACACCAGGGTATGCAGCTCAGGCTCTTCGATCAGAGCCTGTTCGAGTAAATCCAGTTCACTCTGTTTGAGCTGACCAAAAACCGCGCCCTCAACCTGAGAGTCGAGCATCACGATCTGCCAATGTTTTGCACGGATAACTTTGTGCAGACGGTCTTTCTCCCGCCCTACTTTCTCGAGGTTATGAGGTGCATCATGATTACCCGGCAGCCAGAATACGGGAGACTGATAGCGCTCGAGGGCATCGTCTAACAGTCGGTACGACTGCTCGCTTCCGTCCTGCGATAAGTCACCGGTCACGAGTAGGGCATCAGCAGAGAATTCAAAGTCATCAAGCTGAGCCAAAACGGCCTGCATACTGTCATAGGTGGGCACGCCCAACAGCTTGCCACCGATATCCCCAAAAAGATGGGTATCGGTCACTTGTACGACGCGCAATGTCTCGGCAGATGTCAGTTGGAACACGCTGACCTCAGTCTCAGTTCTGGTGGCTGAGACTATATACTAGACGCCCCGCGAAGCCCCGACCGGAAACCCATCACATATCGGAAAATACGGGCCAATATCAGCAAAAAGTACCAGACCGGGCCGTCATGGCCTACGGCGACACATTCAAAAAGAAGTACTCGAAAAAATATCCGATCAGAACGTCGGAGAAAAACTAAATGGCTGCTCGACATGCCCATGCTGCAGGCAGTGGTCTAACCAATCGGCCAGAAATTTATTCAGCTGAATTTTTTCATCGGGCAAACGCATCTGAGGGTTAGGATACTGATAACGACCTTCAAACCGATGCTGGTTCTGATAGCTCATCACTTCCGCCATACTGGCGTCATGATAGAGACGCACGCTCATCGATGGCGGCGTAACCCACTCTGGGCTTAACCCTTCCTGCTGAACCGTAAGCATGGTCGTATATGGCTGAACTTCGTCAATACGGATGCGCACCCGGGCACTCTGCGAAGCCGATTGATCCCCGTTGGCCCCCGCATCAGACGACGTCTTGCCAGTGATCGCAAATACGCGCTCTCCGCCTTCATCGGCGTCCGGCAACAACCTCAGAAAACGTAGATAATTGGATTCGGCAACGGAGGCCATTTCCTGCAAATCTGGTACGTAGCGTTGACGACGCAAACGACTTCTCCCAAACGATTTAAGACTCAACACCATAGCAGCGCACAACGACGATTTCTCGCCACTGCCAAGAATCCGCACTGTCAGATATGACTCTCAGGCGCAGACGTCAGCGTGATGTATTTTCAACCATTGTAACGCCACAATCGTGGCTGCGTTGTTGATAGTTCCATTTTCGACGGCGCTGTATGCCTCATCAAATGGAATGACAAATGTTCTGATGTCCTCATTTTCGTCGTCCAATCCATGAAGCCCGCCCAGCCCGTTGCTGTCGATCAGACCGCAAAATATGGCGACCCTCTCACTCGTACCACCCGGCGACACCCAGTAGTTGCAGACCGGGATTAGCTTCGCAGGAACAACTCCGGCTTCCTCTTCACATTCACGACGCGCGACGTCCTCCGCAGTCTCTCCCTCTTCCACCATCCCGGCAACCAACTCGATTAACCATGGGGAGCGTTGATCTTCTAATGCCCCAACCCGGAACTGTTCAAGTAACACAACCGCATCACGCGCAGGATCATATAAAAGCACGCACACCGCCTGACCGCGTTCGAACAACTCTCGGGTAAATGGTCCCATCCACTCGCCATTGAAACGCTTGTGTCGTAGCGTCAGCTTATCCATGCGGAAAAAACCCTGATACACCGTCTCCGACTTTTCTACCGCAACGTCATTCGCTGTTAATGAAGGTTGATGTATCGTCATACTTGATCCAATCTATATGCCTAAACAAGAATAATGAAAGCGTGCCGCCAGTACTGACTGTTCGCATATCAGCAACAAAGCGGCACCTGAAAGCAGAATAATTTCTGATAGACTTAAAAGCTCCCCGGATATGCTGGGGAAAAGTGAAAGCATTTTATACCTTCTCCTGGGAAAGGCACATTTATGAAAAAACTGCTTACTCTGGCATCTGCCATCGTACTGCCTTCGGCAGTCTCTGCCGCAGACCTGAGCTCCATCTATGACCTGGCCGCTGGCAATGACCCTCAAATTGCCGCTGCACGCGCCAGTCGGGAAGCAGATGCGTACAACGTTATGATTGCGCGCGGTGCTTTATTGCCACAGGCAGAAGCGAGCTACACCCACACCAATACTGAAATTGAGGTCGATGGCCTTGATGGGCTGATCACTGAGTACGAGCTCGGTGCGTTCTCTGTTACTGCGGGCATGTCGCTGTTTAATCTGAACAGTTGGTACACCTATAAAGCCGCGCGGTCAGGAAACGACAACGGTGTATACGAGCTGCAAATGGCTGAACAACAGCTGCTGCTGCGCACCGCCGAGTCCTACTTCAATGTACTGCGAGCAGAGGACAACCTGTCCACCGCAGACGCCGAGCTGAAAGCGGTGCAGCGCTCTCTGGAGCAAACCAAGCAGCGTTACGACGTCGGCCTGACTGCCATTACCGATGTTCACTCAGCACAGGCCGCGTATGACCTGAGTTACGCAAACCTGTTGGGGCAGCAAGCCAACCGCCAGATTCAGTACGAAACGCTGGAACAGCTCACGGGGCAGACCATTACCGAAGTCTCGACTCTGAAAAGCGATGTTGCCATGGATCGCCCAGAGCCAGCTGATCCAAACGCCTGGGTCGACTCCGGCATGGATAAATTTCCGGGCCTGCGTATGGTTGACGCTCAACTGGAAGCCGCACGCATGCAGCGTAATGCCGCACGTGCCGCGCACATGCCAACCGTTGAGCTATTCGCAAATTATGAGGATGGTGATCAGGCAACCACCATTACAGAAGATCCGGCCAGTGTCAGTCGCACAGCGTATGGCATCAAGGTCTCGGTCCCTCTGCTGGCAGGCGGTTCCCTTTATGCTCAAACCAAGCAGGCTGCATTGAACTACGCCGCGGCGGACTATCTTCTGGAGAACGAGCGTCGCACGGTGCGCCAGAATATCCGTACCCTTTACCTGCAAGTACAAACTGACGTGCTGAATATCAAAGCGCGCCAGCAAGCAATACGTTCTGCTCGCAGTGCGCTGGACGCGACACAGACAGGTTATAAGGTCGGTACGCGCAACATCGTAGAAGTCCTCGACGCACAGCAGCAGCTTTATGGCGCAGAGCGCGATTACGCCAATGCTCGTTATGACTACATCATCAATCTGCTGACCCTGAAATACTACGCAGGCACACTCAATGAAGGCGATCTGACCATGCTCAACGGCTGGTTAAACAGCTGAAGCGGTTAGTCCCGAGTCAGGATGAGATCAAAATAAGATCAGGATGAAAAAAGGAGCTTCGGCTCCTTTTTTTGTCCTGTCACGCACCAAGCCGACTGCCCCCTGTTATCCCGCGCCGCCACTGCTATAATCGCCTGTCTTTGAATTCGCGAATCATGCACGACCACGTGCAAACCACAGGAATTATCACCGTGAGTGAGAGCCGCCATAACATCAAAACCTTCCAGGGCCTGATTGCTGCCCTGCAAGAATACTGGTCCGAGCAGGGCTGTGTGATACCAACCGCTCGATATGGAAGTCGGTGCCGGTACCTTCCACACCGCTACCTTTCTTCGTGCCATTGGCCCTGAGAACTGGGCATCTGCCTATGTCCAGCCAAGCCGTCGCCCGACCGATGGCCGTTATGGTGAGAACCCGAACCGTCTGCAGCACTACTATCAGTTCCAGGTGGTTCTGAAGCCTAATCCGGTGAACATTCAGGAACTCTACCTCGATTCACTGCGTGCGATGGGGGTTGACCCTCTGGTACACGACATCCGCTTCGTCGAGGACAACTGGGAATCTCCAACGCTGGGCGCCTGGGGCCTGGGTTGGGAAGTCTGGCTGAACGGTATGGAAGTCACTCAGTTCACTTACTTCCAGCAAGTGGGCGGCCTTGAGTGCTTCCCGGTGACTGGCGAGATCACCTACGGTCTTGAGCGTATCGCCATGTACCTGCAGGAAGTGGATTCTGTTTACGATCTGGTCTGGACGTACGGCCCGGACGGCAAAGCCGTGACTTACGGCGATGTATTCCACCAGAACGAAGTCGAGCAGTCGGCGTACAACTTTGAACACGCGGACGTAG
>PDUK01000087.1 GCA_006212115.1 Thalassolituus sp. | reverse complement strand
TTAAACGCTTTGGATGGTTTATGATCGGGTAGTCAAAGCATTATTTGGGCTGTGGATAAGTGGTTTTGTGTGATAGTTTTTCTACAGGTTCGTTGAGCGCGTAGTTAAACTGAAACTATGAGAGGCTGGAGTTTTTCTACAGCCTCGTTAAATGCCTAAGAGAGTATGAAAAGAATTATTGATCTAGCGACTCTACCTGAAATTGAGAGAGACATGTATCTCCATGATTCATGGTGCGATAGCTGTAATGAGGCTGACCTCGGCATCAGTAATCCAGAGCTATATATCGAAGGAGGCCGCAAATATATCAGTGGAAACTGTAAAGTCTGCGGTGCACTGTGCTCATCAGAAATAATTGAAAAACAAGCGGAGTAGCTGGCAATGTGCCAACTGCATTTAACAAGTCAAGGCAGCAAGGGCGCTTCGCGCCGGGCTAACGCACGCCCCTGCTTGAAGCGTTATGCATCATAAAGGATCGAGTCATTGATCGGCTCCATTAAGAAAAACTGGATAACAGCCATGCTGATCTGGTTGGCGACTTTGCCAATACCTGTAACCTATCATGTACCAAGAGGTCAAGCGGAAGGGTATTGGATTACAATCGGCGAGCACTATTTTTCGTATAGTGTAAAACTGTTGCCATCTATATTCACGCAGGCCTTTGTTGATACTTTACCTTTCAGTTTGGTCTTTATAATTGTATTTACTGGCCTACTATTCTTACATGTATTGCTATGTGCTTTGATTGCGAATCTATTTGTAAGAACTAGGTTAATCAAAAAAGTAAAAAACGGAAATGGTGGCAAAAATGCATAACGCCGCAGTCACGAAACCAACTACGCTCCAAAAACATGTGCTTCGCTTCGCTCAGTTTATCACATGTTTATTCCGCTCCGTTGGTTAGAAGACTGATATTGGAGCAAAGCGATATATATTTAAGTCTTTTATAACCAGCTTTGAAATGAGAATAGCAATGGATGAAATTAAGGAGCCAATATCGTGATTGATCATATGGGAATCAGTGTTAGCGATTTTGAGAAGAGCAAGCAATTCTATCAGGCGGCCCTCTCGCCTATCGGTTATACGCTAATAATGGAGCTGCCTGCTTCGGTGACCAAGCACACCGATGTCGCTGGATTCGGTGAGCCGCCCAAACCCGACTTTTGGATCAGTGCGGGCACCCCAAACTCCCCTCCCATCCATGTGGCGTTTCGGGTACCAACTCGGGCACTGGTGGATGCATTTTACAGCGCCGCCATAAAAGCAGGTGGCCGTGATAACGGGGCTCCGGGAGTCAGGCCGCATTATCATGCAGACTATTACGGTGCCTTTGTTCTGGACCCGGATGGCCACAATATTGAAGCAGTATGTCATGAGCATGAATAGGTGTTAGCAATGGTTAAGACGACGATTTGCATCAAGAGAAAGCAAGGGATCAGCAGGGAAGAGTTCTTCGATTATTGGGAGAATCATCATGCCGAGCTAATCAAGACACTCAAAGATGATCTGAAAATTAAGCGATATGTTCAGTCACACTCTGTGGACAACGCAATAAGCGCTGCGCTGAGGGCATCCAGGGGTGGCCCCGAAATGTACGATGGCGTGGGTGAAGCTTGGTTTGAGTCTATGGAGACTTTGGCCTCCATCGGCCAGGATGAATCCTCCCTTAAAGCGATTGCACGGCTAATTGAAGATGAATCCAAATTTATAGACCTTTTAAATTCGCCATTCTGGGTATCAGTAGAAAAAGAGATAATTTAGCGAACTGCGCTATCATTTAGTTAGTACCTATACGCAGTTAGTACCGACAAGGTCATTTAGATCGCCTAATACTAGTTGGGGTAGGCAGTATGAGTTTTATTGAATCAGCTTCAGACTGGGTTGGTTTTGCTATTCTTTTGGTTTCCTATATTTTTGTGATTGCCATAGCCTTTCAAAAATCCACAGTTTAGGGCCTGGGCTCTTTGTTTTTCTGGCCAATCGGTTTGGTCTTTATTCTGCTTAATTTCAAAGACACCAGCTTCTGGTTTGGTGGTATGTTTTTGGGTTTTGCGATACTGAGTATATTTTAGCTAATCTTACTTTCCGGATCGTTGCTGGGGGCTTGAACCTTTTCTACTGATTTTCTGAAAAAGCCTTCAGAGACCTAAACTCCAATCCGTAACGCTCCAAAACCTGTTTAACACGATGTGAGTCGTTATTTGATTTCTTTAGTGCCCGACTGACGTTAAACAACTTCCTTCCCGCCTCTGCCATCGAGTCGGAGGCACGGCACACCTCAACAATATTCAACAGTTTCACCTGATCATAGTAATCCATCTGATCGACTGTCTCGATCCCAAGCAACGGCTCTAAAACTCTTCTTGGATTACTACCCTGGTCCACTCCCTGCTGCCATTTCCGTCTTAGCCGTTTGATCTCGTCTTCCACCACATCCAGGGTAATGCGCCCACCATCTGCCAGTGTTCCCATGCGGGTAATACTGGCATTCAGATCCCGAAAGTTGGCAGCCCAGGTGGCTTCGGCAGAGCGGCCAAAAGCCAGATATCGTTTGCGTGCATCCTTATTAAAACTCATGAGATAACCAGAACGCTTAGCGAACTTTTCAATTTCGTAATCGATATTGGGTTCCAGGTCTTCTATGCGCTCCTGCAATGAGGGTAATTGATAGGTCCACAGATCAATACGGGCCAACAGGTCATCACGAAACTCACCCTGGCGGGACAACAAGGTCAGATCTTTGTTGGTACCTGCAATCAGTTGAAAATCGCTACTTACTTCCCGATCTGATCCCAAGGGCATAAACGTTTTATCTTCAATGGCGCGCAGCAGCATGGCTTGCTCATCCAAGCCAAGCTCACCGATTTCATCCAAGAATAAAAGGCCTTTATGAGCTTCCTTCAACAACCCGGGTCGCTCAGACACAGCTCCGGTATAAGCCCCCTTCTTGTGTCCGAACAAGGTGGACATGGCATTTTCACCCCGCAGGGTAGCGCAGTTAACCGCCACAAGCTTGCCGTCAATCTTACCCCGCTGCTTTCTCAGCTCATACACACGTTGCGCCAATTGGGATTTGCCGGCTCCAGTGGGGCCGGTAAGGAGGATGGGCTCCTGGGAGCGGATAGACACCTTTTCCAGCTGTTCGATCATCGTGTTGAAGGCGCGATTATTGGTTTCGATGCCACCCTTGAGGTAAACGGTACCTTCCTGATGCTCCTTCTGGAAGCGGGAAGCGATCTGATCATAGCGGGACAAGTCCAGATCAATGACCTGATATTGTCCGGCCGCATCGCTGTTGCGGGGAGCGGGCGAGGTTTGCAGCAATTTGCCCGGCAGGTAACCCGCCTCTGTAAGCAGGTACAAGCAGATCTGCGCTACGTGAGTACCGGTGGTGATGTGAACCAAGTATTGTTCCTTGCTATGCCGAAATGGATAGGCGCGGGCAAAGTCCAGTAACGCACTGTAGACACCTTCAAAGTCCCAGGGGTCGCGGAAATTGACGTTGTGGTACACCACTTCGGTTTCCGGTGATACACGGGCTATGTCTTCGGTAACTTGGCGAGCCAAACCTATAGAGTGGTTATCGAATAGCAGTTCCAGCCGGTCGATAAGCAGGTCATCGTGCTGGCACATTGAAATAGTGGGGCGCCATTTATCCCAACGCTTGTCGCCCTTGCCGCGCCGATCCATTGTGGTGCCCAATATACTGATTACTACCGTTTTCATGGTATCTAGAATATTAGATAGCTATCAATTTAGATAGTATTTTTTAATTATGCAGGATTCCCGAGCGCTGAACACCACCGTTTATTAAGAGAATAATCTCAATATAAACAATAGCTTATAAATTAGCTTTAAAGAAACACCGATTTTGGCACTCCATTCGCAATGTTGTGGGTATAACCAAGTAGATAAAACGATAAGAAGGATATGCGTCATGGAAAATCAAACATATGAAGTCATGCATGACGGTGGGGTTCCCATCAAGTCCTGGACCGTGGGTGTGCCCTTTGAAGATCAGGCTAGGCAGCAATTAAAGAACATCTCCCGTATGCCCTTTATTCATAAATGGGTGTCCGTAATGCCGGATGTACATCTCGGCAAAGGAGCCACCATCGGTAGCGTAGTGCCTACCTTGGGGGCTGTGATACCAGCGGCTGTGGGTGTGGATATTGGATGCGGAATGATGGCAGTCAAGACCAGCCTGACCGCAACGCAATTACCGGATAACCTGAACGAGTTGCGCACGGCTATTGAACGCGCAGTACCCCATGGACGCACCTCAGGCCGTGGCCGGGCTCGTGATAAGGGTGCTTGGGAAAACGTACCCAATGATGTAATGGATGGTTGGATACCGCTGGCAAAGCAATTTGATGTACTGCAGGAGAAGCATCCGATATTAAAGAACACCAACAACATAAAGCATTTGGGAACCCTGGGAACAGGCAACCACTTTATTGAGATGTGCCTGGATGAGCAGAATAGCGTGTGGCTAATGCTTCACAGCGGATCACGCGGTGTGGGAAATCGTATCGGTACCCATTTCATCGAGTTGGCAAAAAAGGATATGGAGCGCTGGCATATTCATTTGCCTGATTCCGATCTGGCCTATCTGCCGGAAGGGACCGATCACTTCAACGAATACGTTGAGGCGGTGGAATGGGCTCAGCACTTCGCCCGTATCAACCGCGAGGTGATGATGGAGCGGGTAATTGCCGCAGTGCGCACAACACTAGGGTTGGAGTTTGAGGCCCGGATGGAAGCGGTGAATTGCCACCATAATTATGTGTCCCGCGAGCATCACTACGGTGCTGATGTGCTGGTAACCCGAAAGGGCGCGGTGCGTGCACGTCTGGGTGAAATGGGGATCATCCCTGGAAGCATGGGGGCCAAATCCTTTATCGTGCGCGGCCTGGGTAACGCGGAAAGTTTCTGTAGTTGCAGCCACGGCGCAGGCCGGGTGATGTCACGAACCCAAGCAAAGAAGCTGGTGTCTCTGGATGAACACCGCCAGGCCACCGCAGATGTAGAGTGCCGTAAGGATGCCGGGGTGATTGATGAGACCCCATCAGCCTACAAGCCCATTGATCAGGTAATGGCGGCGCAAAAGGATCTGGTGGAAGTTGTGTACACCCTGAAGCAGGTATTGTGTGTAAAAGGTTGAAGGTGCGGACAGGATGTTGGATTGGCCAGGGGATGGCCGTTTGAATTGGCATCGAAGAATAGATTAAGAGGCAAACATTGTGATTGTTATAGACGGATCTCAAGGTGAAGGCGGCGGGCAAATTTTTCGGACTGCTCTGACTCTGGCCATGTGTAACGGCGAAACGGTGCGAATTGAGAATATTCGAGCTGGACGAGCTAAACCCGGTTTACTGCGGCAACACCTGACCTGCCTGCGTGCAGCGCAAGCCATCTGCAATGCCCAGGTATCCGGGGATAAGCTGGGCTCACAAAAGGTGACCTTTACACCAGGCTCTGTACAACCCGGCGAATATCGCTTTGCAGTAGGTTCCGCTGGCAGCACAACGCTGGTGTTCCAAACAGTCTTTCTACCCCTGGCCCTGAGCCGGGGCGAAAGCGAGCTGTATCTGGAAGGGGGTACGCACAACGACATGGCGCCCTCTGTGGATTTCATTAACCACAGCTTTCTACCAGTTTTGGCTGAGCTGGGCTGGGCCACAGAGTTGGAACTGGAACGTTATGGGTTTTATCCTTCCGGAGGCGGAGCCTGGAGGGTGCGGATACATCCTGCAGGAACGATTCGAGCGTTGGCCTTAGCGCAACGGGGCGAAATCAGTGAGCAACGGGCGGTGGCCGTGTCTGCCAATATTCCTGCGCATGTAACGGCGCGAGAGCTGGAACAGGTGCATAAGCGCTGCTATTGGCCCAAAGCGGATCTACAGCAGAAGCTTGTGCGCTCAATCGGGCCAGGTAACATTGTATCCCTGCGCCTGAAGATGCCAGAGCTGACAGCCGTGTTTGAAGCCTCCGGCGCCAAGGCGATAACTGCGGAGCGGGTAGCAGGCAAGGCCATCAAGGCCATGCGCAATTATTTAAGCAGCGATGCTGTGGTGTGCGAGCATTTGGCAGATCAATTGATTCTACCATTGGTGCTGGGTCAGGGTGGGCATTTCACTACCCTGGAACTAAGTCAGCATCTACGCACCAATATCGACGTGGTGAAGCAACTAACCGGTGCCAATATCGGCTTGAAACAACTCGCTAAACACTGCTGGCAGGTGAATGTGGAACCACTCGATAAACAAGACTTTAAGCCGTTGGCCTGATTAGCGGAGCTGTTTCTGTAGAGCAGCCTGGCGCAAGCATCCATGATGTAATGCGTACCGATCTGTGCCGAACACTTGAAGATAACTATGTAGCTCAGTTGGGTAGAGCAATCGACTAATCATCGATGGGTCGCAGGTTCAAATCCTGCCCTAGTTACCGTCGTCTATCAAACGACTCTGGTAAAGGCGAGAGCCTGGGGTTCAACTCCCCACAAGGCTAGTACCCTTGTTGAAATCTAAACGAGGCCCATGGCTCAGCTGCAGCCATAGCGCAACCGGCAACTTATGTGCCGGACGGCTGTGACAGCAGCGAAGCGCCGACCATGCAGCCGCTTTGGATGGCTGGGCCGGCACGGCAACTATTAAAGTTGAAAGTTGTGCGTCGCCACGCAGGGATACTGACTGCCGGCCCGCATTAATGACAGCCTCTGGATAGTCCGCCCTGCCCTCCCTAAATCTTTAGCCTCTGTGTGCTCGGGTGGGCCTCACCCTATTTGAAAGGAAGCAGTATAAGGAGAAGTACCATGTTGCTATGGAAAACCATAGATGTTGCAGATAATGAGCGGGTTTTACTATTCCGCCGCAACCGTTTTGAAACTGTTTTAGAGGCAGGTCGCCATCGGGTGAACACGCTGAGCGGCAACTTGCGCCTGGAAACCTTTGACCTGAGCCAGGTACTGTTTGAACATCCGCAGGCCAAGTTCCTACTGAATACTCAAGGTCAAAAACTGAAGCCTTATCTCGACGTATTCGAGGTGGCAGATAAGCAGATCGGCCTGTTGTATCGGGATGGACATCTGGTTGATGTCCTTGCACCCGGCACCTTTATGGCCGCCTGGAAAGGGGTGGAAGATGTGCGCGTGGAGATCCTGGACATCAGTACCGAGTATTCCATCGACGATAATCTGCTGGATCTGTTAACCCGCGGTGCAAAGATCGGCAAAAGCAAAAATTTTGCATCTTCCATTTACTACACGGAAGTGCCTGATGAACACGTAGGCCTATTGCTGGTAAATGGTCGCCTGCAAAAATTATTGCAGGCAGGTAGTTACGGCTATTGGAAATACAATCGTTCCGTAGCGGTGAAATTGCTGGATCTGCGCTTGCAGTCCGTTGAAGTCGGTGGCCAGGACATCCTGACCAAAGACCGGGTGAGCCTGCGCGTTAACCTAAGTGGCAGTTACCGTATCAACGATCCGGAAACCGTCGCATTGAAGGTGAATGACTACGCGGGCTTTGTGTACCGGGAGCTGCAGCTTCGGCTGCGGGAGAGCGTGGGCACCCGCACTTTAGACGAACTACTGGAAGACAAGGACAGCTTGAACAATGCGATCACAGTAGGTGCCAAATCCACCTTCGCCGACTACGGTGTAATGATGGTGAGTTTGGGTGTGAAAGATATCATTCTGCCGGGTGATATGAAGCAGATCCTGAATCAGGTAGTGGAGGCACAAAAAGAGTCCGAAGCCAATCTGATCAAACGCCGCGAGGAAACTCAGGCCATGCGATCACTGCATAACACGGCCAAAATGATGGAAAACAACCCTGTGTTAATGCGCCTGAAGGAGCTGGAAGCACTGGAAAAAGTCACAGCACGCATCGACCGGATCTCCGTTTATGGCGGACTGGAAGGAGTGCTGAATGATCTGGTAAAGCTGGCCCCTTCCGCCAGGGCGTAAAAAGCCTTGGGGCTGGGCAATCGGTGACATTCAACTCCATTAATACAGGAGTTGAATGTCCTCTTCTAATTGAAGAGCCCCTAATCAATAAACCTCAAACAACCCGGCAGCCCCCATGCCGCCGCCAATGCACATGGTGATCACCACATACTTCACACCCCGGCGCTTACCTTCCAGCAGGGCATGGC
>PDUK01000208.1 GCA_006212115.1 Thalassolituus sp. | reverse complement strand
GCGCTAACACGCCATCGCTCGTCAGCCATGGCAACGGGACAAACGACAAGCCAATCAGAACCAGCACTGCGGTGTGATTCATTGCCAGAATCCAGCTGCGACGATACTCTCCGGGAACGATAGATACCCGGTCCAGCACTGGCGCCCAAATAAATTTCAGCGCCCAGGGCAGTGCTACCAGAGACATCAGGCCGATGGACCTGAGATCGACGCCCTGCTCGCGCAACAGCACGGGCATTGCCTGGCCAAAGAAGCCGTGGGGAAGGCCCTGCACCATATAAAGACTAATCAGCGCGAACCATTTAAGTGGCGTGTTCATATATTTTTATTCGAACCGATAAAAGAAATAAAATGCTCTAGCACAGCTCGTGGTGCTTCTAACTGTGGATAGTGACCTATTCCATTCAGGCGAACTACGTTCGGCTGAGGTATCAAAGATTCATAATGATCTGCCATGTGCCCACCTGATACGGGATCGGCAGTGCCGTCGATTAATAATAGAGGCACATCCAGCTTCTGAAGCGCTCCAACCCAACGCTGTTTCCTTCGGTCGGCAATATAATGAAGCATGATATGAGATTTTCTATGCCCATCATTTCGTGAGAACAAATGCCAAAGATCGTTCGCTTCGGACGAAGTTAGTTTTGTATGTTCACCGAACACCGCATTCAGGTTCTTCTCAAACATTCGACGAGAGGCGAATTTCGATAATAAAGGACCAACAGGGCTGACCAGCAACTTCTGAATCAGACGGGCTCTATGCTGCTCAGGGAAAAGACCTCCATTCAGCAACGTCATGGTTAGTATCTGTGGACGCTCAGACCTTGAATCGAGGTGTCGTGCAGCTAATTCCTGCGCAACGGTATCACCATAATCATGGGCCAAAATATGCGCTTCCTGAATCCCCAGCTTGGCTAGGACAGACTCAATCAGGTCTGCTTGGGCATGAATAGAAAATTGGAAGTCAGCAGGCTTGTCAGAAAAGCCAAAACCCAGCATATCGATGCTAATGAGGCGGTAGTCGTTCTTCAGCGCTTCCCATACGTAGTGCCAATCCCACCCAGCGGTTGGAAAGCCATGGATCAGGAAAATCGTCTCCTCACCGACACCGGAATCCTGAAAAAAGATGCGATGCCCCCTGAAATCGGTCGTTTGCCCTTGCTTGTGCCACGCCGCTAATCCGTTACTTACTGTCATGCTTTTCCCGTGTTAGTTCAGAAGGTCTGACTACCTGTATACTCTCGCAGGTGTTACCCAGTATGCCTCAGATAACTGCCCGTATGAAAAAACTACACCTCAGAAACATTCACAATCAGGAATACGATTTTCCTCAGTTGATTAAGGCATCCCCGGATCTCGCTCACTATATAACGAAAGCACCTTCTTCTCAGCAGACGATAGACTTCGCCAATCCGTCAGCAGTCAAAGCTCTGAACTCTGCTCTCCTTGAGCAGCATTACGGAGTAACTGGCTGGGACATACCTGACGGTGCTCTCTGCCCTCCGATTCCGGGCCGGGTTGACTACATTCACTACATCGCCGACCTGCTGGATTCGGTAGAGCCCGATAAGAATGTGCGTATGCTGGATATTGGCACCGGTGCCAACGGGATCTACCCACTTCTGGCGAGCAGCGTTTATGACTGGGAATGTGTTGCAACCGACATCAGTGAGGCATCTCTGGATAACGTCGCGAAGGTTCTGAAGAGCAACGCGACTTTGGAGTCCCGCATCAGTCTTCGATTACAGCGCGACAAACATAAGATGTTTGAAGGTGTCGTTCTGCCGCAAGAGCAATTCGACGTATCGGTATGCAACCCACCTTTCCACGCCTCTGCAGAGGACGCTATGCGCGGCAGTCAACGTAAAGTCACCAACCTCAGCAAAGGTAAAGCAGAACCTACTAGCGAGCCTCTGCTCAACTTTGGCGGCATGGAAAATGAACTCTGGTGCAACGGCGGCGAAGCGCTTTTTCTTAAAAAGATGATTAAAGAAAGTAAGCAGTTTGCGTCGCAGATACGCATACGCTGGTTTACTAGCCTGGTATCAAAAGCGGAGAACGTGAAGCCACTGACGAAACTCGCCAACAAAGCCGGCGCAAAAGACGTGCAAATTATTGAAATGACGCAGGGGAAGAAGCAGACCCGTATTCTGGCGTGGACGTTTCATCCAATTGATTGATCGCGAATAGCCTCCGGCTGAATCGCTCCTACACAGGGCTGTCGGGAATAAGATTCCCTCCTACAAGGTAACCTCCAGAAACGAAAAAGCCCCGCAATGCGGGGCTTTCTTTTTACCTGAGCGTTACGAGCGAAGCTCAGGCCAGGCGAAAGTTTCTGAAGAAGCGGAGTGTACAAGTCGTACATGAGCATTCTGAAGAAACTTTCAACGCCGCATGAGCAAGCGCAGTAGCTCTGGATTTACTTCTCGACGATAGCTACAACGCCCTGACCACCTGCTGCACAGATGGAAATCAGACCACGGCCCGAACCTTTCTCGTCGATCATTTTCGCCAGAGACGAAACGATACGACCGCCGGTCGCTGCGAATGGGTGACCTGTTG
>PDUK01000086.1 GCA_006212115.1 Thalassolituus sp. | reverse complement strand
TTCGGCGATTCCGCCGTCGATCAGGGTTACCGTGATGGCTTTACCTTCGTAAATCATCAACTGATCTCCACATGGTGGTTAGCTGTTGGCAGCCGCATACCGGATTGGTACCGCGCCGGTTGGTGAAACAAGGCTCAATTGCTTAAAAAACAAACAATTCATACGAGCGTTTGAATCTGAGAGGCACACCTTCCCAGACGGGCGCAGGAAAGTCAATAGACCCTGCCTGATTCCGGCCTGAGGTGCGTCAACATCAAGGATGACTTTGCGGGTACCTGACCACTGCCGATCAGGCCAGAATTGTTACCCTTTGTAAGCGCATATTTGATGAACACTAAGTAAAGAATAGACTCGGGGTATTGCTCGAAAGAAAGTCACCAGAGACACAATATGAATAAGAATAGCGTCCTAACCATTATCATCGCCCTGATTTGCACTGCCCTGCTGCACAGCTCCCGCGTTATGGCCTCTGATCCCGCCGACATTCACACCCTTAAAGTGAACATTACCAACGCCATGACCAGCTTTTATATGTATCAGGGACTGGATGCCGATCTTAAATACGCGAATCGTATTGATCAGGCGATGGCAGCAGCCTATGCCGCAGCCAGCCGTATTCTCAGTGGCTCAGACAACGACATTGACCAGAATGGTTCCGCAGAATTGATCAATCAGTGGGATACGTTTAACAGCCTGATGGCCTCGAACCGAAAAGACATCGTTACCCGAGGTTATCCTGATATCCGTCTGGTTAATGAAATGGGAGATGCCTGCTCGGCTTTGATCGACGCCGCTGACAATCTGAAGAAAACTGAAAAGGTGAGTGACGTCACCCGCCTCGCCCGTGCACTTGCGTTCCGTATGTCAGACATCACGTCGCAGTACACCGGTCGCGGCACCAGCAACCTGGGACAGGTATTTGTGGGATACCAGCAAAAGAGCCCGAAAGAGCAGGCTGAAGAGTTCACATTGCTGCTGGACCAGCTCGACGGCGCAATCCCGAAAGAGGATGCGCTGCGCGTGAGTGCCATTCGCCATAAGTGGGAATTTCTGAGCCGGTCTATCTCTAACTACAATGAGAACTCAGTGCCCTTTCTGGTAGTTAACTATAACGACAGTATCGTTGAAGCACTGCACCAGCTAGCGGCTTCTTACGACTGAGTTACGTGAGCCAGAACCGCCTGCAGAAACTTCTCATACGCCTCGGCGTTTGCTGTTTTGTGTTCTGCAGGCATCAAGGTAACTCGGTTGCTGTACACTTCAAGCAGTAGTAAATCATCAGAAAGATCCTGAATCAGCGCTGACACTAGCTTTGCGTCTTCCTCGCTACCGTGATCATGCCAGGCGAGTCCTTCCGGAAGGCCTTCCGTATCCCAACCCTGCTGTCCAACGATTCGCCACAGTAATTCGCCGCTGTCTCGCTTTTTAGGCTTTGGGTCCATCAAGGTGTAGTTGGTCCCAGTGAAGTCATCACGGATACCGGTTTTCGCCGAATCCGGCTTGAAGGTGTACTGACGAACATGCAGCTTTCGCTTGATGGCATCAAGACGCAGGTCAGCCAGACGCTTGTCGCGCGGGCTCGGTTTTAACCAATACACAGAGCCGAATACCACCAGCCCGACCAGTATTGCAATGGGCCAGATCATTCTGTCATCTCCTCAAGTTCTAACCAGCGCATTTCCAACTCTTCCAGCTGAGTTTCGAGATCAGCTAATTTAGCCAGAGTGGCCTGCACGTGATCCTGATCATCGCTGTAAAAATCTGCGGCTTCGGTTTCGGCCACGACCGCATCACGGGCTTCTTCTGCTTCCGCGATCTGTTGCGGCAGCATATCCAGTTCTCGCTGAAGTTTGTATGAGAGCTTCTTCTTCTCGGCCGGTTTACTCGGCGCAGCCTGTGCGTCGTCAGCCTTCGTCTCTGCTTTTACCGCGGGTGTCGGTTTGGACGCATCGGCTTTTTTCGCTTTTCTGCCACCTGTGCGCTCATACCAGTCGCTGTAGCCACCGACGTGCTCGTCGATGTGTCCGGTGCCATCAAATACCCAAAGTTGCGTCACCACGTTGTCGATAAATGCACGGTCGTGACTCACCAGAAGCAAGGTTCCGTCGAAGTCAATCAGGCGCTCTTCCAGCAACTCGAGTGTTTCAATGTCGAGGTCGTTGGTAGGCTCATCCATCACCAGTAAGTTGCACGGTTTAAGGAACAGCTTGGCGAGCATGACCCGGTTACGCTCACCACCGGATAATGCTTTGACCGGAGTACGGGCGCGTTCTGGCGGAAATAGAAAATCCCCCAGATAGCCAATTACGTGGCGGCTCTGACCATTTACGATAACGTGGTCTTTGCCGTCAGCAACATTATCTGCAATGGATTTGTCTTCTTCGAGTACGTTACGGGACTGATCGAAGTACGCTACTTCCAGCTTGGTGCCGGTACGGATATTTCCCGACTGCGGTTTAAGGGTGTTAAGTAGCAGTTTTAGTAATGTACTTTTACCCACGCCGTTCGGGCCGACCAATCCAATTCGGTCGCCACGCATAACCAAGGTCGAGAAGTCCTTCACTTGGCTAACATCTTTCCAGGCATAATTAACATCCGTTAGCTCAAACACCTGCTTACCGGAGCTTTCTGTTCCGGTCATGCTGATGTTGGCTGTCCCCACGCGATCGCGGCGAGCTTTGTGCTGGTTACGCATCTCTTTTAAGCGTTCAACACGGCCTTCATTACGGGTACGGCGGGCTTTGATGCCCTGACGAATCCACTTTTCCTCTTCCGCGAGGCGTTTATCGAACAAGGCATTTTGAGTGGCTTCGTCTTCTAAGCGCTTTTCACGAAACTCCAGAAAGCCTCGGTAATCGCCCACCCAGTTGTAGAGGTGACCACGATCAAGGTCGACGATGCGGGTAGCCAGCGATTGTACAAATGCACGGTCGTGGCTGATAAAGACTAAGGCCCCGTTAAATTGTTTGAGCTGCTCTTCCAGCCATTCAATGGTCTCAACGTCCATGTGGTTGGTCGGCTCGTCGAGAATCAGTAGCTCTGGGTCTGTGACCAGCGCGCGCGCCAGCATAACGCGACGCTGCCATCCACCCGACAGCTCGTTAAAGCGGCTCTCTGCGGGCAGGTTCAGACGTTGAATCATGGCGTCGACTTTCTGTTGAATGCGCCAGCCATCGGCAGCTTCAATCTGTGCCTGAAGTGCTTCGAGCTTTTTCAGATCAGCGTCGGCACCGCGCGCGGTTTCTTCATGATAGCGCGCTAATGTCGCACCCAAATCACCAATACCATCGGCAACGACATCGTATACAGATTCATCAACGCTCTTCGGCAATTCCTGCTGCAGCGCCGATACTCGCAAGGTATCGCGATACTGAACCACACCGTCATCCGGCGTGACTTCGCGATTGATGATTTTTAACAGCGTGGATTTGCCTTCACCGTTACGCCCAACGACGCACAAGCGTTCGCCGCTTTGAACATCCAGATCAACTTTATCCAGCAATACATGATCACCAAACGCGAGTTCAACCTGCTGCAACCGCACTAGTACCATTTATAGAACCTTTTGTTTCATATCACCGATATCAGGGCGCGCATAGTATCAGTGCGCGAGGACTGCTGCGACTTTCAAGAATGTATGGCACGATCACAACTACAATCTGTCACCGAATTGTTCGCGTCGGCCATTGTGTTGCTAACCGACGCCGGTTACAAAGGCAGGACGATTTTTCATGGTGTATTACACTTTTCGAGAGCAACTCTGAATAACGCAGAGCTGCAGATACCCGATTTGTCAGGAATCAATTATGAGTAACGCAATGAAGCTGAGCTTCTCACACAAAGTCGCACTGGCCATTCTGCTGGTATTGGTCATCTGGGTCGTGACCGGCCCAGCCCATACAGAGGATGTAGCAGACCGCCCGTTATCGCGTGAAGAGCTTAGTCTTACTGTTGCGTACAAAGTTCTCGAACCCGAGACCAAAGAGCACTCGGTCAAAGTTTCAGCACACGTTGCCGCCAATCGTGCGGTTGATGTGATTGCCGAAGTCAGCGGTAAAGTCACCGGCCTGCCTGCTAAAAAAGGAACACAGGTAAAAGAAGGACGATTACTCCTAGAAATTGACCCACGTAACCTACCTGCTCGCCTGAAGCAGGCGGAAGCTCAACTGAAACGCCGCAAACTTGAAACACAGAGCACCCGCAATCTGTTTGAACGCGAGCTCACTAACCAGTCTGCGGTTGTGATTGCAGAGTCTGAGTTGGCTCAGGCGGAATCCGAACTCACTGCTATTCGTCTGGATCTGGACGCCACACAAGTCAGAGCGCCCTTCGATGGTATTTACGATCAACGCTACGTTGAGGAAGGTGAATACGTCACACCGGGTACCGCACTGGTACGCGTGATCGATAATCAGACCATGCTGGTAAAAGGTGCATTGTCTGAAAAAGCCGTGGGCCAGGTTCAAGTGGGCTCGAAAGCGTATGCCGAACTTCCTAACGGCACCACCGTCAACGGAACAATCCGATTTATTGCGGCCTCCGCCTCAGCCGACACCCGAACCTATGAAGCTGAAATGGAAGTCACCGACAGCACGAAAGGCCTCTACGACGGCCAGACCGCGACCTTAAAAATCCCACAGGGAAAACGTGATGCCTACGAGATATCCCCAGCGCTGTTGATAATCACCGAGGACGGCGGCCTGGGCATTAAGCTGCTGGACGAGGATAACCGCGTAAACATCGTCAGCGTAGATATTCTAGAAGCCAGCACCAACGGTATCTGGGTTTACGGCCCGACAGGTCCGATTCGCTTAATCACTGTTGGCCAGGGGTTCGTTGATGTTGGACAACAGGTCGACGCGAAGGAACAGAACGGACAGAAGGACAAAAAGGCTGACGCAGAATGAAGAAGCTTATTGAAGCGGCGATCAATCGACACCGCACCGTCATTATGCTGTTCGTGCTGATGCTGATTACCGGCTCGGCGACGCTATATACGATTCCAAAAGAAAGCTCGCCGGACGTTACCATCCCAATGGTTTATGTGTCGGTCACGCACGTGGGTATCTCGCCAGAAGATGCCGACACCCTTTTGTACGAACCTCTCGAAACCCAACTGCAGGGCGTAGAGGGTATGAAAGAAATGATATCCACGGCGACCTTTGGCCATTTATCGATTCAACTTGAGTTCTACAGCAACGTCGATATCGATAAAGCGCTCGATGATGTGCGCAATAAAGTCAACGATGCGACGGGTGAATTACCAGTCGACAGTGAAGAGCCGGTGGTCGCGGAAATTAACGTCGCGCTCTTTCCGGTTATGGTCGTTACCGTTGCCGGAGATGTTGATGAGTACATTTTATATCGGGCCGCGGACGAGCTGGAAAAGCGTATCGAGTCACTGGCAGGCGTATTGGAAGTCGATGTACGCGGTAAACGCGAACAAGTCGCCGAGTTAATTATCGATCCTGCAAAAATGGATAACTACGGATTGTCTCTGACGGAAGTCGGCAATCTGTTGCGCAATAACAGCCTGTTGGTTTCGAGTGAAGACATCAATAACGAACAGGGCCGCTTCAGCGTAAAAATTCCGGGCCGGGTTAACGATATCGAAAGCCTGCTGCGGTTACCGGTAAAATCCATTGGCGATGAGGTCGTGTTATTTCAGGATGTCGCGGTCGGCCGCCTTTCGTATAAAGACCCTTCCACCGGTGCTCGTGTTAATGGCCACCCTGCCGTAACGCTCGAAATTAAAAAGCGGATTGGTGCAAACATCATTGAAACGTTGGATGAAGTGCGTGCCATTACCAAAGCAGCGGAAAGCATCCTGCCTGAGGGTATCAATATTGGTGTGATTCAGGATGAGTCTAAACAAATCCGAACCATGCTGAATGATCTGTTTAACAGCGTTCTGGTCGCTACTCTACTGGTTTTTTTGCTGATTCTGGGCAGCCTTGGTGTACGTAGCTCCGTACTTGTTGGTCTGGCTATTCCCGGCGCTTTCCTGATGGGGATTATGGCGATCAACGCGATGGGTGACACGCTCAATATGGTGGTGCTGTTTGCTCTGATTCTATCTGTGGGTATGTTGGTAGACAGTGCGATTGTTGTGGTCGAGTACGCCGACCGTCGACTTGCCGAGGGGCTCACTCCGCGTGATGCCTATAGCGAAGGTGCACGCCGTATGGCCTGGCCCATCATAGCCTCGACTGCGACGACACTTGCTGTGTTCCTGCCCCTGCTATTCTGGCCCGGTGTGATGGGCGGCTTTATGAAATATCTGCCGCTGACGTTGCTGTTTACCCTGACAGGTTCTCTCGTTATGGCGCTGATCGTTATTCCGGCCATTGGTAAAGTACTAGGCCGCGCCGGGCATCATGACCGTGCTTCTCTCGATGTCATTGTCGCGGCTGAAAACGGCGATTTTGAGAAGATGACCGGCTTTGCCGCCAAGTACGTTAAAGTCCTGCGTCGCGCACTGGAAAATCCGGGCAAGACCTGCCTCATTGTGCTCGCATTTGTGTTTTCAGCCTTTGGTATTTACGGCATTGGCGGACATGGCACCGAGTTTTTCCCGGAGGTCGATGTCGACGTTGCGATGGTGGATGTCCGGGCGCGCGGTAACCTGTCATTTGCGGAACGTGAAGAACTCGTTCATGCCGTCGAATACGAAATCTTCGACATGGAAGAGATCAATGCGATTTATACATCGGTCTTCGTGAACGCCCCCAAAGGCGGGATGGAATCCTCTCCGGCTGATCTTGTCGGGCGTATTCAATTGGAACTACTCGATTGGCAATCACGCCGCACTGCTGACGAAATTCTGGCTGATATCGAAAAGCGCACGGCACACCTGCCGGGAATTATCATCGAGACCCGAAAGCAGGCCAATGGGCCTGCCGGTGGTGCTCCGGTGCAGCTTGAATTAAGTAGCCGGAACGACAGCAATCTGATTCCAATGCTCGAAAAAGTCCTGCCTATTCTGCAGGCGGACCCTGACCTGAAAGACGTCCGCGATGACCGCCCTCTTGATGGTGTGGAATGGCGAATCGACATCGATCGGGAAGAAGCCGTACGTTACGGCGCAAGCGTGGCCGAGGTCGGCTCACTCATCCGTATGATCACTGGTGGTCAGGTTATTACCCAGTTCCAGCCGGAGTATTCGGAAGAAGAGCTCGATATCCTGCTGCGCTATCCAGAGCAGAAGCGAACCATCGACCTATTTACCGATATCAACATCAAAACGGCAAAAGGCCTCGTGCCATTGAGTCGATTTGTGAAGCGCGTGCCGATCAATAAAACCGGTGACATCGTGCGCGTCGATGGAAAACGACGATACCTGATTACAGCCAACGTGGCCGATGGTATCAACGTCAATGCCAAGCTCGCCGAACTTGGCGAGAAACTGAAACAGTTCGACTGGCAGGCTGAAGGCGTTCAGCCTACTTTCCGCGGTGATTTCGAAGAGCAGGAAGAGACGGGGATCTTCCTCGCGTCTGCCTTTTCTATCGCGATCTTCCTGATGGTGACCTTGCTGGTTACGCAGTTTAATAGCTTCTATCAGGCAGGCCTGATCATGAGCGCCATTGTGCTCTCAATCGCTGGCGTACTGATGGGGCTGCTGATACGCGGTGAGCCCTTCGGTATCGTAATGAGCGGTGTGGGGGTAATCTCTCTGGCGGGGATCGTAGTAAACAACAACATTGTACTCATCGATACCTACAATCAGATCAGAATGACCGGCGTCAGTGCTTTTGATGCCGCTATGCGCACCGGAGCCATTCGTCTGCGTCCTGTACTTCTGACAGCGGTTACAACGGTCGTTGGCCTGATCCCGATGGTCATGCAGTGGAATATCGACCTGATTAACCGTGAGATCAGCGCAGGGGCTCCCTCGTCGCAATGGTGGACCCAACTATCCACCGCAATTGCTGGCGGACTGACGTTTGCTACCGTGCTGACCCTGATCTTCACACCGGCACTTCTGGTATGGCGTGACCGTAATAAAGACCGCGACCATGAACATAATGCAAGTCACTGAAAAAAGTAGAAAAAATTGCATATAGCGTTTGACATCCGCCCTGACGTGCGTAGAATGCGACCTCGCTTCAGGACATGGGTGATTAGCTCAGCTGGGAGAGCATCTGCCTTACAAGCAGAGGGTCGGCGGTTCGATCCCGTCAT
>PDUK01000085.1 GCA_006212115.1 Thalassolituus sp. | reverse complement strand
ACTTTGAGGGCGGGAGTAACGAAGATATTGCAGACGCGCTGCGGCTGGGAGATGGTGCCAATTTTCGCCGTAGTTTTCGTCGCTGGACGGGGATCTTACCGAGTGAAGCGAGGGAGGCAATGAGCGGCAGGTTGCCACCGCTCAGCGTTGAAAATAATAAGGACTTTTCTTCAAACAGTTATTCTTCACCAAAGAGCGCGCAATCGATCAGATCGCACAAGCAGTGAATCACGACCAGGTGAACTTCCTGAATGCGAGCGGTGACATCACTCGGTACCCGGATCTCTACATCTTCAGCGGTCAGCAGCGAAGTCATATGGCCGCCATCTTTCCCTGACAGAGCAACGACCACCATATCGCGTTCATGCGCAGCCTGAATGGCCTGAACGACGTTGCTTGAGTTACCGCTGGTTGAGATAGCCAGCAGTACATCGCCAGGATTGCCCAGAGCACGAATCTGTTTGCTGAAGACTTCGTTGTAGCTGTAGTCGTTAGCGATGGACGTGATGGTTGATGGGTCGGTAGTCAGCGCGATCGCAGGCAGGCTAGGGCGCTCGCGTTCAAACCGATTGAGGAGTTCAGAAGAGAAGTGCTGTGCGTCACCTGCAGAACCACCGTTACCGCAGGTAAGAATTTTTCCACCACTGACCAGGGCATTCACCATAATCTGCGAGGCATGTTCAATATAAGGTGGTAACTCTTCGGCAGATAACGTCTTGGTTTCGATACTTGCGCCGAAGTGGCCGATAATACGATCTTGCACAGATAAACTCCCGTTTACATCTGCCCGTCATAATAAAGAACCCGAGAGTAAAGAAAAAGGCGAACTTCAGAAAGCGTTGGGTATCCAGTCAAACACGACTGGCGTACCGTGAGCAGAGATTACGTCGAAACGGCAATCTGGCTCGTGGTTGCCATAGTGTTTCTGAAGATAATGCAGGGCGGCGCGACGAAGTCTGCGCTGTTTCTGATAAGTGACGGTCTCGGCTCCCGAGCCGTGATCTGTTGATTGCCTGAAGCGTACTTCAATGAAGACGAGCACCTCGCCGTCACGCATAACGAGATCAATCTCGCCGCCCTTAATCAGGTAGTTGCGGGTGACTGGGCGCAGGCCTTTGGTGCGCAAAAAGTTTTGAGCTGCGACTTCAATGACATCGCCTTTTTGGCGCGTCGTCTGGCGTGTCTTTTGGTGCGTCGTTCGGTCTGTTGACTGAGATTTATTTGATTTGAACCACATACGCCCTCCCTGGCGTTGCTGTATGTGCGGGATGTGTGAGCAGTCGCCTTAGTTCACTGTCCCCGCGTCAGAAAGCTTGACCGGCTTGCCGCCGCGGAAGCGGGTGCAGTCGGTGCTACGACGTATGCGTCGTGATTCATCGAGCGTCAGGGCACCCGTATTGCCGAATATCTGGCTGTCGGGGAAAGCCTGTAGTTGCTGTACTCGTGCAACCAGGCGGAAGGCATCTGCGCCCATGGCATAGAGGCGTGTGAAGCCGCCCTGACCACCAGTCACGTCGTCAACGTTTTGCTTCAGCGCCGTATCGTGTAACAGCCATGGAACGTCGCAGAAGTAGATGCCGTTCAGGTCACGATCTTTGCGGACATCGGATTGTCCGGAGAATACGTGAGATGTCGCGTAAACCGGGAGATCGGCTGCAAAGTTAAACGCCAGTGTCGGTTTAATCTGTCGCGCTTCTTCGGGCAGTGCTACAAGGAAAATCCAGTCTGCGTCCTGGCGGCGGCGAGGTTCAAATTCCACTGGCTGGCGCATCAGGCTGCGAATGGTGCGATAGCGACTTTGACTGCTATCGACGTTCAACAGCTGGCTGATTGGAGGGTTGTAGTCTTGAGCACGTCGAGCGTACGGAAGTGTTTCTTCAATCTCCCCACCCAGAGCCAACCAGCGTGATTCAAAGGCCGAATAAATTCTCTCGCCCCAGCTTCCTTCCGGAATCATGACGAGTGCACGACGATGTCCGTCTTCCCATGCCTTTTCGGCAATCTGACGAGCTTCATCCTCTGCCGCCAGCCCAAATTGGAACAACTCTTTGGGAAGCGGAGAGAAAGGACTCGCTTGTTTATTGCCGTAGTTGAGAGCAAGCGTAGGCAATGGCAGGGACGCTCGGTTCTCAAGTGTCTGGACATCCTGCTTAGTGAGAGGGCCCACTACCCATTGGCTGCCAGATTGAATGGCTTGGGCATAAGCTTGATCCATACTCTCCATCAGGTTGGCATCCACCAGAGTAATGGCAGGGGCCGGAAAGCCTTTATTGAGGGTGTCGTAGTAGGCTGCCATGAAACCATCACGGATGGCCTTGCCTGACGATGCCAGGTTGCCGCTCAAAGGTAACAGAAGCGCGATGCGTTCAGGTCGTGAAGCCGCAATGTCTTCGAGCAGGGATAAGGCCCCCGGCAGTTGAAACGCTGCTGGGTGATCCGGGTACAGGAAGCGCCAGTTATTTACGCCTGCCAGTTGTTCGTCGATGGTGAGCTGGTGGTCACGACTGATGGCCGCCAACTCTAACCAAGCACCGAATCGCGTATCTGGCGCTTTGTCTGCTCGAATCTGTAATTCTTCGGCAGGGATTCTCTGGAGATTCTTCCACAGTTGTTCGTAGTTATCCTGCTTCTGTGTCTCGCTTAGCACTTCAGAAACAAAGTCCCGTTCGCGGGCGGCAGCCAGGTAGTCTCCCTGAAGCTCAAGAATCTGAGCTGATATCAGGGTGGCCCGATATTGTTGCGCATCGGATGCTGCGTTCTGAAGCAAATCAAATTGCTGTAGCTGGCTGGCAGCGGCGTCGGTGTTGCCTTCAGCGATTTGCGCCTCTGCCATCAACAGATACCACTCGGCTTGAGCGGCGGGGGACAGATTGGGGAGGTCGAGCTGTTGCAATTGCAAGCTGGCAGCGCCAAACTCGCCCGCATCGGTCAATTGACGGATATAGCCAAACTGCTGCGCAAGCTCGGGCCGGATTTCCTCCTGTGAGCTTTTGGCAGTATTAGAATCGGGTGTCGTGGCGCATCCCGATAAGCCAGCCACGAATGTGGCCAGGGTCAATGCTGGAAGCAGTACCTGCGACCAGGATTTCAGCAAGCGTTTTTCAGATACGGTATCCCGCATGATGTCTCATCCAACCAAAACTCAGAGTGGCGTTCTTTACGTTGTCGCAACGCCAATTGGTAATCTCGCTGATCTTAGTGAGCGCGCAGTAAGCGTCCTCAGCGAGGTTGACGTAATTGCCTGTGAGGATACCAGACATACCCAGAAATTACTTCAGCACCTCGGGCTGCGCAAAGTGATGCTGTCGGTTCATGATCACAATGAACGGGATCGGATTGATCAGATATCCGAGCATCTTGAAAGCGGCCGCAATATGGCGCTGGTATCCGATGCAGGGACGCCTCTTATTTCAGACCCGGGATTTCCACTTGTTCAGGCATTACGGGTTCGTGGTTTTACTGTGACACCGGTTCCGGGACCAAGTGCCCTGATTACAGCATTAAGTGCGGCTGGGCTGCCGACTGACCGCTTTTTGTTTGAGGGGTTCTTGCCTCACAAGGCAGGTGGCCGAAGAGATCGGTTGTCTCCTTTGGTGAATGAGACCGCAACACTGGTCTTCTATGAGTCCAAGCATCGTATTCTGGAAACGCTGAGCCTGATGATGGAAGCGTTTGGCGACGAGCGTCCGGCTTGCGTTGCCCGCGAATTGACCAAAACCTACGAGAGCTTTTATCACGGCACGCTGGCAGACATTGCTGTACAGCTGCAGCAGGATGCCGATCAGACCAAAGGCGAGTTTGTCGTGATGGTGGCGGGTAACCCTGATCCCGCGACAGCGACCTCCTTTGATATGGATAAACTGTTCCGCTTGCTGTTGGTGGAACTGCCACCGAAGAAAGCCGCTGCCGTGATCGCCGACTTGACTGGTGAGAACAAGAAAGCGCTGTATCAGCGTGCCCTCGAGATTCAGGGAAAAGCCTGAACCTTTACATAAATCGGATAACAAGTGTTCAGGCTTTGTGGTTATCATCACACTCCGGGTCTCTTAGAAGTACCGTGGCTCGAATTGTCCTCCGCTGCATATTTACCCGGATGTGGCGGTGGGCAAAAATACGATAACAAAAATAAAAATGTGAAGGCTCACCATGACTCTGATCAAACGCTGCCTGCTGCTGCTCTCCGTAGTGGTTTTGGCTGCTTGTAATGAAGTAGAAATTACAGCGCCAGAAAACACCGAGGTTTACGCAGAAAAACCCAGTGAATTCCGCATTGCATTCAGCGGTAATTCGGCCCCTGATGATCTCAAGATCCAGCTGAACAACGTCGATGTGACAGACGTATTTTCTGTCAGTAAGGCGGAAGCGTACTCGTCAGGTAGCGATCTCGCAGAGTCAGTATTTGGCGGACGTAATGTTCTCTGGGTGCGTGCTTACAACAAGACTGACCGGGTGACGTTCTATTACGACAACGCTGGCCCAGTGGTTCATATCATCGAGGCCAATCATGCAACAGGCGAGGTCTCGGGTTACGTTGCAGATGACTCCATTGTTGAGAGTCTGGTTCTGGATGGCGTCAGCGTTGAACTTGATTTGACCAATCGCTTTACCACCTCTTTCGCCGATCGATCGTTTAATACCTTCGAAGCAACAGATTCTCTCGGTCGTACTTCGTCAACGACCTACGCTCGCGATGACAATGAATTTAACGGTATCAGTGCGCGTTTAAACCAAGGTGGCTTTGACTTCCTGACATCTGCCCTCGAGCAGGAGCTGAATTCAATGGATCTGTCCGGGATAGTGTCCGGCATGGAAGAATTTACGCTTCTGAATACGCTGGGCCTGTTTAATCTCGATATGACGGTCACCAGTCTGAATTTTACAGACGTTGATGTTGATCTGACTGTACTTGAGAACGAGCGACTTGATACTGATATCCAGGCGCGGAACGTCGTCCTTGGATTCCGTTTGTCTGGCACAATCGGATTCTTCCTGCCCTACAACAGCGCAGGCACTATGACCTTCAGTTCATTGCAGTCTGGTACGGATCTGTTGCTTGATGTACGCGACTCCGATCTTGATATCGATCTGGCTAACACGACGATTAATCATAGTTTCCCAGCGATCGATTTCGTTAATACGAACGGTATTTTTAATATCCTGGACGCGCTGACCAGTGCCATCGTGGGTGTACTGGCCCCGATTTTTGAAAACGTATTTATCAGTATTCTGGAGCAGGTGATTGTTCCTGTGATGTCCGACTTTATTAAGGACATTCCGATTAATCTTGAAGTGGTTAATCCGGATAATGCGGAAGCCGTTAATATTTATGCACTGCCAACTTTCCTTGATTCGAAAGACCGTGGCGTAAGTGTTGATCTCGGTACTCGCATCTGGGCGCCCACCCCATCTGCCGATATCCGTCGTGCTCTGGGTTCACGATATGTTGAGGGCGATACCTTAACCATGGGGCCAGTGACCCCGACTGGCGAAGCATTTCACTTTGGTGCTGCTATTTCTGCGAATGTGATTAATCAGGCATTAATGGCGACCTACGAAGCAGGCATGCTGAGCACGGTGATCAGTGAGGAATATTACCCGCAGGCTACGACATCGGCGATTTCGGTTTATCGTTCAGACGATACAGATATTCAGGACGCTGACGAAATTCGCATGACCCTGGCGCCGACATCTGCACCGTACGTTACCCTGATGCCAGCAGACGGTGCCGCCGGAGCCTTAGCCTGGTATGACGTCAGCCTGTCATTCGAGCTGTACAAGCCGCGCTGGGGAGAATTCCGCACCCTGTTTGGCACGACCTTTAATCTGGAGATTCCGTTCGAGGTTAACTCGACTTCAGACGGATACCTCAGTATTGGTCTTGAACAGCTGCCAACTCTTTTCATCACTGAGACTGATGACAACGGCATGATCCGTTTAACGCCAGAGTTTATTAACGCAACGTTGGACTACTTTATGCCGCTGGTGATGCCTGAAATTGCGGGTCACCTGAAGGTTGTGCCATTACCGCGAATCTACAATCACACTCTCTTGATGCGTGAATTCTGGGTTGCTGGTGATAACAATAATTCTCTTGCACTCGCAGGTGATCTTATCCCGGTATCCGTCACTGCCGCTGCGTCAGCACCGACTACGGATATTCGCTCAGTAGACAGTGAAGATGTTGCTGTACAGGTAACCGGTGTCGATAGTACTGGGCAAACAACTTCTGACGTTCTGCTTGTGAATAACGGTGAGGTGACCATTGATCTGGGCGGATTAAACCCGAATGCGGATCTGGGTAACCTGGAACATCGCTACCGTGTCGATGGCGGGGCCTGGTCGATCTGGAAACAGCGTGAACAGATTACCTTGCGACGCTTGTTGGCGGGTGACCACAGTGTCGAAGTCTGTTCCCGATCGCCTCTGTTAAAACAAGAAGTGTCGTGTCCGGTCGTGAACTTTACGACCACCGTATCGCGCTAAATACCACAGACGAAGAAGGGGGCCTTGGCCCCCTTTTTTTGTGGGCAATTTTTATTTTCAGGTTTTACAACTGGTTAGATTAGTTTACATATAAACTAAATTTTGTTTACATGTGAACTATAAATGTGGAGCTGCGATGGATAACCGACTTTTTTTCTTGTTGAACATGGCCCAGAAGAAGTTGTTCCGGCATATGGACCAGGTCTGTGAGCGCGAGCTTGATGCCTCGGTCACCCAGCTGGCAGCACTGATGGTGATAGCGAAGCGTGAGGGGTGCCAACAGAAAGATCTGGCGGCAGCACTACAGCTGAATAAGTCAGCCGTCACCGGCCTGGTTTCTCGCATGGAAAAAAACGGGCTGCTACTTCGCGCAGTGCCAAAAGATGATGCGCGTGCGGTAGTGCTTTCAGTCACACCGGGCGGGCTAGAAAAGATAAACAGCCTGAAGCCTTTGATTGGACTTCTCAATGAGCAGTTTCAGCAGGAATTCAGCGAGGAAGAACTGCAAACCATTCTGCGCTTCCTCAACTTTATTATGGCTCGCTTCTGAAGCGCGCAACTGTGGAGACGATAATGACAGCAACGCCCGAAATGGTTCAGATTGCCACTCCGGCAGGACACGATATTACAGCCCGTATTTTTAAGGCCGAGAGTGAGCGCCGTGGTGTGTGCATTATTGCCCCAGCGACTGGGGTTGCACAGTATCTTTATGACGACTTTGCGTACTGGTTGGCAGATCAGGGATTCGAGGTTGTGACGTTTGATTACGACGGCATCGGGCTGTCGTTGAACGGTCACGTGAAGCACAGTCGCAGTGACAAACTGAGTTGGGCGAATAACGACAGCGTTGCACTGCTGGGTTACGTCAAAGAGCGATTCAGTGGTCTGCCGCTCACCTGGATTGGTCACAGCGTCGGTACCCATGTACTGGGTATGATGCCGTCGGCGGAAGGGGTTGATCGGGTTATCTCTGTTGGTGCCGGTACAGGCACCTGGTGGATGAATGCGGCACCAACAAAACGCGTTGCCTGGTTTTTGTGGTACGGGCTGGTACCCGCGACCGTGCCTTTTCTGGGCTATTTCCCGGGAGATCGCTTAAAGGTTATGTGTAACCTGCCTAAAGGCGTCATTATGCAGTGGCGTCGCTGGTGTCTGCATGGGGATTACTGTGTTGGTGCTGAGGGCGACTGGCTACGTCAGCGTTTCGCTAATATGACCAGCCCGATTACCTGTATCGCGTTTACTGACGACGACATGATGTCCATGGCCAATGTTGATGCGTTACACGGTTTCTTTACTGGTTCAGCCATCAATAAGATTGTCGTGAGTCCCGAAGACGTGGGTCAAAAACGCATTGGGCATATCGGATGGCATAAGAAAAAATACCTGACTCTGTGGGATAAGGTATTTGCTCCTGTATTGAATGGCTGAAATAAAAGTGCGGTCTGAGGGGCTTTCCGTTACACTCCGCGCCGGAGTCGGCCAGACAGTCGCTGCCTGCGTATGCAGGGGGAGGAAAGTCCGGGCTTCATAGGGCAGGGTGCCAGGTAACGCCTGGGGGGCGTGAGCCCACGACCAGTGCAGCAGAGAGTAAACCGCCGATGACCGCTTTGCGGAACAGGTAAGGGTGAAAGGGTGCGGTAAGAGCGCACCGCGCGACTGGTAACAGTTCGTGGCACGGTAAACTCCACCCGAAGCAAGACCAAATAGGT
>PDUK01000084.1 GCA_006212115.1 Thalassolituus sp. | reverse complement strand
TCGGAGTCATGTATGGGCATGACCTTCAGATTGCCCCTCCGGGCACAAGCAATGCGGATATCACCAAAGGCACCCTACTGATTATTGGCAGTGCGCTGTCGTTTTCGCTGTTCATTCTGTTCAGTAAGCGCGGTATTGCTGAGTTAGGGAGTCTGTTCTTCACCTGCGTGTCGATGGCCTCCGCGACCCTGGCTACGCTGGTCCACTACGTCATCACCGAAGGAGTGAGTCTTCCCGACATGGATGCAACTCGCTGGTCTGGCACTCTACTGCTAGCACTACTCGCGACGGTTGCTCCCTCTTTTATGGTCAGTGAGGCCATAAAAAGAATTGGCCCCGCCAAAGCCAGTGTGTCTGGCACCATTGGCCCGGTGATGACGACGATTATGGCCATCCTGTTTCTTGGCGAGCCATTCGGCTGGGCAGCCGTCGTTGGAATGACCCTCGTTATGATTGGTGTGTCCCGCCTGAAATAAACAGAGACTGGGTTATCCTGGCGACCCAGTCCGATCCGGACAGATTAGCGAGATCATTCCACTAAGGACGGATTTTTCTATACAAGCTGCTATGGTTGTATAAGTCTTTGCGCCCCAAAAAGGTGCAAGAGTCAAAAATTCATCCTTCTACAGCTAGCCAGGAGTTCTCCATGACGAAGTCTGTTGCCCTAAAAGCGTCCGCGCTCGCCGCGGCTCTGCTCTCCTCCACCGCCCATTCAAGCCCTAATATTTCGGGCGGCGTCTGGTTCAATTATCAATATCAGCAGAACAACGAAGCACACCAGAATTCGTGGGGGGTCATCGACAGTGAAGCACTGGTTCTATACGCCGATGGCAATGTCGCAGAGACGCCCTGGAGCTACTCCGCAGAGGCACGTTTTGGACCGGGTAGTTTTACAGACGCCGACAACAACAGCACAGGTGGTCAATTCGGCCTGCACAAAGCATGGGTAGGCTATCAGTTTGAAGACGGCCCGCAGATTCTGATTGGTAAAAGCCAGGTGCCTTTCGGCATTAAAACCTACAATTTCTGGCCGGGCGATATGCTGCTGGCTGGTTACGGCGATCAAATGGACGTAGGTATTAAAGCCTCCCAAACCATCGGCCAATTCCATTACGACGCCGCCTTTTATCTGGCCGATGACTGGAGCACCAGCACCGACACCATGGATGACAATGGGCATTGGGGGAGTACCAGCACTTACCGCAAGGTTCAGACCTTTGTTGGCAACCTGAACTATTCGCTCAATGACATGGCAAGCATCGGCCTCTCGGCACAGTCAGGTGGTCTACAGGCATTGGATTCAGTGGCAAACCCTGAAGGAGAAGTCTCAGGCGACCATAATGCTGCGACACTTTATTACACCATTAATGTCGGCGGACTTTGGGCAAAAGCTGCGTATATCACCACCGAACGTAACCTGCCCGACGAGGTAGACAACATCACGGTAGAAAACGACCGCTATGCACTTTCGGCCGGTTTGAATACCGGAAAGTGGTCCTTTTATACCGATCTCACCTATGCTCAGCCCGACACGGATGGCAATGATGCCGACACCATTCGCGCCTTCGCTCCCGGCCTCAGCTATGATTATGGGCCAGGCTGGATGTACCTCGAATACCTCACTCAGGACGGCTATGTAGACGGCAATGGCCAAGCACTCGAAGGCGACTTCGATGCCTTGTATGCCACTATCGACTTCTACTTCTGATCGACCCTGAGGACATTATTTTATGAGTGATTCACAGACGGGCCGTTTTCCGGTCCAGATTAATCCACCCGTGTTCTTCGGCTCGGCCATTATTGCGATTGCCCTGGTGCTATTTACAATCGGCGCGCCGGAACATGCAAAAGCGCTGTTCTCCGACGTGCAAAGCTGGGTCGTCGGCTCTGCGGGTTGGTTTTATATTCTGGCTGTGGCTATTTTCGTTATTTTTGTCGTGCTGATTGCGATATCAGACTATGGCAGAATCAAACTGGGCCCAGACCACAGTGAGCCAAGTTACAGCTACGGCAGTTGGTTCGCTATGCTGTTCTCCGCTGGTATGGGAATAGGGCTTATGTTTTACGGTGTGGCAGAGCCCGTTATGCATTACCTTAGCCCCCCAGCAGCCGAAGCAGGAAGCGTCGAAGCTGCTCGCGATGCCATGCGCATTACCTTCTTCCATTGGGGTGTTCACGCATGGGCCATTTATGCGGTGGTTGCTCTGGCACTGGCGTATTTTTCCTTTCGCCAGGATTTGCCACTGACCATCCGCTCCGCACTTTACCCGCTTATTGGTGAGCGCATCCACGGTCCTATCGGTCACGCCGTCGATATCTTTGCCGTGCTCGGTACGTTATTCGGTGTGGCGACGTCTCTCGGATTGGGCGTCATACAGGTCAATGCCGGATTGAATTACCTGCTGGATATTCCCATTGCCACAACCACGCAGGTCATCCTGATCGCCGGTATCACTACCTTGGCGACAGCCTCCGTCGTAATGGGGCTGGATGGTGGTATCCGACGTATATCGGAATTAAATTTATTACTCGCCGTCGCACTGCTGTTGTTCGTCCTGGTCGTTGGTCCAACGTCTCATTTGCTGGAAGCCACCGTCCAGAATACGGGTCATTATTTATCAACCTTGGTAGATACAACATTTAATCTCTATGCCTACGAGTCCACCGGCTGGATGGGCGGTTGGACGCTATTCTATTGGGGATGGTGGATCGCCTGGTCACCGTTTGTTGGTATGTTTATCGCACGTATTTCACGGGGTCGTACCATTCGCGAATTCGTAATTGGTGTACTTTTGGTTCCAGTTGGTTTCACCTTTATGTGGATGACCTTCTTCGGTAATACCGGCCTCAATTTGATCATGGAGCAAGGCATTACAGAGCTGGGAGCCGCAGTGTCGGCGGATGCGTCTGTCGCGCTCTTTCAGTTTTTTGAGTATCTGCCCTTGTCCACTATCGCGTCCACTGTAGCAACCCTACTGGTCATCACCTTCTTCGTGACATCCTCAGACTCAGGGTCGTTAGTGGTTGATATGCTGACGTCCGGCGGAGATGGAGAAGACACACCGGTATGGCAACGTATTTTCTGGGCTGTCGCAGAGGGCGCCATCGCTGCCACTCTGCTGTTGGCTGGCGGACTCGTTGCACTACAGACGGCCACCATTGCCAGTGCGTTACCCTTCACCATTGTGATGCTGTTCGTATGCTGGGGACTGTTTAAAGCACTACGCCTTGAGGTCGTGAAGCGTCAACGCCTACGGGATGCAATGCACGCACCGCGCGTCGTTAATAATCCAGTAAGCTGGGAACAACGCCTCAATCGGATTATTCATCAGCCGCGAAAAGAGCAAGTGCTGGAATACATCGAAGAAAAAGCATTACCCGCCATGGAAAAAGTCGCTGATCAATTCAGAGAGAAAGGCATCGAAGCACGTGTGACTCAAGAGACCGGCCAACGTGCCTGGATCGAAGTTCTGCACGGTGACGAAATCGACTTTTTCTACTCCATCCATGCACGCCCGATGTCACCACCAAGTTTCACCATGCGCGATACTCGCAAACAGCGTGAGGAGAGCCTTAAGTACTACCGAGCCGAGGTGTACCTGAAGGAAGGTGGCCAGGACTACGACGTCATGGGCTGGACCACGGAGCAGATCATTGCCGATGTCATCGATCAGTACGAGAAACACCTCTACTACCTTGATGCTATCCGCTGATCAGTAGTTAGCTCTGTCCACTGCAAAAATGCAAAAAGCCCATCCTTGCGATGGGCTTTTTGCATTTCTGGTAACCGTATCCGCACTATCGAAGGCGTGATAGTCTCAGGGACTCACTTTCGTATTCGTTCTTTAGCTATGGGAGAAGAACACTATGGCCGCTGGTAGTTTACTTGCGCTTCTGGATGACATCGCAACCGTTCTTGATGATGTGGCGGTCATGTCGAAAGTCGCGGCCAAAAAGACCAGTGGCGTACTTGGCGATGACCTCGCCTTAAATGCTCAACAGGTCACTGGTATTCGTGCCGAGCGAGAGCTTCCTGTTGTTTGGGCCGTCACCAAGGGCTCGCTACTTAATAAGTTGATTCTGGTTCCTTCTGCTCTTCTGATCAGCGCTTTTTTTCCGCAGGCCATTGTCTGGTTACTGATGATCGGAGGAGCGTATCTTTGCTTCGAAGGTGTCGAGAAGATATTGCATAAATTTATGCCGAACGATGCTGCTCACAGTGAGCGAATAGAAGCACTACAAAATCCGGCAATCGATATGGTTGCGTTTGAAAAAGACAAAATTAAAGGCGCTATACGCACCGATTTTATTTTGTCGGCCGAGATCATCGTTATTTCTCTTGGCGTAATGGCGCAGGCAGCTCTACTGACTCAGATAATAACGCTGTCCTTCCTTGCACTGGCGTTCACTTTCGGCGTTTACGGACTGGTCGCTGGAATCGTAAAACTGGACGACGTAGGTCTATGGTTAACCGAGAAGAAAGCCACATCATTCGGAGCGTTAAAGCACCTTGCCGGACGACTTTTACTTGGTTTGGCCCCCAGGCTCATGCGTTTCCTTTCGGTAGTGGGGACATTGGCGATGTTTCTCGTCGGAGGCGGTATTATCGCCCACCATATTCCGGCGATCGAACACATGAGCAACGATATTGCCTTGTCCGCATCCTACCTCGCCATCCCGAATGCAAACTTAATAGTAGATATGATAACCAGCCTGCTGACCGGAATAACGACAGGCTTATCTCTGGTTATTCCTTATACTCTGTTGAAAAAAATCCGGTCATTACGGAGCTGACTTAAACCGGGTTATCAATGTCGATGAAGGTGACATCAAGATCAAACTCATCAGCAATATACTCGCCCAACGCCTTAGCACCGTAGCGTTCTGTTGCGTGATGACCTGCGCTAAAAAAATGCGTCCCCGTTTCTCGGGCAAGATGGACGGCTGGCTCATTAATCTCACCAGTTAAAAAGGCATCGATTCCTGCATCCACTGCCTTTTGCAGATAGCCCTGAGCACCACCGGTACACCAGGCAATGGTTTCAATCGTGTCGCCTGATTCACCAATATGCAAAGGCTCCCGTTGCAGGCATTGAGCAATCCAGGCACTGAACTCGCCACCCGTCATCGGCCTTGGCAAACGTCCCACATTTCCGGGAACAGACAAATCTTCATCCTCCAGAGGACCATCTACCTGCAGTCCTAATACATCAGCCAACTGTACGTTATTTCCGTAAACCGGATGCATATCGAGGGGCAGATGATAGGCAATCAGATTGATATCGTGCGTCAGCAGTGCTTTAAGTCGCTCTTTCTTAATGCCGATCACGCGCTCATCTTCGCCCTTCCAGAAGTAACCATGATGAACCAGTATCGCATCAGCCTCTTCCTCAATCGCCGCTTCGATCAACCCTTGGCTGGCAGTCACACCCGTCACCACTTTCTGGATTGTCTCACTGCCCGCCACCTGAAGGCCGTTAGGACAGTAATCGCGTATTTTTTTGCTTTGCAAAATACGATCAAGATGCGAAATAAGTTCTTTACGTGCTACCGCCATAGTCCTGCCATCTAAAAGTTTGTACCATGTGAATTCATTGATAGTAGAGAGATTGCGGAGCGCTGACAAATGTCTCCATGGCAGACTTTCGCATTGCGAATCCTGTTTCCTGCGGCCCTAGGGGCTTTAATTGCGACACTGATATTGCTGCTTTTCCCTGAGTGGGTATTGCATGAAGAACGTCAGCCTGCTGGAAGCACACCCGTTGACCAGTTAACTGCAAATACTGCAGAACCTCTGACCGTTGCCTTACCGGTTGCACCGTCCAGCTACGCCAGTGCAGTGAAGTTGGCTGCACCTGCCGTAGTCAACATTTATACCCGAAAAACTGTTAAACGTCGGACTAATCCATTACTGACCGACCCCGCACTGAAGCGCTTTTTCGGTGAAACAGAACAGCCCGATGATCGCATGCAAAGCAGCCTTGGGTCTGGCGTTATCCTGTCCCCCGACGGCCACATCATTACTAATTTCCATGTTATTGAAGGTGCAGATGAAATCATCGTCGCTCTCTACGACGGACGCGATGCGGAAGCGACACTCGTCGGCAGTGATCCTGAATCCGATTTGGCGGTATTGAAAATAGACCTGCCTGATGGCATTGGGCCAGCTGTGATTGCAGATCGCAGCGCGAATGCGGTCGGCGACATCGTACTTGCCATCGGCAATCCATTTGGAGTGGGCCAGACAGTGACCATGGGGATCATTTCTGCCACTGGCCGTAACCGCCTCGGTCTGAATACTTATGAAGACTACATCCAGACAGATGCTGCCATTAACCCAGGAAATTCAGGTGGTGCTTTAATTAATGCCAGAGGCGAATTGGTTGGGATCAATACCGCCATCTTTACCCAATCCGGCGGCAACGAGGGCATTGGCTTCGCCATTCCGGCTGAAATTGCTCACCGCACCATGCGTGATATCGCTCGCTACGGTACGACTATACGCGGCTGGCTGGGTATCGAAGTACAGGAGGCGTCACCGGAACTGCTCGAGTCACTTCGCTTACCGGGAGAGCTGACAGGACTGCTGGTGACGGGTGTATTCCCTGAAGGGCCCGCTGAACAAGCAGGATTAGCTTCAGGAGATATCATTGTTGGACTGAATGGTACCGACGCTGACAACGCCGTAGAAGCCATGAATCGTATTGCAGGACTGCGTCCCGGAGACACTATTTCTGTTGATTTCTTACGCCGTGGCGAGCGTCTCACCACAACGGCCTACGCCGGACTCCGAGATCAACCTCAGGGCGTTTCCGAATAGAACGCCCGTTAGTTACCCCTTAACCGGGGTACATCAACGCAGATTAGTCGGCGGTTAAAATACGACCAAGTGCGGCAAATAACGCTGAATTTTCTTCGGGTGCTCCGACAGTAAAACGCAGCGTGTTTGCCAGCAATGGATGCGCACCGTCTGTGCATTTAATCAGAATATTTTCCTGCTTCAATGCATCAAAAATCTCACGCGCCGTCGCCGACTCGGGCGCTCCAGCCAAAACAAAATTGGCCTCAGACTCAAACACGGAAAAACCCAGCTGTGTCAGCTTCTGCTGCATTGAAGACCGTTCGGCTTTGAGAATCTCACACTGCTGCATCAAGACAACATAATGCTTCAGAGCAAAGGCAGCTGACGCCTGAGTGAGTACATTGATGTTGTAAGGCATTCTGATTTTATCGAGTTCGGATAACCACTCTTTGCGGCCAAAGAGCATGCCCAAACGTAGCCCAGCCAAGCCCACTTTAGAGAGCGTGCGCATCACAACCACATTCTCAAAACGATCCAACCAATTCAGGTGATTCCTGCTCGAGAATGGCAGATACGCCTCATCTAACACGACTAACCCTTGGTGGTCAGGAGTATTACAGGCTTCGATGATGGCAACCAGATCGTCTTCAGCCCAAAGATTCCCCGTTGGATTATTCGGCTGAGCCAGAAAAACCAACGCAGGCTTTTTATCCGCGATCGCCGCTAACATAGCATCCCGATCCAGCGAGAAATCTTCTTTCAGTGGCACACCGCAATAATCGACACCGACAAAAGTGGCGATCATCTTATACATAACAAAACCGGGCTCAGGTGCCAGTACGCATGCACCGGGTTTTGCCAACGCCATCGCCAGCAACTGAATGATCTCATCGGAGCCATTGCCCAGCAGAACCTCGTACTGCTCAGGCACCTCCATCACCTCACGCAAACCCGCGACGACTTCAGGAGCGATAGGATTGGGATAACGATTCAAGGCGCAGTCAGCGAGTAAAGACTGCCACTCAGACACCATCTCCTGCGGCCAACGGAACGGGTTCTCCATGGCATCCAGCTTCACCATACCCTCTGCCTTACCCACTGGGTAAGCCTGCAAGGCACGTATTTCAGGACGGATAAGGTTTGCTACCAGCGTGTCTATCGACATGAGATGAACCTGTGGTCTTTGTTTTCGGGCGGGCATTATACAACTGTAGCCACCTTCGGTGGGGATTCTTCTTTGGCTGCCGCCGGGCCTTTGTTTTTTCTGCAAGGGGCGGGCCCCTTCCGATCCTCGAGGTTTATAGCTGCCTTCGGCAGGAGGTCACTTCTAGCTGCCGCCGGGTCTATATGCCCTTGTTGGGGGACCTTGTCCCCCGGGCGGGCGGCCCATCCCCCT
>PDUK01000083.1 GCA_006212115.1 Thalassolituus sp. | reverse complement strand
CTGCCCAGGTAAAAGAGCTGCGTGAACGTACTGGCCTAGGCATGATGGAGTGCAAAAAAGCACTGACTGCTGCTGGCGGTGACATCGATCAGGCTATCGAAGATCTGCGTAAGAACTCAGGTCTGAAGGCAGCTAAGAAAGCTGACCGTACTGCTGCTGAAGGTAAGCTGCGCGTTGTTGTTGGTGAAGGCAATGCTGTTATTGTTGAAATCAACTCTGAAACTGACTTCGCTGCTGGCGACGCTAACTTCGGTGCGTTCGCAGACAAAGTTGTGGCTAAGCTGGCTGAAACTAAAGAAGCTGACGTTGCTGCACTGATGGCGGGTGAGCTTGAAGATGCTCGTGAAGCTCTGGTTCAGAAAATCGGTGAGAACATCACTGTACGTCGTCCAGCAATCGTTGAAGCTGACACTGTTGGTGCTTACGTTCACTCAAACGGCAAAATCGCTTGTATCGTTGCGCTGAACGGCGGTAACGAAGAGCTGGCGAAAGACATCGCTATGCACGTTACAGCATCTAACCCACGTGTAGTTCGTGGCGAAGATATGCCAGCTGACGTTCTCGAGAAAGAAAAAGAGATCATCAAGGCGCAGCCTGACATGGCTGGCAAGCCAGAAGAAATCGTCGAGAAGATGATGGGCGGCCGTATCAAGAAGTTCCTGAAAGAAAACAGCCTGCTCGAGCAGCCTTTCGTTAAGAACCCAGATCTGACTGTTGGTCAGCAGCTGGCGAAAGAAGGTGGTGCAGAAGTCATCAGCTTCCTGCGTATGGAAGTAGGTGAAGGTATCGAAGTTGAAGAAACTGACTTCGCTGCTGAAGTTGCTGCGCAGCTGAAAGGCTGATCACAGCACAGGTGGTGCTCACATTCTGAACACCACCAGACAATATGCCGGGCTTGCCCGGCATTTTTGTATATGTCTGATGTAAATACCCGTAGAATACGCCAAACATTTTCAGGAGATGGTTCATGGCCGAGCAAACAAGCGCTAAATATAAGCGAATTTTGCTGAAACTCAGCGGTGAGGCCCTGATGGGCGAGCTGGATTTCGGTATCGACCCTAAAGTACTTGATCGCATGGCGCTGGAAATTGCCCAGCTGCGCGGACTGGGAGTGCAGGTCGGTCTGGTGATTGGCGGTGGTAACCTGTTTCGTGGCAAAGCACTGAGTGAAGCGGGCCTCGATCGAGTTGCTGGTGATCACATGGGAATGCTCGCCACTGTAATGAATGCGCTTGCCATGCGTGACGCTCTGGAACGCTCCAACATGCCAACGCGTGTTATGTCTGCGATTCCGATGAGTGGTGTTGTGGATCACTACGACCGCCGTAGTGCTATCCGTGCTCTGAACCAAGGCGATGTTGTTATTTTTTCCGCCGGTACAGGCAACCCATTCTTTACAACCGATTCAGCGGCCTGCCTGCGAGGCATTGAGATCAACGCTGATCTGGTTCTGAAAGCCACCAATGTCGATGGTGTGTATACTGCTGATCCTAAGAAGGATCCGACGGCAGAGAAGTACGATCTGCTGACGTACAGCGAAGTCCTTGAGAAACAATTAGGCGTAATGGACCTGACAGCCATTGTTCTGGCGCAGGATCATGACATGCCATTACGCGTGTACAACATGAATGACACGGGTGTCCTCGGTCGACTGATGACAGGCGGCGAGCACGGTACCCTGATAGTAAGTGGAGACAAAGCATGATTAACGATATCCAGAAAGACGCTGAAGAACGCATGACTAAGAGCGTTGCCGCTCTGGTTGAAGCATTTAAAAAGGTACGTACCGGTCGTGCCAACCCAGCGATTCTCGATAACGTCATGGTCGATTATTACGGCACACCGACGCCAATCAATCAGGTTGCTAACGTAATCGTTGAAGATGGTCGTAGTCTTGCGATCAACCCTTGGGAAAAGAACCTGGTACCGCAGATTGAAAAGGCGATCCTGAAGTCAGATCTCGGTCTGAACCCAGCGACCAACGGCGACACGATTCGTTTGCCGATGCCTGCACTGACAGAAGAAACCCGTAAAGACTACATCAAGCAGGCTCGTGCAGAAGCCGAGAAGGGCCGTGTATCCGTCCGCAGCATCCGTCGTGATGCCAATGGCTCGGTAAAAGACCTGCTGAAGGAAAAAGAGATCACTGAAGATGAGTCTCACGGTGCAGAGGACGCGATCCAGAAATTGACCGATAAATACATCGGTCAGGTTGACGATCTGCTGGCAGAGAAAGAAAAAGACCTGATGAAGGTCTGATCAATCATGTCTACGAGTATTGATGACTCGAGCGCTGCGCAAGGGAGCGTTCCGCGCCACGTTGCCATCATTATGGATGGCAACAATCGGTGGGCTAAAAAGCGCTTAATGCCGGGCGTTGCTGGGCATAAAGCGGGTGTTGATGCGGTTCGTGCTGTTGTTGAAACGTCGGCGAAAGCCGGCGTTGAAGTGCTTACCTTATTTGCTTTCAGTAGCGAGAACTGGCGTCGCCCTGAAAACGAAGTCAGTGCCTTGATGCAGTTGTTCGTGCTTGCGCTGCAGCGTGAGGTCAAAAAGCTCCACAAGAACAATATCCGTCTGAAAGTGATGGGCGATCTGTCAGCATTCTCTGAGAAAATACAGGGATTGGTTGCAGAGTCTGAGGCCATGACCAAAGACAACGATGCGATGACCTTGGTGGTTGCTGCTAACTACGGTGGTCAGTGGGACATTGCTCAGGCTGCTCGCCGTATGGCAGAAGAAGTTCAGGCGGGACGTATGCAGCCTGAGGATATCACTGAGCATACGCTCCATCAATATACCTGGCTGAGTGAGTTTCCCGCCCCGGATCTGATGATCCGTACCGGTGGTGAACAACGCATCAGCAACTTCATGTTATGGCAGACGGCTTACGCTGAGTTCTTCTTCTCAGACGTGCTCTGGCCAGACTTCAAAGAAAAAGAATATCAAAAAGCATTGGATGCCTTTGCCAGCCGGACGCGGCGCTTTGGTCGTACCGATGATCAGTTAAAGGAAACTCAGAACGGTGACTAAGCAGCGCGTTATTACCGCTTTGGTACTTGCCCCCGTTATGGTGGTCGGTATTTTCTTTCTCCCCCTCAAGCCCTTTGCGTTTTTCATTGCTGCTATCTGTAGTCTCGGTGCTTGGGAATGGGCCAATATCGCGGGCTATAAAAAGAACTGGAGTCGCATTCTCTATGCCTTCTTCGTGTTCGTCTGCCTCTACATCAGCGCGCGTTTTCTGCGTGTGAATCCTGAGTGGAAAATCTGGTTCTTAGCCGCCGGGACCCTGTGGTGGACCGTGGCATTTGCCTTGGTTAAACGCTACCCCGGTGGTACTGATATCTGGAACGCTCGGGTAATAAGGGCCTTCCTTGGATTGTGCGTTCTGATCCCGATGTGGGTTGGCTTTATGCACCTGAAGGAAGAGCCGCACAGTTCGCTGTTGATTATCTATGTCATGCTGGTGGTGTGGGGAGCGGATACCGGTGCCTACTTCGCCGGGCGTAAGTGGGGCAATAAGAAGCTGGCTCCCAATGTCAGTCCGGGTAAGTCCTGGGCGGGCTTCTGGGGTGGCTTTGCGACGACACTGTTCCTCGCCGCGGTTACCTGTATCGGCCTCGATATCTGGCTGCAGCCGCTGACAACCGAAGACGTTATGAAGATTTTTGCGATTACCGCAGCAACAACTGTGATCTCGGTATTAGGGGATCTCGTTGAAAGTATGATGAAGCGACATCGTGGTATCAAAGACAGCTCATCGCTGTTGCCGGGTCACGGTGGTGTGATGGATCGTATCGACAGCATGGCAGCCGCCGTACCCGTGTTTGCCTTTATGATGATGCTGCTTAACTGGGGTCTTGCTGTATGACGCAATGGATCACCGTCTTAGGTTCTACGGGTTCTATTGGATGCAGTACATTGGATGTTGTTCGCCGTCACCCGGATAAGTACCGGGTGTTCGCTCTGACCGGGGCTACCCGGGTGGAGGAAATGGCGTCGCAGGTAGCTGAGTTTTCCCCGGCGTACGCTGTTATGGCGGAGGAGAGCGCTGCCGACGCATTGAAACAGCGTCTGCCAGAGGCAAGTCAGACGCAGGTATTGTCTGGTGCTGACGCGCTGGTGCAGGTAGCCAGCGCGGAAAAAGTCACTCAGGTGATGGCTGCTATCGTTGGCGCCGCAGGTTTACTTCCTACTTTGGCTGCGGCTCAGTCAGGTAAGCGAGTGCTGCTTGCTAATAAAGAAAGCCTGGTTATGGCTGGCCCTTTGTTTATGCAGGCGGTGAAAGAGGGCGGTGCAGAACTCCTTCCTATCGATAGCGAGCACAACGCGATTTTCCAATCCATGCCGCATGATTATCGCGGTGATCTGGCCGAGAAGGGTATTCGTAAGATACTGCTTACCGCGTCAGGCGGTCCCTTTCGCGGATGGCAGGCAGACGACTTGAACGTCGTGTCTCCAGCGCAAGCAGTCGCTCATCCTAACTGGTCTATGGGCGCAAAAATATCCGTCGATTCCGCCACTCTGATGAATAAGGGGCTGGAGTTAATTGAAGCCTGCTTCCTGTTTAATTGTCAGGCCGACGATGTGGACGTCGTTGTGCATCCTGAGAGTGTGATTCACTCCATGGTGCAGTACTGTGATGGTTCTGTCTTAGCGCAATTAGGACAGCCTGATATGCGCACCCCGATAGCCTACGGCATGGCTTGGCCTGAGCGTATAGAAGCCGGCGTTGAGTCACTTGATTTGTTTGATATCGCTCGTCTTAACTTTGAAAAGCCGGATGAAGAGACATTCCCTTGTTTGCGCCTGGCACGTGATGCCTTTGCCGTCGGTGGCAGCATGCCCGCTGTACTGAATGCGGCAAACGAAGTTGCGGTTGCGGCGTTTCTTGGGGAACAAATTGGCTTCACAGCGATTCCTACTCTGATTAAGCAGGTAATGGATCAGCACACCATGGTTCAGGCTGACTCACTTGAGTCGATACTGAGCGCCGATGCCTGGGCACGAGAATTAGCCAACGATCTTGTACAGGAGACACGTTCTTGACGCTGGTATATTTCATTGTAGCGATCAGCATTCTGGTTGTTATTCATGAATATGGACATTTCTGGGTTGCTCGTCGGGCAGGGGTGCAGGTACTCCGTTTTTCAGTTGGCTTCGGTAAACCGCTTTTCTCATTCAAAGATCGCTACGGCACTGAGTTTTCGCTCGCGCCTATCCCGCTGGGTGGCTATGTCAAAATGCTGGATAGCCGTGAAGCGCCCGTTGCCGATCACCTCAAACATCAGGAATTTAATAGCAAGTCTCCGTGGGCTCGGATTGCCATTGCATCGGCAGGGCCAATTGCTAACTTCCTTTTCGCCATTCTTGTCTACGCCGTACTGTTCTGGGGTGGTTCAAAAGAGTTTATACCTGTGGTTGCTGATACTGTGGCTGAATCTCCAGCTGCGGTTGCAGGTGTGCAGCCGGGTGATGAGTTAGTTGCCATTGGTGATGAGCCGACGCCATCCTGGCAGAGCGTTAGCTGGGCGCTTCTCTCTTATATTGGCGAGACCCGGACGGTTGATCTGGTTGTATTACGCGATGGTGTCGAGCAGACGCTTCCGTTAAGACTGAACCGCTGGTTGTCGGAAGAAGAGGGTCCAGATCCATTGGGTGGTTTGGGTGTTGTGCCACGTCTGCCTGAGGTGCCGTTAGTATTGGCGCAGGTGATGGAAGACTCTGCGGCAGCTAAAGCCGGTTTGCAGCCGGGTGATTTGCTGGTAGCGGCCAATGGTGAAAAGATCGACGACTGGCGTACCTGGGTAGACCTGATCCGTCGCTCGGCTGGTCAGTCTGTAGTGGTCGAGTACGAACGCGATGGGCGCTTATTCGAGACCGAGGCTTTTCCTCATAGTGTCACTCTGGATAGCGGAGAGAAGGTCGGTCAGATTGGTGTGATTCCAGTATCCCCTAAAGCACCGGATGACTGGGTCAGAGAGATCAAACCGGGCCCTGTTCAGGCTGTGTGGATGGGAATCGACAAGACATGGAGCCTGATTGTTCTCACGCTCGACTCGCTGTGGAAAATGCTCACAGGGGACGTCTCGGTAAAGAACTTGAGTGGCCCAATTACGATTGCTAAAGTAGCCGGCGATTCTGCGTCCAGCGGCCTGATCGTTTTCGTAAATTTCCTGGCACTCTTGAGTGTCTCGTTGGGGGTGTTGAATCTCCTTCCGGTCCCTATGTTGGACGGGGGGCACATTCTGTTTTATACGGCTGAACTGCTACGAGGCAAACCATTGCCTGAGTCCGTTCAGATAGCCGCGGTGAAAGTAGGCATGATGTTGCTGCTCATGCTGATGGTTGTCGCTTTCTACAATGATATAAGCCGTCTCTGACGAGTCGGCGACTGGGTTTTTATTTACATGCGTCTTTTGCTGTCAGCTCTGTGCTTCTGGCTTACTTTACTTTCTTTGCAGGTGTCGGCGGTTACGTCGGCGTTCACGGTTGAAGATATCCGCTTGGAAGGCCTTCAGCGGGTGTCGGCCGGTACCGTATTCGCTGCTTTCCCTATTTCGACTGGTGACACAGTGGATGATGCCCGCCTCGCAGAGGCAACTCGAGCACTGTTTCGTGAAGGCTTCTTCGAAGACATCGAACTGTACCGCGACAACAACGTACTGGTAGTGCGTATGGTCGAACTGCCGACCATCACCTCTATTGAGATCGAGGGTAACAAGGCGATTCAGACTGAAGCTCTGATGGACGGGTTAAAGCAAAGCGGTCTGGCGGAAGGTCTGGTCTTCAAGCGTTCTACGCTGGAACGCATTTCACTTGAATTAGAGCGTCAATACGTTGCCCAGGGTCGCTACGACGCGGGTATCGTGACCGAGGTAGAAGCTCTGCCGAGGAACCGGGTCGCCCTGAAAATTGATGTTGATGAGGGCAATGTCGCCACCATTGAGCACATCAATATTGTCGGCAACGATATTTTCTCTGACGACGAGCTACTGACACCTTTAGCACTGCAGAGCACTAACTTCTGGTCATGGTACTCCAGTGATAACAAGTACAGCCGTGAGAAGCTCGCTGGCGACCTCGAAACGCTGCGCTCGTACTATCTAGACCGCGGTTATATCCGTTTTAACGTAGAGTCCACACAGGTCTCTGTATCTCCTGACAAGCGTGGCGTGTATATCACCATCAGCGTTACGGAAGGTGAGCTGTACAACATTCGCGATGTGAAACTGGCGGGTGATCTGGTGGTCGATGAAGACGAGTTGACTCGTCTCTACATGGTAAAAGAGGGGGATGTGTTCTCTCGACGCCGTGTGACCTTTACCAGTGACCTGATGACCAAACGTCTTGGCAACGACGGTTATACCTTTGCCAAAGTAAATGGCATTCCGAAGATCGATGACGATGAACGTCTGGTCGATATGACCTTCTATGTTGAGCCGGGCAAACGTACCTATGTGCGTAGTGTTCAGTTCGCAGGTAATGACGGCACGCGAGACGAAGTGTTGCGTCGTGAAATGATCCAGATGGAAGGTGGCTGGGCTTCGACAGAGAAAATCGAAGCGGGCAAAAATCGTCTCAATCAGCTTGGCTTCTTCAAAAGTGTTAATGTCGAAACGCCACCGGTTCCGGGCACAGATGACCTGATTGATGTGAAGTACACAGTAGAAGAGCAGTTGAGCGGTAGCCTGAACTTCAACATCGGTTATGCGGCCGGTTCCGGCATGATTCTGGGTGCCAGCATCAGTCAGAACAACTTTATGGGTAGCGGTAACCGCATGTCTCTGGGCGTTCAGAAAACCGATACCGTAGAGTCCTACAATTTCTCTTACCTTAATCCGTATTACACCATCGATGGTGTGAGCCGCGGCTTCAACTTCTTCTACCGTGAAACTGACTTCGAGAGCTTGAGTACGGTCAGTGATTATCAGACCAACACCTACGGCGGAAACGTTACGTTCGGGTATCCTATTTCGCGCCGTCAGCGGTTGTCATTCTCTCTCGGTTATTCGAATACCGAGATGTTTGAAGGTGTGACGGTGCCTGCGGAGATTACTGACTTTATCGAAAACGAAGGCGATGTCTTTGATGAATACCAGCTTGGTTTAAGCTGGCGTTACAGCTCTCTTAACCGTGGTTTATTCCCGACCGCGGGTATGGAGCATAAGGTCAAAGCCGATATCTCGGTTCCGGGCAGTGACCTGACTTATTACAAGGCCAACTACACCTCGAACTACTACTTCCCGATTGCTACCGAGTGGAGTGTGCGTTTGCGTACAGACTTTGGTTACGGTGACGGGTTTGGCGATCTCGAACGACTCCCGTTCTTCAATAATTTCCGCTCTGGAGGCATAGGCGCCGTCAGGGGCTATCAGATTAATAGCCTTGGACCTAAGGGCTTGCCTGAATACGTTCCGGTCAGTCTGGCGGAAACCGATGCCGCGGGTAATGTCGTGTACGAAACAGACGATCTCGGACGCCCACTGACCAGTGACAGTGCGCCGCAGGTGATTTACATCAAAGATGCGGACGGAGCAGCAACTGCGATATCAAACAGTGCGGGCTACGTTCCATCCTATGAGACAGACAGCTCTGGTGCCGTTGTAACAGCGCCGTTCTTCCGTGAAACAGAGCGTGCTCTGGGTGGCAATATGCTGGTGGAAAGTAGCCTTGAGTTGATTTTCCCAACGCCATTTATCGAAGACCGCAGCTCAGTGAGAAGCGTGGTGTTCTTTGATGCCGGTAACACCTTCAGCAGCGAATGCTACGTGCCTTCCGACATCGATATTCCGACCTTTAATGAGCACCCTTTCTGCGATAAAGGTCTTCAGTTTGACGAGCTCAGATACAGCACCGGTCTCGGTCTTACCTGGGTAACGGCAATCGGCCCTCTGACGTTTACTTACTCATTCCCGCTGAACGAAAAGCGCGGAGACAGAACAGAAGGCTTTGAATTTACACTGGGTCAGGTATTCTGACGACAATCATTATAAAAGGAGAACAGAATGCGCTGGATAATGGCACTCATTG
>PDUK01000082.1 GCA_006212115.1 Thalassolituus sp. | reverse complement strand
CTGCGCAACTGACTGAAAACAGTGAAGCCATTCTTGATGATGTTGCTAAAGAACTGAAGCGCTATCCTGATCTGATGATCGAAATTCAGGCGTATACCGACAGCCGCGGTAGCGATGCACTGAACCAGCGAATCAGTGAAGACCGCGCGCAGTCTGTGCGTACTTATCTGGTCGAAAAAGGCGTTAGTGCAGACAAGCTGACAGCAAAAGGTTACGGTGAAGCCAACCCTGTTGCGACTAACGACACTGCCGAAGGCCGTGCACAGAACCGTCGCGTTGAACTGGCGGTAAAAAAATAAGAATTAGTTTCTTATTGCTCTGATAAAAAAGCCGCACGAAGTGCGGCTTTTTTATTTTCTTAAACGATTTTTTAATTCTCCGGCTCACGCAGATACAGTTAATTTCTTTGCATCGGCGGCATTTTTCACGCAGTGCTCGTCCAGTTCTTTTTTGTACGCAATAATTTTCGCAGTCAGATACTCTGCATCTTCCCGCACTCCGGAGAACCTTCCGGAACCCCAGGTATGCAACCAGGGTAGCCCAAGAAAATAAAGACCCGGCTGTCCGGTGACACCGCGCTGATGCTGAGGGTGACCCTGACCATTAAACACCGATGCATCCAACCAACTGAAGTTGGGTCTGTAGCCGATACTCCAGATCACGCTGGTAATGCCGGATTCTGCGAGATTCAGGCGGGTGCGCTCAGACTCGGGTTTCCATACGGGTTTGTACACCGATGGCCCTTCATCTGTCTCAATCCCCTGTTGTTCAATCCACTGATCTATACGGGAATTAATATTATTGTAGGTCGCGTCTGCAGTGTCTAAATGCTCCTCAAGATCAGGCTGGAACACGAGTTCACCTTCCTGATAATCGGTCATCAGGCCATACAGCTCCATGCCCTCGGTGGCAAATTTACGCAGGTCTATATCGCGGCCACCATCGCGGCCAGTGACATAATGGTTGGTATTGCTACGCACATTTTTTCCCAGTGGATGATGATCAACCGACATCTGGTAGTAACCCATATCATCCAGCCAGCGTACGACATCTTTGCCCCGGTAAAAACGTGCGACGCGAGGCGAGTCGCCAGTAGCGAGATAGACCTTGCGCCCCTCCAGGTGCAAGTCCTCCGCGATCTGTGCGCCTGATTGCCCGGCGCCAACCACCAGCACCCCGCCCTCGGGCAGCTGCGCCGCGTTTTTATACTGCGCCGAATGAATCTGGGTAATCTCCTCTGGCAACCGTTCAGCCATGCGTGGAATCACAGGAATATGGTAGCCGCCAGAACACACTATGATCTGATCGGCCGTGTAATCCCCTTCGCTGGTCACTACTGAGTAGAGCCCCTTTGTGTCACAGGAAACAGAGTACACAGTCACTCCTTCGTGTACCGGCGCCTTTACTTTTTCTGCAAAGGCGTTGAGATACTCAACCACCTCGGCATGATTCATAAAGCCGTCCGGATCATCTCCGGTATAAGGATGCCCAGGTAAATCACACTGCCAGTTCGGCGTCACAAGAGTAAAAGAATCCCAACGCTCGTGCTTCCAGCCATGCATCAGGGTATTTTTTTCCAATACAAGATGTTCGATATTTTCCTGCTGTAAAAAATAGCTGGCAGACAGTCCGGCCTGACCGCCGCCGACGATAATGACAGGAACGTGTGTACTGCGGGTTGTGTTTGCTTGCTTCATAACCATTAATCCATTTTTAAAATCGTGATTTGTTGTTCATCGTCATCAAACGACGCCAACCGTTGTTGAATAATGCGTAGCTGGTCTGCGGCACTGGAGCAGTGGTAACCAAACTTCGCGGCGACCCGCGCACTCGCTTCTGTCAGTGCTGTTTCAGAACGCTGACGAAATTCAGCCAGGGTCATCTGGTCGCCCGGATTGAAATGCTCGCGTATCACCGTTGAGGGCGAATAACACTGCTCAACCCTGCCGTCCGGCCAACGCACGTGAAAATTAACTTCAGGCATAACGCTCCCTCCGGGACTCGTCAGCCCGGAAGCCTGTGAGTCCTTGTTTAAGATCATAAAATTCAGATGTTTGTCTCTGGTCGGTCACCGTCAGCGAGTGACCGGAGCGAATATCACCGATCACGGCTGCAGCAATGTTGCGCTGGTGAAATACATCGAGAAGTGCCTGTTCCTGATCTCGCGAACAGGTCAGGAGATAGCCAAAACTCGGAAACGCGGTCAGCCAGGTCTGCCAGTCGATCCCAGCTGCTTTGGGGATGTCTGGCAAGTGAACATGTGCACCCACGGCGGAGCTTTCCAGCATCATTAATAACGTCCCGAGAACACCCGCCTGCGAGATATCTTTACAGGCAATCGCGAGTCCGTTTTCGGCGATCTGTGGTAACAATGCCAAGTCACCACGTAGCCGCTCCGGCGGCGCTGAGGTTGCCGCATTCCAATTCCCCGGGCCGGTAAAATTCCCCCTAAGGTCGATCGCCATTACCAGTGACTGTCCTGGCTCAGCAGCAAAGCTACTTAACAGCGCCTTAGCCTGCCCCAGCACAGATACCGCTAGCGATGGCGTGGCAGCCCGCAAGTTAGTGTGTCCGCCCACCAGCGACAGTCCGAACACCCGGCACGCATCGCGCATGCCTTTAACCACCTCGGCAGCGGCTTCCGGCGCTGACGCGATGTCCGCCCATAACGCATCAACCACAGCCACAGGACGCCCCCCCATGGCAGCGATGTCGCTGCAGTTCACCATCACAGCACACCATCCAGCAAACCAGGGCTGCTCCCGGACCAGGCGCCCTTGCATACCTTCAATCGCCAGCAGCTGCCAGCCGCCCTCCATCGGTATTGCGGCCGTATCATCACCATTTGGATGCCAGCCTGACGGCAGCGGATCTATCTCTCGACTGACCTGACTAATGTCTTGTTTGAGGCCGATACCTGCGTGTTCCCTGACCTGTCGCAGTAGCATCTCCAGTTCGCTTTCAATGACCATAAGGCAACTCCTTCCCCTGAGCTTTTGTCAGGGAGTTTTGCAACCCAACCGGAGCAGTTTGATCACCAAGTAACCCAGGCCAGAGCGCTATTGCTGTCGCTGCACGCGGCGGTAGCGTCATCACAAAGCCTGTGCGTGGCGCATACTCTGGTGGGTAAAAATCAAGATCCGCCTGCATCAACACATGTTCTCGGCCATGCAGCTGCAGGCGCTCAAGTGTGAGCCAGTGCAAATGTTTGAATAAGGCTTCATTGCCTGCCTGTACAGTGGCCATAAAACGCTCACAGCCCAGTGCATGAGCACTGCAGACGGCGAGACGAATCAGGCCGCTGCCGAGGTGACGCTGGTGTCTGAAATCGCGACTCACCGCCAGACGTGAGCCCCACCATTCACCGGAAGCAGACTGGTGAATACGTACTGTCCCTACGACCTGCTGAGGCCAGCCGCCGTAGTCGCCAAGAGCAACAATGCTTTGCGCGGTATCATCAATGGCATCGGTATCCGTCAGTTCAAACAATTTCTGCTCCTGACAGAAGACCTGTCGGCGCAGCTGTCTGGCCTGCTCCACTTCCCATGGCAGATGCGCCCACTTAACGGTGTAATCGGAATAATCAGTGTGCATCAGCAGGCGCCTCCTTCTCATAACTGGCAAGACTGGAGCAGGCACCACAGCGGCCACATCCCGCTTTAATGTCGGCAGCCAGAAGGCCGGCACTGCGCAAACGCGCTGATAGTGGACGTAGAATACTGTCCATAAATTCAGCTGTAGGCGGCGTGTGATCTTCCAGTGGAGTGCCCCGCACCGGAACAAACGGCACCACGAACGGATACACACCCAGGGCAATCAGCTCATCACAGACCGCCAGAATGTCTTCCTGGCTATCACCCAATCCGGCGAGGATATACGTGCTCACCTGACCGCGACCAAACACCTCAACCGCCACCTTGAACGCACGCATATATTCGCGCACTGAGACACTCGCCTTACCTGGCATCACTCGCTGGCGCACGGTTTCGGTCACGGCTTCCAGGTGCATCCCCAGCGCATCAGCACCCGCCTCTTTCAGACGCGTAAACCAAGCGTCATTGTCGGGCGGCTCACACTGCACCTGAATCGGAATATCAACGGCGGCTTTTACCGCCTCAACACTCTCACACAGGATGGCGGCTCCTCGGTCAGAGGTTCCCGGTGTGCCTGTAGTCATGACCATATGCTTCACGCCATCAAGCTCAACTGCTACCTTCGCGACCTCGGCCAACTGTGCCGGAGATTTACGCTCAATCGTTCGCCCCGCACTCAGCGACTGGCCAATCGAGCAGAACTGGCAGGTTTTTTTGCGGCTCTGATAGCGGATACAGGTTTGCAGTACCGTCGTCGCCAGCACATCCTTTCCATGCAACGTCGCTATCTGCTGATAAGGAATACCATCCGCCGTCGTGCGGCTATAAAAGGCAGGATCACTGGCAAAGGAAACGTCCGCCAGTGGGATTAGTCCCTCTGGCGTTTCTTGCATCAGTGTCGTGCCCCCTTGGCCGTCCAGCACAAACGGCGACTGCATCGCCGGTTCAGTAAACACCGGCACCATCACCGTACTGTCACCAATGGTGACGGCCTGATGATCGGTTGGCCCTGCACCACCCCGGCGACTGACGTGGCGCTGATCGGGCCGGGTCAGACGCAAGCCCTGCGTCTGCAAGGCATTAATGAGATTACGCTCAGTCATTCTCTGGTTCATAGGCACCTCCGGACGGCCCAGTCGATGGCGATGAAGGCGCATCAGCACGAAACTCTGACGCGGTGGAAAGTGGCTGCCGACAGACTGCAGGGTCATCATTGATGCTAAGCCGCAACAATTCAGGTCGGGCGTAATGCCCCACCGAGTCCATCATGCGCTTACGTTTAGTGATCAAAGAGAAATCCAGATCGGCAATGACCATGCCTTCACCTTCAGTGAGGGCTGGTGCCAGATGCTTTCCTTCTGGTGAAATAATTGCGGTATTACAACCGCCACGAAGCGCCTGCTGTAATTTTTCATCGGTTGTGACTGAGGCAATCTGCTCATCCGTCAACCACCCTGTTGCATTCACAACAAAGCACCCCGATTCAAGAGCATGGTGGCGGATGGTCGCTTCGATCTGATCGCCAAATACCGGCCCAACAAGTGACCCCGGAAATTGACTGCAATGAATCTGCTCGTGCTGAGTCATCAGTGCATAACGCGCCAATGGGTTGTAATGCTCCCAGCAAGCTAATGCACCGACACGACCAGCCATTGTCTCCGCGACTTTCAGGCCGGCACCATCACCCTGCCCCCAAACCATCCGCTCATGATAAGTCGGGGTAATTTTGCGTCGTTTAAGCAACAGGCTACCGTCACCGTCGAAAATCAACTGGGTGTTATAGAGACTGCCGTGATCGCGTTCGTTGACGCCCAACACGACCACCATGCCATGCTTACGTGCGCGCTCACTGACCGCATCAGTCACCGGCCCCGGAACCGTCACAGCTTCTTCATACAGGCGGAGATGCTCGGGACCACAGGCGACCGCCGGATACACAAAAGAAAAATACGGGTAATACGGCAGGAAAGTCTCTGGAAAGACGATGAGGTCTACCCCTTTCGAGGCAGCCTCATCCATGGCATTAAGCACTTTCTCCAGGGTTCCTTTGCAGCTGGTCAGATCCGGAGAGATCTGAACTGCTGCCGCCCGTACGATAGGATTGCTAGCCATGGTATTGCCTCAGACAGTCCAGGTATCAACGATCACTGCGTTATCACGGATGTGAAGCAGTTTCAGGTCGAGCACATCAAGCGGGTTGATCGGGCGAATACCTTCAATCAGAGACGGTTCGCCGTGGCCGTACAGGGCCTGCAAAGCAAAGCGACAGGCATAAACCTTACCGCCCTCAGACATAAACTTAGTCAGCTGATTATTGAAGTTCTGATGGCCTGGAAATGCCTCATCACCCAGAGTAGGAAAGCCACGCTGCAGACCGAGTGTGACGCCCGGACCATAAAGCAGAATGGAGGTTTCATATCCCTTACGTAACAGACGGGTGGCCTGCAACATATTCACGAAACCGATGGAGCCCTCAAACGCTACGGTATGGAAGGTGACCAATGCTTTCTCGCCAGGCTCAGCTTTCACGTCTTCAAATACTTTTTCTTCGTAGTCCACGAAAAAGTCGCCAGATTTATGTGCAGGTTTTGTGATCTCAGGCATGGATATGCTCCTTAACGGTTTAATTGTCATAGCGACCCGGAACAGGGTTGATCAGCGGGTCTGACACACTAAGTTGCAGCAGGCGGGCCAACGTTTGGAAAACCGCAGGAAAATAAATGCGATCAAAAACCAATCAATCAGAACATGAGTATTTGATTGCATATTGATTACATCCGAATTAACCCTATAAAAAACAGGGATAAATCCCGCCAGAAACATTAAAAAAGCACCAATAGAAGGCAAGATAGGATAGACAGCACTAGACTTGTGCAATCAAAAAGAGTTTAAAAAGCAATATTTTACAAAGGAAAAAGCAATCAATATTCTGATACCATGCGATAAGATTCTGTCTTGGGGATTTCGATGGATACTTCCGACCTGCAGCGCTGGGTGCGCTTACTACAAAACACCTCAGGCAAGCCTGCCTATCGTGCGATCGCTGACATCATTGCAGACGACATCAACAGCGGACGCTTGCAACCCCGTGACCGGCTCCCGCCTCTGCGGGACCTCGCCGATGCGTCTGGCTTAAATTACACAACCACCGTGCGTGCCTACGCAGAGGCGAGAAAACGTGGGCTGATTGAATCTCATCCGGGGTCAGGCAGTTACATCAAAGGCAAACCGGCCCAGCTGAAACCGAGTGTCGGCAGCTATGAAATGACCATGAACCTGATGATTGAGCCTGCAATACCGACCCTGGTCGAAGAAATAAAAGACAGCGCCATGACGGTGATTGCCCAAATGGACACCTATAACCTGCTGCGCTATCAAGCCTTTGGTGGATCGCAGAATAACCGCGAGGTGGCTCTATCCTGGCTCAGACGACGCTTGCCTGATGCGCGTTATGAGCAGACGCTGATCTGTCCGGGCATTCACAGCACACTTGTTGGCCTGATGAGTGCGTTAATCACTCCAGGAAAAGTTCTCTGTGTAGAAAGCCTGGTGTACCCCGGCATCAAGGCTATTGCGGCACAACTCGGTATGGAGCTGTACCCGATAGAACGGGACTCCGACGGTATGTTAGTACGACCATTTGAAGACGCCTGTAAAGAAGGTAAGGTCGGCGCGCTCTACCTCAACCCGACCATCCAGAATCCGACCACGGTCACCATGAGCCGCAGCCGCCGGGAAGTTCTGGCCGATGTAGCGCTGCGCTACAGCATTCCTATCATTGAAGACGACGCCTACACCATGCTCGCGGATAATCCGCCGCCGGCATTCGCAAGCTTGGCACCCGAGCTGACCTACTACATCACAGGCACGTCCAAATGCTTTGGCCCCGGCGTGCGCTCCGCCTTTCTGCATACACCGGGTAAGCGTCAGACCCAACGAGTACTGGCTGCTCTGCGGGCAACCTCAGTGATGTCCAGCCCATTCACGGATTGCGTGGTATCGCAATGGATTCGTGATGGTGTCGCCGACAACATGATCAAAGCTGTGCGGCGCGAGAGCAGTGCCCGCCTTGAAATAGCACGGGAACAACTCGACACACACAATATCATCGCCGCTGACGGCGCATTTCATCTGTGGCTGAAGTTACCAAAACAGTCGGAGTGGAGCCCCGTTGAGCTCGCCGCTCACCTACGCTCAATGAGAGTGAGTGCAGTTGCCAGCGCGGCATTCTCGACGGACAACAACCCGCCGAATGCCATTCGCCTGTGCTATGGAGGGCCGATAACCCGGGACGAATGGCGCCAACGAATTATTCAGGCAGCTGACGTCATTGAGCACCCGTATCTGGTGCATACGAATACGCATTAATTATTTCAATACGTATTACCGACAAAGGGGCGCAAGCCCCTTTTATTACCGTTATAAATTTCGATTCACACAAAATTTATCAGTCGCGACGGGGTTTAAACCGACTACCGCCCGTAAAAAAACGACGTCGCTTTACGTACCTCATCCGCATCACTGCGCACCACAAATTCAATGGCTGTTTTTCTGGGCTGAAGCAAGCCGCAGCTGAGGAAAAAGCAAAAGCAGCCGCTGCAAAAGCGAAGCTGGCTGCCACGCTGGATACTGATAAAGACGGCGTCCCCGACCGCAAAGATAAGTGCTCAGACACACCGCAAGGTACTATGGTCGACGGTGACGGCTGCCCGGACTTCGACGGCAAGCTTCAAGGTGTTTTCT
>PDUK01000207.1 GCA_006212115.1 Thalassolituus sp. | reverse complement strand
AGTACAAAACCTTCGTCGCGTATGAAGAAACGAAAGGCTCAATGGACGAAATCGATTTTGGTAAAGTCATTCGTGTACATCAGTTTGACTACAATCAGCCTCCAGCCACCTACGTGACTGAGAACTTCAGTGACATAGGCGACGTTGACCTTCCTGACCCGGCGGATACCGACCGGATTGGTTGTGTTGTCAGTGACCCGGCTAAAAACGGACGTCGTGTGCGCTTTTTTGCCAACACATCGAATGGAGCAGTCGGAGATAGTGGCGCGAAAATCACACTGCTATGGAAAGAAGGCGCTTACGATCAGGGTGGGCCTTCGGACATTGTTTCCCGCATTGGCTACATCAATTCCGAAGACACAGCATCAACCGGCATTCGTCCGCAGGATCTGTCTCCAGCAGTAGACTCAGGGTGTGAGCACACCTTGACCGAGACTGAGCGTGAAGATCTCGATACATTGGCGGATCATATAACGAATGAGGTCGGTATCAACCTGAGCCATCAGGCGGAATTGACCACAAACAGCAGTTATACCGTCGCTGAAATGCAGATTGATACGGAAGAAGACACTCTTGAAGATGCACGTGCCCACCGGGGTGCAATCCGCGGCGATACTATCTTCCTGGGCTATACCTTCACCGAAGATTCGGCACTGGCGAAATATACCGACCTCGCAAACTACAATTTCTATATCCGTCGTAGCTTTGATGGTGGTCGCACATGGTCTGAGGCCAATAACGTGACTCAGATTGACGACACGACAGTGAACGTCAAAGAACCTCGGATTGTTGGTATGCCGGGCAGTGAATCGACGTGTAATACGGCCGCTGGTGACACATGGGAAACCAACGATACCTGCCAGAACCCAAATGCCTTTATCGTCGCATGGGGCACTGCATCGAACGTTTACGACCAGCTCGGTGGGGCCGTTGATCTTGACCTGTTTATCACAGGAACCCTGGATGCAGGTGAAAGCTATCTGCCTCTGGCATTGCTGGCTGGTAATCCAACGGATCTGAATAACCCAGAAGACGATGAAGAAATGGAATCGCAGCTGCGCTCTAATCCATCAGGTACTGAGGTTTTTGCGGCATACAACGGCACACAGACCGATCCAGAGGATGGCAGCATCACCGATAAACTCAGCTGGTTTATTGCAGGCAGTGCAATGAATCTTGATGAAGAAAATCAGGAAGAAGCTCAGGCGCCGGACCTGCTGTACAGCAACGGTGCGAGTGTTGACTCGAAGTCAGCTGGCAGCTCAACTCCATGGATATTCTTGATGGGCCTCTTGTTGGGAGCTGTTCGCCGTCGGTACTGACGCTCTCACTGGCATTAAAGCCTTAGATACAAACGTCTCTACGTGAGAAAGACCCCGGCCAGTGCCGGGGTTTTTTATTTAAGTGTCTGTAGAAAGACAATCAGGCGAGCTGGACCAACATACGTAACCCGGTAAACAGAAGAACAACGGCAAAAATCTTCTTAAGCAAACCCGCATCAAAGGCAAGCCGGGCGCCTACAGGTGCGAACAATACCGTTAACGGTACGATGCAGATAAAGCCAATCAGGTTGACTAAACCAAAGGTGCCAACGGGTGCATCCTCTGGGGTTACACCTAATAAAAGCATCACCAGTGCGCCTGGCAGAGCAATAATAAGTCCGATTGCCGCTGCTGTTCCCACGGCTTTATGCGCAGGATAGTTAAACAGGGTAAGCAGTGGTACAGAAAGTGTGCCTCCGCCGATACCGACCATCGCACTGAAAAAACCAATCGACGATCCCATGATAGCCTGGCCGCCAGAGTGGGGTAATTCCGAAAACAGTGCGGGCTTTCCAGTTCTGAATAGCATGTTCAATGCCGCAAGTGTTGCAATGATACCGAACAGGATGGTCAACCAGTCTCCGTCTGCGCGAGTCACCAGCCAGCTCCCCAAAAGAACACCCGCGAAGATAAACAGGGTCCATCGTTTGAATAGTGCTATGTCCACATTTCCAAGCCGGTGATGTGAGCGTATTGAACTGATGGAGGTCGGAATAATAGTTGCGAGTGAGGTAGCCGTCGCGACTAACATGGCTGAGTCGGCTGATACGCCAAACCCCTGAAACAGGAAATACAGCACAGGCACAATCACAATGCCGCCGCCGACACCCAATAGCCCAGCAAGAATCCCAGCGAATACCCCTGTGACTGCTAATGCCAGAATGGTCATGCCAGAATGGTCATCAGGTGACCCGACATAAACTCAATAATATCCATGTTTAGTCCGCCAGTTCTTTGCGAATGATCTCAGCACCAGCCGCCAGAGCTTGCAACTTCTGATGTGCAATCTCCCGTGAAAGAGGAGCCATACCACAGTTAGTACAAGGGTAAATTTTATCGGCATCTGCATATTTCAGTGCTTCACGAAGAGTCGACGCGACTTCTTCTGGCGTTTCAATCGTATCGGTTGCTACGTCGATGGCGCCAACCATAATCTTCTTACCCTTAAGTAGAGTCAGAACTTCCATCGGGACACGGCCGTTGTGGCATTCAAGTGAAACAATATTAATGCTGGAATTCTGAATCGCGGGAAACGTTGCTTCGTAATGACGCCACTCAGCCCCGAGTGTCTTTTTCCAGTCGGTATTTGCTTTAATGCCATAGCCATAACAGATATGCACCGCGGTCTCACAGGTCAGACCTTCCGTCGCTATTTCCAGCGCCTCGATGCCCCAGTCATTAACCTCATCGAGGAATACGTTAAAGGCTGGTTCATCAAACTGGATAATATCAACGCCGGCCGCCTGTAACTCTCGGGCTTCCTCATTCAGAGCTTTGGCGAACACGAACGCGAGTGTCTTACGGTCCTGATAGTAATCATCATAGAGGGTATCAACCATGGTCATAGGCCCGGGCAGAGCCCACTTAATCGGTTTATCTGTTTGACTACGCAGAAACTTAGCGTCTTCAACAAACACCGATTTCTGACGACTCACTGGCCCAATCACTCCGGGTACGCTGGCGTCGTAACGGTCGCGGATACGCACGGTTTTCTTATTCTCAAAATCGACACCGCTCAGGTTTTCGATAAAGGTGGTCACAAAGTGTTGGC
>PDUK01000206.1 GCA_006212115.1 Thalassolituus sp. | reverse complement strand
CCGTACAACTAATTGCCTATCCAGACCGCATTGGTAAAGACCTGAAAGATCTGGCTGGTTTTATGGAACAGCACCTGAGTACTGCCGTCGGGGGGGTTCATATATTGCCATTCTACCCGTCTAATGCGGATGCTGGTTTTTCACCTCTTACGCACAAAGAGGTAGATCCCGCGTATGGAGGCTGGGCAGACATTGAGCGTATCGCTGCGCAGTTCGACATCTGTGCTGATCTGACCGTGAATCATATTTCTGACGAGTCTGAAGAGTTTCAGGACTTTCTGCAGAAAAAAGACGAATCGAAATACGCTGAATTGTTTGTCCGCGTCGATAAAATGGGTGAGTTTTCACCGGACGATATGGCGAAAATTCATATTCGCAAAGAGAAAGAACCTTTCCGTGAGGTGACCTTTGCCGATGGCTCGACAGAGCGTGTCTGGTGCACATTTACCGAGCAACAGATTGATCTGAATTATGAAGCCGATGCTACTTATGAACTGATGGAAGATTACATTGGGTTCCTTGCCTCAAAAGGTGTGAATCTGTTCCGTCTTGATGCCTTTGGGTACACCACAAAGCGGGTCGGTAGCAGTTGTTTTCTGGTCGAGCCTGATGTACCGTAATCTCGATTGGGTCAATTCGGTGGCGCAAAAGCACGGTGCACGTTGTTTGCCAGAGGTGCACGACCACAGCAGTTATCAGTACGCCATCAGTCGTCGTGATATGCACCCATATGGCTTTGCGTTACCACCGCTGGTGCTGTTCTCACTACTGGATGCAAACAGTGTGTACCTGAAGCACTGGTTGCGCATGTGTCCTCGTAATATGGTCACCGTCCTCGATACCCACGATGGTATCTGTATTCCTGACGTTGAAGGTGTGCTGCCGGAAGAGAAAATTGCCGCTTTGATCGATAACCTGCAGCAACGCAGTGCCGATCCGATTATGCGCAAGTCTGCGGCGAATATTCACAGTGTTGGTGCGATTTATCAGATCACCTGTACGTTTTACGATGCACTGATGCAGAACGATGACGCTTACATTGCGGCTCGCGCGATTCAGTTCTTCACACCAGGTATTCCTCAGGTGTATTACGTTGGTTTACTGGCGGGCGTTAATGATGAAGAACTGATGGAGGAAACGGGCGAATTACGTGACATTAACCGCCATTACTACAGCCTCGCTGAGGCCAAAGAGTCGTTAACAAGCCCGGTTGTAAAGCGCCTGCTGAAGTTAATGGAGTTCCGCTCGAACTACCCTGCATTTGATGGGCGTTTCGAATTGCACTCCAGTAATGACAGCAGTGTCCACATGGCGTGGCGTCACGGAATACTACTGTGAAGTTTTTGTGGATCTGAACTTTAACACTGTCGCATTAAGCTATCTTGATACTGAGACGCTCGAAGAAGTCTCTGTTACCTGCTAAGTATTTGAGGCCCGCCACCTCGCGGGCATTACCATAGGTAAGTATCACATGCTCAAACAACTGCGGCCCGTCCTGTCATTATTGGCAGGCGTTAGTCTGTTGCTACTAGGCAGCGGGCTTCTGAATACGTTGCTGGCTGTCCGCGGCAGCGAGGAATCCTTTAGTGATCAGGCAATGGGCCTGATTATGTCGGGATACTTCGTTGGCTTTTTCGTGGGCACTTTTCTGGCGTTACCTCTGATTCGTCGCGTAGGGCATATACGAACCTTTGCCATGTGCGCGGCGGTGGGGTCTGTGTCGGTTCTGTTGCACGATGCTTTTGCGACACCCTGGGCGTGGGGCGGGCTGAGAGTCCTGACCGGCACCGCGTTGGTGATTCTCTATACCGTAATTGAAAGCTGGCTGAATGCCACGACCCCGCCGCAGAATCGTGGCCAGGTGTTTGCCGTGTATATGGTGGTTAATCTGGGGGCTCTGGCGGTTTCACAGCAATTCATGTCGTTGGCTCCGGCATCCAGTTACCTGTTGTTTGCTTTGGCGTCGGTGCTGGTAACGCTCTCACTGGTACCGGTGACGGGAACCCGTTTTGGGCCACCGGAAGTGCAGCAGGTGAAACGGTTGGGGATACGTTTTCTCTGGAGAATCGCCCCGTTAGCGATCAGTGCGGCCTTCCTTTCTGGTCTCGCAATGGGCGCCTTCTGGGGGATGAGCGCGCTGTATGCTTCCCGCATCGGGTTGCCGACGTCAGAAGTCGCAACCTTCGTTACCGCCGGCATTATCGGTGGTGCGTTACTGCAGTATCCCGTCGGGCGTTTATCAGACCGCTTTGACCGCCGCCGTGTACTGGCTGGTATTGTTGCGGCAGCAGCTGTTTCAGCTCTGTTGATTATCCCGGCTTCATTTGCCAGTGTTAACTTTCTCTATGCGGCCATCGCATTGTACGGTGGTCTTGCGTTTGCTGTTTACCCTGTCGCTGTCGCCCATTTGATTGACCACCTCGAAAGTGGGGATATTCTTCCGGGGGGCAGTGCGTTACTCTTGGTGCACGGAATTGGTGCGGCGATCGGCCCCGCGTTAAGTGGTCAACTGATGTCCATGACCGGCGCAAGTGCACTGCCTGCGTACTTTGCTGCGGTTCAGGGCACTCTGTTTATGGTAGCGGTATGGAAAATGCATCAACGACAAAAGGACGAGACGACAGGCGAACCAGCTCAGTTCGTACCTATGGTAAGAACGACGCCTACTGCTCTGGAAATGCATCCGGATGACAGTGAGCAGTCGCCAGATCTGGCTCCGGACGTGGCACATGGAACAAGTGGCGAGGCAGATATTCACGAGGAGAGCAGGGAACCACCTCCGTCTCAGGCAGCTCAAAGCTGAAAAGCTCCGGCTGTATCAGATTGCATTCGTGCAGTCGCCCGGTATTACCTGCCGCCCTGACCCGGCGGTATCCCGGAGCATCTAAATAATCGCGGTCGCATAACTGGTTATTAATTAACCCGCACTGTAGTCGGTACAGATAATCGATTGAAGCAAGAGCGGTGCGGATAGCGGAGAAAATTATGTTACTCGCAACAGATCTGGACGGAACCTTTCTTGGTGGCTCACAGGAGCAACGTCAGCAACTCTATCAACTGATTGCCGCTCACCCTGATATTGATCTTATTTTTGTTACCGGACGAGGCCTGGAGTCGGTCATGCCGTTGCTGGCTGACCCAATCATTCCTCAGCCTGAATATATCATCTGTGATGTTGGCTGCACCGTCGTCAATGGCGAGACTCTGCACCCGGTTGGTGAAGTGCAGTCACGTATTGATGATAAGTGGCCCGGTGAATACACAATTCATGCTGCGGTAGAGCACATAGAGGGGTTGGTGCGTCGCGTCAGGATGTTCCACAGGAACGTCGCTGCTCGTATTTTGTTGCACCCGATATCATGGAAAAGCACCGCGAGGAACTTGAGGCGATCGGTGAGAAGCTCGACTGCGACGTACTCTATTCAGCGGATCTCTATCTGGATTTTTTGCCGCGTAACGTGAACAAAGGATCGACGCTGACCGCGCTGGTTGAGCATCTCAGTATCGACAAAGCAGATGTGATGGTGGCCGGTGACACCCTGAACGATTTATCGATGTACGAGCATGATTTTATTGGTGTCTGCGTAGGTGAGTCTGAAAAGGGCCTGACCGAAGCGACAGAAGGTCGTGCGCGTGTGTATCATGCAGCGGCACCCGGTGCCGGGGGCATCCTGGAAGCGATCAGTCACTTCGGTTTTTTAGGTGTTGAAGGTATTGATGCCGAAGGGCGCGGTGACATCGAACCTGGTGCATCCGATCTCGTGATTGTCTATCACCGCCTGCCTTATGAAGAATACATCGAAGATGGTGAGATGAAACGCCGCAATCACCGTTCTCCTAACGGTATTATTCCGACGCTTGCCAGCTTTTTTAAAGATGGCAGAAAAGGCGCCTGGGTTGCCTGGTCGATTACAGACCCGTCGTTGAAAGAGTTTGAAGTTCATACTGAAGTCGATAAAGAGCAATATCCTAACCTGGTAGCCGCGCGTGTTGCCTTGACCAAAGACGAAGTCGATATTTTTTATAAACGTTTTTCGAAAGAAGCTTTCTGGCCAACCTTGCATACCTTCTGGGAGCGGGCGAGCTTCGTGGAAGAGCACTGGAATGTATTCTGTGAGGTAAATCGTAAGTTTGCTGAACAGACGGCTAAAGAAGCTGCAGAGGGCGCAACCGTATGGCTGCACGACTACAACCTGTGGATGGTGCCAGCGTACCTGCGTGAAATTCGCCCGGATTTGAATATCGCATTTTTCCACCATACGTATTTCCCATCCGCTGATGTATTTAATGTGCTGCCGTGGAGAAAAGAAATTGTCGGTAGCCTGCTGCAATGTGACTACATTGGCTTTCATATTCCGCGTCAATCAGAAAACTTTATTGATGTAGCAAAAGGCGTCATGCCATTTGAAGTGGCTGAAAAATCTGGCTGTGCGCCACGCTTCCTGACCTACGGCTGCGCTGTGGGCCTGGATGAAATGACGACCGAGATTAAAGTCAACGATCGCACCATCCGACTGGGTGCCCACCCGGTTGGTCTGGATTTGAAACGCGTTGATACGGCGTTAGAAAAACCTGAAATTCAGAACCGTATGCAGGAACTACGGGAAGAGTTGCACGGCGTTAAACTGGTGCTGTCGGTCGAACGTCTCGATTATACAAAAGGAATACCAGCTAAGCTGGAGGCCTTTGAACGGCTTATGGAAGATCACCCAGAGCTGCACGGTAAAGTAACGCTCGTAACTGTGTGCGTACCCGCTGCGAAAGAAATGACGGTGTACAACGAGCTGCAGAACGAAATTGAGCAAGCGGTGGGTCGTATTAATGGCAAGTACGCACATGTCGGCTGGACGCCAGTGCAATTCTTTTTCCGGGCTGTTCCGTTTGAAGAGCTGGTGGCCTACTACGCGATGGCCGATGTTATGTGGATTA
>PDUK01000205.1 GCA_006212115.1 Thalassolituus sp. | reverse complement strand
GTTGATTGTTGCTCAGACCTTCAAGTTTTTGCAGGCGCTCTTCGGTAGCGAGTGCTCCCATCGCATTAAAGCCCTCAACAATGCCCGGGATGAGTGGCGCTTCGCTATTACCCGTGAGGACAAGCTTGCGGCGCCCGCTGCGGATATCATCAAGTGCCATACGCAGGTTGTAGAGGAAGCTGGCACAGGCGCCGTTGTTGCTTCCGGTGGCTCCAGCGTTACCAAGCAGGTAGGCGTTGATAAAGTCGGCGGGCATGGTGGATATACCCATTGGTAACTGGCGGGATGTGTTGCGCTGGCCCATTAAGGGGGCGGACAACATGCCGCCGAACCCCTGCATATCTAGCTGACCCGCCGTTGAACCCATATAGACAGCGATGTCATCAGGGCAGAGGTGCTGTTTAATCTCATCGGCACTCATGCCCAGGTTGCCCAGCGCATCGGCGGCAGCGTAGAGCGCCAATTGTAAGCCGCGAGGATGGTGTTTCGAGTTGTAGAGACTGGCCACGTCAAACCCGATCGGGATCTGACCAGCGCTTTGCACATCGCAGCGTTTGTAGGTTTCCCGATAGAGTTTGCTGGGCGTGGTTTTATCTGTCGAAGTTATACCGTTATCTATGTTTGATTCTTTTGCTTGTGCGCCGTCTTCCTCCTGAATCTCGTTGAAAATCATGGCGTCCGGATTCCAGCCTCGGAGGTCAGGGCAGTCTTTGTCCCAGGCCCGGACGAGGGAGTTATTGAGAACTTCGTGAGGAGGCTGGTCGGTCAGGTTGGCCAACTCATTTTGCAGTTCAGCTTGCTGAACAGGGGAGAGTGCATCGTAAATGATCCGTCGATATGCCTGATGGCCGGAGGCACGCCCGGCGGCGTTGATACCGCCGAATGCGGCAATCACTACATCGGTGATTTCAGGAGAGTAAGTTGAATCAGACACAGTGGCCTCCGGCATATAATCAAGCTAGGTTTTGGGCGTTCGCCCGAGTGTGCCCACACAGTGTGCTCCGCTTTCAGTTCTTCGGAATAGAATAAAATAGAATAAAAAAGACGTATAGTGGTATTTAAAAGCCATATTTGGCACATCTGGAGGTGTTCTTGCTAAATCGATCTGACTTTCATGTCAGCGTGCTACAGCTTGATCAGATGCTCCTATCGAGTCTGGCAATGCCGCTTGAAATGCTCCACGCCGCGGTGAGCTACCATCGTTCGAGAACACGTACCCGACTGAACCTTAATGTTGAAGCAGTAGCGACATCCGACTGTTGTCAGCCAATCGGTGGGCTTAAGGTTGAGGCTGGAACGCCTCTGGAGAGCGTACTGGAAACTGACCTGGTGATTGTGCCTGCGATGTGGCGCAACCCATTGCGGAAGCTTGATTCATCAGATCCTGTCTGCGAATGGCTCAGGCAGCGTTATGCCGAGGGGGCGGCCGTAATGAGTATCGGCACAGGGGCGTGGCTTCTGGCGAAGGCGGGTCTGCTCAATGGTCAGGCAGCGACCACACATTGGCATGCACTGGATGCATTTACTCATGACTTCCCGGACGTTCGCCTGCAGCGAGATCATTTACTGACACAGGCAGGGCGTATTTATTGTGCTGCCAGTATCAACTCGGGCGCTGACCTGATGATTCACCTGATCGGTACGTTCTTTAATAACGAAACCGCAGCGTACGTAGAACGGCAGTTCTCGCCGGAAGCGCGAATGTCCTTTGATAAGAGAGTGTTTACTGAAGGAGCTCCACAGCACGCTGATGAAGCCATAGCACTCGCACAGAGTTGGTTGCACCAGCACTGGCAGGATGCTTTGTCGATGGACCGGATATCTCAGATCGCTGGGCTAAGCCCCAGACAGCTAAGCCGCCGTTTTAAGAAAGTGACCGGCGAATCCCCAGGCCAGTACCTGCTGCATCTGAAGTGTCGCTTTGGTAAAGAGTGGCTTAAAAACAGTGACCTTTCTGTGGCAGAGGTTGCCCAGCTTTGTGGGTTCAGTGACGCCAGTCACTTTGGTCGCGTATTTCGCCGCTGGCAGGGAGTGGCGCCATCTGACTATCGGCGGGCCGTTCGGGCCAAGTTATTCAGTGTGAACAGTCAGTTTCAGTAAAAGAGATTAATTTTCACTTCCCGGAACAAAAGTCTGGCTGGTAATGTCTGACGGGTGAATATTTTGGTCATTGAGACCAAAATATTCTTAGAACAATAAAAGTCGACTAACCTGATGTTACAGGGGCTATGCGGCGCTGAAAGCGCGGGAGCAAGCAATGGCGGTAACAGAGCAGAGGGATTTGACGGGGCTGAAGTCCGGGGCGTTTGACGCCTTGTTGAGTTCCGAGGACATGGGTATTGCGATTCTTGATACTGAATTGCGGTATCTGGAGTTGAATTCATTACTGGCTCGTTTTAATGGCGTGTCCGCAGAGGAGCACGTCGGCAAGACAGTCTCAGAAGTGCTGCCCAAGTTAGCTCCTCTGATTACGCCTATCCTTAAAGAAGTTATTGATACCGGTGAGCCTGTAAGAAACCTTGAGGTTGCCGGTGAGACGCCCAGCGTAGTTGGCCAGGACTCTTTCTGGGAAGCATCGTATCTTCCGATTTTTTTTTTTTCTTCGCCGGGTCAGGTTGCTGGAATTCTGGTTATGGCGGTTAACCGGACGCTCGAGTATGAACTCAAGCGCACTCGGGAAGAAGCTCATGAGCTTCAGCGACGTATTCTCGACAGCCTGTTTACCTTTGTCGGCATTCTCTCTCCAGACGGCCTCCTGATCGATGCTAACCGGGCACCGTTAGAGGCTGCGGGCATTGATCTCGCCGATGTCGTCGGCAAGCGTTTCTGGGACTGCATTTGGTGGAACTACTCGCCAAAAATTCAGATGCAATTGCGTTCCGCGGTCATTCGTGCCGGAGCTGGTGAAACGGTTCGCTACGACGTGCCTATCCGTACCGTGGGTGATACCCGCATTACGATTGATTTTATGATTTCGCCGCTGCTTGGCGCTGATGGCGAAGTCACTCATCTGGTGGCCTCAGCCAATGATGTCTCAGAACGAAAGAGTCGGGAAGCCGAGCTGACGCTCAGTGAAAAACGTTTCCGCCGCGTGTTTGATTCTACCGCTGATGGTCTGGTGATGATCAATGAGTACGGGGAAATCATGCTGGCCAACCCAAGTATGGCCAGTATGTTTGGTTACTCGCTATCCGAACTTTACTCCTGCTCAATCGAAGATCTTATCCCTGCACACCTGCGTGATCAGCATCGCAAAGAACGCTCGCGTTATCAGGAAAGTCCAGTCCCACGAGCCATGGCGGCTATGCGTGAATTAATGGCTTGTCGCCGTGATGGTTCTGAATTCCCGGTTGAGGTTGCGCTGACGCCTTTGCAGTTCCCGGAAGGAACTCGGGTTCTCGCAACGGTAGTTGATATTTCGATTCAGAAGCAGATCCAGGCGAGCCTTATCAAAGCGTTGAAAGAAAAGACGTCTCTTCTTAACGAAGTTCATCACCGTGTAAAAAATAATCTTCAGGTGGTTTCAAGTTTATTGAGCCTTCAGGCGCGCA
>PDUK01000081.1 GCA_006212115.1 Thalassolituus sp. | reverse complement strand
TCCCGAAATAAAATCCAACACAGGCCCTGCAACGCAGGTAGCTCAGACCTTACTTGTCTTTAACTTCTTCGAACTCAGCGTCTACCACATCGTCGTCTTGAGCGCTGCCTTCCGCCTGATCCGCACCACCGGCTGCTTCAGCCTGTGCTGCCTGCTCTGCGTACAGTTTTTGCGCCAGAGATGAAGATGCTTCTGTCAGTGCATTGGTCTTGGCTTCGATGTTTTCTTTGTCATCGCCTTTCAATGCTTCTTCCAGATCAGCGATGGCTGCTTCGATGGCAGATTTCTCTTCATCGGTCGCTTTATCGCCGGCTTCTTCCAGTGTCTTACGAGTCGCGTGGATCAGGCCATCCGCTGTGTTGCGAACCTGAACCATTTCTTCGAACTTCTTATCCGCTTCTGCGTTGGCTTCCGCGTCAGATACCATCTGTTCGATTTCTTCGTCGCTCAGACCGGAGTTCGCTTTAATCACGATGGACTGTTCTTTGCCCGTCGCCTTGTCTTTCGCGCTAACGTTCAGGATACCGTTGGCATCGATGTCAAAGGTTACTTCGATCTGTGGCATACCACGTGCTGCTGGCGGGATATCGGCCAGGTCAAAGCGACCCAGTGACTTGTTCTGTGACGCCTGCTTACGCTCACCCTGAACCACGTGAATGGTTACTGCGGTCTGGTTGTCTTCTGCGGTTGAGAAAACCTGCGACTTCTTAGTAGGAATCGTGGTGTTTTTCTCAATCACCGGTGTGGCTACGCCACCCATAGTTTCGATACCCAGGGTCAGTGGTGTTACGTCGAGCAGCAGTACGTCTTTCACGTCGCCAGACAGTACCGCACCCTGAATCGATGCACCTACTGCAACCGCTTCGTCTGGGTTAACGTCTTTGCGTGGCTCTTTACCGAAGAATTCAGCAACGCTCTTCTGAACCATTGGCATACGAGTCTGACCACCCACCAGAATCACTTCGTCGATTTCTGATGCGCTCAGGTCAGCATCCGCCAGTGCAGTGCGGCAAGGCTCAAGTGAACGCTTAACCAGCTCTTCTACCAGAGACTCCAGCTTCGCGCGGGTCACTTTGACGTTCAGGTGCTTAGGACCAGACGCATCTGCAGTGATGTACGGCAGGTTCACGTCAGTCTGCTGGCTTGAAGACAGCTCAACTTTCGCTTTTTCTGCGGCCTCTTTCAGACGCTGCAGGGCCAGCGGATCGTTGTGCAGATCGATACCGCTTTCTTTCTTGAATTCATCTGCCAGGTATTCGATCAAACGCAGATCAAAGTCTTCACCACCGAGGAAGGTGTCACCGTTGGTCGCCAGAACTTCAAACTGCTTCTCGCCGTCTACGTCCGCAACTTCGATGATAGAGATATCGAAGGTACCACCACCGAGGTCGTATACCGCGATAGTACGGTCACCCGCCTGCTTGTCGATACCGTACGCCAGCGCCGCTGCAGTTGGCTCGTTGATAATACGCTTAACTTCGAGGCCTGCGATCTTACCGGCGTCTTTAGTTGCCTGACGCTGAGAATCGTTGAAGTATGCTGGTACAGTGATCACCGCTTCAGTTACTGGCTCACCGAGGTAATCTTCTGCAGTTTTCTTCATTTTCTTCAGAACTTCTGCAGATACCTGTGGTGGCGCAAACTTTTCGCCTTTCACTTCAACCCACGCATCACCGTTGCCTGCTTCGACGATCTTGTAAGGCACCATTTTGATGTCTTTCTGTACAACTTCGTCCTTAAAGCGACGACCGATCAGACGTTTAACCGCAAACAGAGTGTTCTGAGGGTTGGTTACCGCCTGACGCTTTGCAGACTGACCGACCAGAGTTTCGTCATCGGTATAAGCGATGATAGATGGCGTTGTGCGATCGCCTTCAGCGTTCTCAATTACACGCGCTTTCTCGCCGTCCATAATTGCGACACATGAGTTAGTGGTGCCGAGGTCGATACCAATAATTTTACCCATAATTGAATCTCCAATTTGCCGCCTTTGCGGCTCTCTTAAATCTTTGTAAAAACAGCTTTATCTGTCGTTGTTAGCTATATAAGGCCGGGTTTTCCCCTTTCAAGACCTTATTCCATACTTTTTATCAGGCATTCTCGTCGATCTGAGCAGCACCCTTGCTGACCATAACCATCGCCGGACGCAACAAACGACCGTTCAGGGTGTAACCCTTCTGCATAACCGCCATCACCGTATTTGGTGCCAACTCCGCGTTCTCAACCATGCTCATCGCCTGATGCAGTTCAGGATTGAAGGGTTCACCCTCTGGATTAACCTGTTCGACTTTGAAGCGCTCGAGGGAACTGATCAGTCCTGACAGAGTCATCTCCATACCTTCGCGGATTGCCTTGGTCGCTTCTTCCTCTGGTGCCGCAGCAAGTCCGCGCTCCAGGTTGTCGACGACAGTCAGCATTTCATTGGCAAATTTCTCAACCGCGAATTTGTGCGCCTTCTCAACGTCCTGTTCAGCACGACGGCGAACATTCTGCATTTCAGCCTGCACACGCAGGACCTGATCTTTGGCTTCAGCCGCTTCAGCGCGAGCCGCTTCCAATTCAGCATCCGCAGGGGCTTCAGCTTCTACCGTTGCCTCTTCAGTGTTTTCCTGTTCGGCGGTTTCTTCCAGAATTTCTTCCTGGGGTTTCTGTTCTTCAGACATCAGTCACCTCTGTCATCGGTGTTTGTTCATATCGCTGTCGGCTATATGGGGCCGGCTGTTGGCAGTTCAACCCCTGTCCCACCTCCTCATTGATGGAAAATATCTTGACAGGCAACGATACTGTATATAAAAACACTGTATATACATTCAGACCAGAGGACGTCGTATGTTGACCTCACTGTCGATTCATCAATTTGCCCTGATCGAGCATATGGAGCTTGATTTCTCAAAGGGCATGACGGTTATCACCGGTGAAACCGGCGCGGGGAAGTCAATTCTGCTGGGTGCGCTAGGCCTGACACTCGGACAGCGCGCCGAAGCCGGTGCTGTGCGCCAAGGGCAGGACAAGGCCGACGTGGCGGCAACGTTTACGGTCAATGCAGCGGCCCTCGACTGGTTAAAGCAGCACGACCTTCCCGCTGAGGACGACAATGTCATTTTAAGACGTGTGATCTCCGCCGAGGGGCGGTCTCGCGGCTACGTCAATGGTCGCCCTGTTTCTGCCTCCGACCTACGCGATCTGGGTCAACATCTTATCGGAATACATTCGCAGCACGCACATCAACGATTGTTGGAAAAAGAGGCGGCTCGCGAAATCCTCGATGCGTACGCTGGCCTCACACCACTGTCTACAGGCGTTCGCCAAGGTTTCTCAGCCTGGAAGAAAGAAGAAAAGCGCCTACATACTTTGCGTGAATCCAGCAGCGAACTTCTCGCTCAACGACAACTGCTTGAGTATCAGGTGAGCGAGCTGCGTGAGCTCGATTTGAAAGAAGACGAACTCAACGAACTCGAGATGGAACAAAAGCGACTGTCAGGTGCAGAGAACACATTACTCTGCGGGCAGTCAGCCATGATCGTCTGTAACGGCGGAGATTCAGGTGACGACGCCGCCAGCCAGATGATTCACCGGGCTCTGCAGGAAGTCGATAACATTGATGATACTCACCCATTGCTCGACGAAGTGCGGGATATGTTGAATCAGGCGCAGATCCAGCTCGACGAAGCGGCCAGTTCTCTGCAACGTTACCTCGATAATATTGATATGAATCCTCACCGGTTGCAGCAAGTCGACACCCGCCTCAGTGAACTGTACAGCATGGCGCGCAAACATCAGATCCGACCAGAGTCGCTGTACGCGCACTGGCAGGAACAAGAAGCGGCACTGGCTGCAATGAGTCTGTCAGATGATGATCTTGAATCACTGGAAGCTGAGGTGGCTGAGCTCAAATCACGGTGCATGAAAGACGCTCTGCAGTTGTCTGCGAAGCGCCAGACAGCGGCCAACAAATTGAGTGATGCCGTCGGTGCTCACTTCGATTCTTTGGGCCTTGGCAAAGCGGTTTTTAAAACACGCTGCGATCAGTTAAGTGAGAAAGAGCTCAGCCCACACGGCCTGAACTTCGTCGGCTTTGAAGTTCAAACTAACCCCGGCATGCCTGCCGGTCCGCTGGCGAAGGTCGCATCCGGGGGTGAGCTGTCCCGAATCAGTCTTGCACTTCAGGTAGTCACAGCAGCCACCTCACACACCCCATGCCTGATCTTCGATGAGGTCGATGTCGGAGTGGGTGGTGGTACTGCAGAGCGGGTTGGACGACTTATGCGAGAGCTCGGAGGAAAAGCGCAGATTATGTGTGTGACCCATCAGCCTCAAGTTGCAGCGCAGGCACACAACCATTTCCAAGTCAGTAAGGTCAGCGGTGATTCGGCGACTCACACTAATATTCGTATTCTGAGTGATGTTCAGCGACAGGAAGAACTGGCACGCATGCTGGGTGGTGTTGAAATTACACAGCAAACGTTGGCCCATGCAGGAGAAATGCTAACGCTTGCGAAAAACTAACAGGTGAAAACGAAAAGAGCCGCAAATGCGGCTCTTTTCTGTGTAGCACTTGGCGCTGACTTACGACTTCTTGCGAACGTATAGCACCAGGCTATGATCGACCAGTTCGACGCCATGTTGCTCAGCAATTTCATGCTGCAGGCGCTCAATCTGTTCGTTAGAGAACTCAATCACTGAACCATCGTCGACATCCACCATGTGATCGTGATGGTCACCACGCGCCAGCTCAAATACCGAATGCCCACCATCAAAGTTGTGGCGCTCAACCAGACCCGCAGTCTCAAACTGGGTCAATACGCGATATACCGTCGCCAGACCAATATCTTCACCAGAGTCAATCAGTGAGCGATAGACGTCTTCTGCACTCATATGGGCATCTGGGTTGCTCTCAAGAATGCTGAGAATTTTGACTCGTGGCAAGGTGACCTTAAGGCCAGCTTTGCGAAGTTCCATGTTCTGTTCTGACACGGTATTCCTCTATCATTTCACAGTGGACCGGGTGTTCAGGTATCATCTCGGCAACTTTAAACAGTGCCTGGACGTTATCCTGACTATGCGAGCTCTAATTCTGACCGGTTTACTGGGTTTTGCAACCCTTTCTGGCTGCACATTCCCCGGCGTGTACAAACTCAATGTGCAACAAGGCAACATTGTGACCCAGGACATGCTTGACCAGCTTGAAGCCGGTATGACTGAACGTCAGGTCATTTATTTGATGGGCAATCCCGTTGCGCGCAATCCCTTCTCCGAGCAACGCTGGAACTACCTCTACACTCTGGAAACCCGCGATAAAGTGACCAAGCGCTATCAGGTCACGCTTCACTTCGACGACAGCCAGTTGTTCAGCCATTACACGGGTGAGCTACCCGCTGAAGAATTCAGTGAAGAAAACCAAACCAGCGACGTTCCGGCTGAAGAACGCGCATCAGCTATTCCCAGCCTGGAAGAGTAATCTTCACATTCGCTGCAGAACATAAGTGCACCAGCGACGTTCAGTCGCTGGCGCCTTTCTCCTTCGCCGCGCGGTTAGCACGGGCCTGCTTAGGATCGATCAGGAGCGGTCGATAGATTTCGATCCGATCCCCCTCTCTCAGAATTTCTTTATCTGGGGCTCTGACAGCTTTAGAGAAAATGCCGTACTTCGCCTTGCTGAGGTCGAGATCCGGAAACTCATTAGTGATGCCCGACAAACGAACAGCCTCAGACAATGTGGTACCGTCTGGCACATCAACCGCCACAATAAGCTGTTTTTCCGGTAGCGCGTAGGCAACCTCAACCTTGATCGTATTACTCATAGATTTCACCTGCTCGCTTAACAAATGAATCCACCATCATTCCCGCCACCTGCTTGAACAAGGCCCCCATGGCCGCGCCAGCAATCTTGCTCGCCATTTCGAATTCCAACTCAAGTGTCACCTTACAGGCTTCATCCGACAGAGCCTGGAAGTGCCAGGTACCGGTAAATTTGCTGAACGGCCCCTCGACGAGGGTAATAGTCATCTTTTCGGGGCGCTGTAATGCATTGCGTGTGGTAAAACTCTGCTCAAACCCAGCTTTCGCAAGGGTTAAGCGAGCTTCCAGCGTGGTGTCGGATTCTTCGATCACATGGGTTGCTTCGCAACCCTGCAGGAATTCAGGGTATCGACGTACGTCGTTTACTAAGTCGAACATTCGTTCGGCGCTGTGCATAACCAGCGCACTACGGGAAATACGGGTCATCTGATCCAACCAGTTGTCAAACCTACCGACCTGTCAGATCAGGCCGTTGTATATGACGAATAATACCGCGAGTGGCGCCACAAAACGAATCATAAACCGCCACAGGCTGAGCATGCGCTCGCTTTTCATCCGGGCTTCATCAGCAATCGCGCGACGCGTCATAAACCATCCAACAAACAGTGATATCAGAACACCGCCCAGCGGTAGCAGGATATTCGTTGTCAGAAAGTCCAGTACGTCAAAGAAGGTTTTGCCTTTTACTTCGTACGTCAGGCCGCCGGTCGTGCCCAGTGTTGATCTCAGCACCTCAACATCGGCGTACAGGCGCAGATCCTCGAAGGCAACCTCGCCCTCCTGATCAATACCCGTTACCGTCACGAAATACTGGTGGTTCTCCCAGTGGTTGAAAGACATCACCGTGCCAAGGCCGAGGACCCAGGCCAAAGAGCATACAGTTATAGTCGCTCGCACCCGGCTGAAGCCCTTTTCAACAGCCCATGCAACGGCTGGTTCGGCCAGCGAAATTGCCGAACTCCACGCAGCGATCGCCACCAGCACAAAGAACGCAGTACCTATAATGATGCCTCCGGGTAACTGACCAAAGGCGATCGGTAGCGTCTGGAACATCAATCCCGGACCTGCACCCGGCTCCAGTCCATTGGAGAACACAATCGGGAAGATCACTAAACCTGCTACCAGCGCAACCAGAGTATCCAGCGCGCCCACTGTCAGAATCGTTTTACCCAGACGTGAGTTCGCAGGCATATAGGCGCCATACGCCATGATGGCGCCCATACCCAATGACAGAGTGAAAAAGGAGTGACCAAGCGCGGTAATGATGGCTTCTTCAGAAAGTTTTTCCGGTTCAAACCTGAACAGGAAGTCCCAACCCTGAGCAAAACCGGGCGTAGTCAGGCTGTACCCCAATAACACCAACAACATCACGAAAAGAAGCGGCATCAACAGACGCAGTGAGGTTTCGAGGCCCCGATGTACGCCGCGGGAGATAACGAAGCCAACCAGAAACAGGAATAAGGTGTGATAGGCAATCAAGGTCGCCGGATCACCCAGCAGGCCGCCAAACACCGCACCGGCGTCATCCGCCGAGATGTTAACGAAGGTTCCCGTCACCATCTCTTGTGAGTAGTACAGGGTCCAACCAGCGATCACGCTGTAAAAAGACAGAATAAAGAATCCCGCGACCGCGCCCATCCAGCCAATCCCCGAAAAGAAGGCCGGGGCTTTGTACTTCTCAGTGAGACGGTGCATGGTATTGATAGGACTCATCCGAGCCTTACGCCCCAACAGCACCTCAGCCATCATGACCGGAATGCCCACAGACAAAATACACAGCAGGTAGACCAGCACAAACGCTCCGCCACCGTATTCACCCGTGATATAGGGAAACTTCCAGATATTGCCTAACCCGACAGCAGACCCCACTGCCGCGAGAATAAAAGTCCAACGACTCGCCCAGATACCGTGCATGCCACGTTTGTCCGACGCCATACTCTTTTCCTTATTCTTTGACGCTGGCCATTGTCCGGCATTTACCGCCTTGCCTCAAGCGACCCCCTCTGCCCTTCGGCCTGAGTGTCAGTTATACTCAGCGAATGAGTAAAAAGAAAAAAGCCAATAGCGGCTCCTCCACCATCGCGCTGAACAAAAAAGCCAAGCACGATTACTTTCTCGAAGACAAACTTGAGGCAGGCCTTGAGTTACTCGGATGGGAAGTGAAATCGCTGCGGGAAGGCAAAGGTCAGCTGCTGGACTCCTTTATCGAATTTCACCGTGGCGAGGCGTGGCTGCACAATGCGCAGATCACACCCATGACGCAGGCATCTACTCACGTCGTTGCGGAACCAAGACGTCAACGCAAACTGCTTTTGCATCGCCGTGAAATCGAGCGCTACGCCCAGAAGGTACAGGCAAAAGGCTACACCTGTGTCTGTACTGCCCTGTACTGGAAAGGTCACCACGTCAAAGCGGAAATCGCACTTGCCAAAGGTAAGCAAAGCCATGACAAGCGCAATACCGCTAAAGACCGTGACTGGGCGAAGCAGAAAGAACGCATAATGAAGCACTCGGTACGCTGACACCACGTGTACGACTGTGCTACATTAGCGCGTGTTCTGGGGTTGAACTTCCACTACTTGGCCCCATATAAAGAACACGGATCAGAAATGATCCAGCTCCTGGCTGAGAGCGACCAGAATTCGGGGATGATCTGGATTCGACGTTGATTACAAAGCTATGGGTGCATGCCGA
>PDUK01000018.1 GCA_006212115.1 Thalassolituus sp. | reverse complement strand
TGGTGCCCGCGGTAACCCAGAAAAAGCTCTGAAATTCAGCGGCGAGAATCACCGTGGCTATCTGAGTTTTATCTCCGACTTCGGCAATAAAGAACAGCAGTGTGGTGGCGATAAAGGCACCGTATTTAGCGAAGTTATCGTCGTCGTCATCTTCTTTATCCGGAATCAATACCCAGAGTGCCATCAGTGCAAAGGACCCGGCGAGAACATAGTCGGCGACGTTGCCTGACAGCCAGTTGTCCATATTCTCTCCAAGCCAGATACCTCCCCAGCTCGAGAGTCCATGATTCAGCAGTGTGGCAACGAGAATGCCGCCAATGATCGCCCATTTATTGCGGAAACGGGCAACGAGTAACAGAGACAAAAGCTGGGTCTTATCGCCGACTTCAGCGATGGCAACAGCGACGGTAGAGGCAAGAAATGGCGAGGCGCTGAAGGTTGTAATATCAATCATAAAAATAGTCCGGGCGATGATGAGCACAGGATAACGGCACAGCATCGCCCAGCGACTGCGTCGTTATCTCAGGTCTCATCAATCCCGATGACGGGACGCCTGCACCATGAGCTTGAGGCTCAATTATGTTGATACAGACACCGGAATCAGCAGCCTGAATGGCCGTGACGGCAGAATGGCCGTGACGGCAGATTACTCCCCTAAGAGAGCGCTCATAGTAACATTTTCTTATCTGCACGATAAATAAATCTCGTTTTACCTCGAACGGAACAGGTGCAACTATCTGCGCATCTTAACCATACCAACCAGTACCTACAGAGGCGGACTGCCGTGTTATCTCAATCATTTCGTGATCTTCTGACCATCCTTGCGCGCGCGCCGTCTGTGGTGGGGGCAGAGCATTCGTTTTTCCGGGTATTGCAGCGAGCGCTGGAAGAACGCGGTGCCGACGTAAAGTGGTACGAAGGGGTGCTGGTGGCGCAGGGTAAGCGCCCGCATTCGTTAATGCTGTCGGCTCACATCGACCGCCATGGCCTGATCTGTACCGGCCCGAACGAATTCCAATACGCGGCGTTTGTCTCCGGCGGTCGCTCTGATCTGTTAGGTAACTCCGTTTCCGAAGAACTGATGCAGCTGATTGTTGACCGCATGGGGGACGAGAAGGTCTTTGCCTATGAGCCTTGGTCGGGCATGTACCGTGGCCGTGGCAGTATCCGTCAGACGTACGTGTGTCCGCACCGTAATAACCTCATTTTTGAACTTGAAGGACTGGAACATCTGGTGGCAGGTACGCCGGTTGCCTTTCAGGATGACTTGCGGATTACCGATGACAGCGTGACCGGGCAGATGGACAACGTACTGACGGCCGCCATGCTGGTGTATATGTTTGAGCTGGGTTTTGAAGGCACCGCATTTTTCACGGCACAGGAAGAGGCGGGGCGCAGTTGGCGTTATCTTCTTGAGTGGTTCCGACGTTTTGGTGGATCGACAAACCAGCTGGTGGTTGTGGATACCAGTCCGTTCCCGGATGTGCCAACGGCGCGCGAGCATACACTGACGTTGCGTCATCGTGATGCCAATGCCGGGTTTAATAAAGAGCTGACTCGGCAGCTGGCGGAAACCTGTGAGAGAATGGGCATCAGTTACCAGTACAAAGACAGCTACATCAAAGCACAGAATGCAAAACTGGAAGCCCGGGGGGAAGCGCCTAAGTCATTAGGATCAACCGAAATGGGGCGCATCATTTCTGCCTCCGGTGGGTTAGTGGATGGCACCACGCTGCAGATACCGACAACGGGGTATCACACGATGGATGAAAGTGCTTCTGTCGTAGCGTGTGAGGCGTTTATTGATGTGTTGTGTGATCTGGCTGGCATTCAGCCTGATGAGTGATAGGAATCCATGAGCAGACTACCGACACCGGATCTGAACGAGCAGGCAGACAACTGCTTGCTGATCGCGCGCGGTGATGATATTTCGCCGCATTGGTTAGTGTATGAAATACACCGTGATTTTTTGTCGGTTCCACGCACATTTGCTGTCGTGAAACTGTGGTCGGATTTCGATTTTGACTGGTTGGGTGACGAATTCACAGAAGGCGTGCAGTGCCTGAATACCAGTGATGGGCACTGGCGTATTAGCTTACCCAGACTGAGATTCGAGTGCTGGGGAGAATTGGAATTTGTGCAAACCTGTTACGGTGCGGCATCCGCGTCTGAGGCTTTGATCCGGGTACTTACTCCGGATTAACTGCGGTCTCATCGGATTCTTCTGAGAGCTTTTCTGCTGGCTGATGTTCGTGAGAACCGACGTCATCAATCTTTTGCCGAAGTTCACCAATCTGTCCGGCTGGGCGGATAATGTGGTAACCGTAGGGTGTCTGTACCGGACCGATCCAGGCGCTGCTACCCTCGTAGGTTTGCATCGCCTGTATCATAGCTTCGGGTAACTCATCGATATCATGATGGCCCGCGAACCCCTTGTTTGTTCCTGACGGACAAGCAGAGTGCTCAGCGGCAAGATCCTCGAAGCGGGCGCCGAGGTTAAGCTCTTTAAGAATATCCTCGGCCAGCAGAGGGCTCTTGAGCAGGATATGATGAAGAGGAATGGTCGTCACTGGAAGCCTCCGAAAATCAATCAGCGCTTCCAGTATAGACAATGAGAACAGGAACGCGGGTCAGCGTCCCAGTTTGTGCATGGCCAGTAACTGTCCGGAGATAATCGACAGAATACAGAAGCCGAGGAACCACCAGAAACCATCCAGTAAGGTTGCCTGCATTTCAGCAGTCGCTTTCGCCGTCAGAAAGGCCACCAGAATTCCGACAACAAACACATCCACCATCGACCACTTACTGATCGCACCGACAATGCGCCAGCGGCAGATCGCTGGGCCACAGCCAGGTGAACAGAATGGTCAGGCCTTTCAGTACCGGGATAACCACACTGAAGGTCACAATCAGAAACGCCACCAGAGCATAACCCTGTTCATTCAGAGACGTCACCGTTTCCCAGATGGAACGGGTTTCGTTGAACAGTTCTGCCTTGAGGCCAAACATATTCACGCTGGCCTTAATCGTCATGATGGGCTCAGTGACACCGGGCCACAGCACGACATAACTTGCGATCGCCAACAACAGCCCGAGACGCTGAGCCCAGCTTGAAATTTGCCAGCTGCTTGTCAGGCGGCTCATGCTTTTGCCTTCAGGGGGAACTGGTCAAACGTAATGTTGGCAGTGCCTTCGCGCAAGACACGACGCAGGTTGTGGTGGTTATCAACATCGGGTGTCGCCAGCACGTCACGGTAATGTTCGCCGAACAGGCGCAGAGTGGTTTCTTTATCGAGTTCCAGTAACTGGCTCAGAGCAAAAACCTTAGCACTGCCCTGATTCTGGTCTGCGCTGTTAATCACCCCGCCATTGTTAAAGCCAGTTGGCGTAAATTCATACCAACCTTCAATAAACGCCAAAGTAGAAGCAAACATATGCTCGTCAGTAGCAACGGAGGCGAGAAAATCAGACTTAGCAGAGGCGAAATCGGTCATGGGTGATCCTTGGGTATAGAGTACAAAAAAGAGGGCACAAACTAGCAGAAATACACGACCGCTACCACGCCATTACGGGCCCGACATCCGGGGTCGACATATGAGACCGGAGTATGAGATCGGAATATGAGATCGGAATATGAGATCGGAATATGAGATCGGAATATGAGATCGGAATATAGTACCGCTGATAACTCAGGAAGTTGAAGCTGTTGATGGCGGGGTAAGTGATCGGCCTACTGTATGGGAATACGCCGGGCATGGGTGAAGCGCGCATCCCAGTAGTCGGAGGTGAGATACGACACCATCACGCCGCGCGACGTAGACGCATGCAGGAACTTATTCTGCTCGATATAAATGCCAACGTGGCGTGTGTTCACGCCGGTTTGGAAAAATACCAGATCACCGGACCGCAGCGCATGGCGGGAGACAGGCTCACCTTTTGTTGACTGCTTACGTGTTGTACGCGGCAAGGGCGTCGCGAAAGCATCACGGAACGTCAGATACACCAGGCCAGAGCAATCGACTCCTCGTTCGGACAGCCCACCCAAACGATAAGGCGTGCCACGCCAGGTCTCATACTCCCGGTACAGCACAGAGCGTACATCAGGGTTTTGTATAGATGCTCCCGGATCGTTTGACGTTGGCAGCGCCTGAAACCCGGAGCAGCCCGCCAGCAGCAGTAATACACTCAGTGACAGAGTATGTATCAGAGGACGGAGCAGTTGAACGAATCGGGATAACATAAAAATTGAACGCCGGTTACCTGTGGTCGGAGACATAACTTTGCGTAGTACGACATAACAAAAGGTACTCTGACCCTTTATCCGCAGATGTGGCCTATTACTCTAAGTAAAATTCATGCCGACACTAACACTACTACTCAGAGTCCCAGTGATATGAATATAAACACAATTGTCCGACGTCGTCAGGTTATCCGAGGCCTGGGTGTCGCGGTGACAGCGCCCTTACTCCTCAGTGTTGCGGGTTGCGGAGGGACGGACTCCGATACAGATAATAGTGTCGCCGGTGACAGCGGTATTGATGACGATACACAGAGCAGTGGCACCAATACCACGCAATGGGCGAGTGGTGGAACAGCGGCCATGGAGGCGGTATTTCCGCTAGAAACCGACCCCTTCGCAACTGGGTTAGGAAACCTTTGCCAGATCACCGAGGCATTTACCATCGGCCCCTGCTTTTTCGATGTGGATGACGAGCGGGATGATATTTCGGAAGGTGAGCCGGGCGTACCTATGACGCTGGCCATGAAGCTGGTGGATAACAACTGTCAGCCGATCGAAAACGCTCAGATCGAAGTCTGGTGGTGTAATAGCGAGGGTGTCTATTCTGGCGATGATTCAGGCAGTCGTGGCGATGTCAGTAATTTTAATAGTGGCTTCTGCACTGGAAACGAATCCGACGCGTTGTCAGCGCGCTGGTTTCGTGGAATCAAAACCACCGACAGTGTAGGGAATGTGTATTTTAAAGCCTGCTTCCCCGGATGGTATCGTGGCCGCACTACGCATATCCATTTCCGTATTGTCGTGGATGGTACGCAGCAGCTCGTTTCTCAGTTCTGTTTTGATGATGATCTGTGCAACGACATTTACGAGAATCACTCGGACTACACGGGGCAGGAAAAAGACACCAGCAACAGCAGTGATAACGTTTTTAATTCAAACTATCAGGATTATATTTTTGAGGTCGAGGAACAGTGGGACCGCTCCATGCTGGCTTACAAAGCCATTCAGGTCGATATCAATTAATTGTAGGCAGTCTGGCTGGGCCAGACTGCATTTGAGATACGTGGTTATCGACCGTAGAAAGCCGTGACCGACGCTTTTTCAATGGTATTTGCATTAACCATATAGCCGATCAGCGCCGCGCTCGCGTCCTCAGGTAAATCCAGTTGCTCAACCGACAGGGCATGCACCGTCAGAGTGTAACGGTGGGGGTCATCACCGATCGGTGGGCAGGCACCGCCGAATCCATAGGTGCCGTAATCTGATCGCCCGTGAACGGCGCCTTCAGGCAGACCGTTACCATCGACCTCGCCAGCACCTGCAGCCAGAGCCGTCGTCGTTACTGGAATGTTATACGCAATCCAGTGCCACCAACCCGAACCGGTAGGGGCATCTGGGTCATACAGGTTTATGGCAAAACTTTTAGTGCCTGCTGGTGCATTTTGCCACTCCAGATCAGGAGAAATGTTTTCTCCTTCGCATCCAAAGCCATTAAATACCTGAGTGCTACTCAAGGTACTGCCTTCTTTGAAGGCGTCACTTGCAATACTGAAGTCATCCGCAACTGCACAGCTGCAAACCAGTGTGAGTGCTGTACCTAATGCTAACGCGTTACGACGCATAAAGATCTCCTGATTAGTTTTGTAAAAGCTGTTCGTACACTTGCTGAGGTGTGGTTGAAACAGTGATCAATTCACTGATAAAACCAATGATGTTGTCACCCCAGATATCATTGTGACCGTTCATCAATTCTTTATCGACCGCTATATTCATGTAGGGGTTCCGGGCCGTTGTCTTTTGCATGCTGATCAGGTCGACGGTGGTGTATATATCAGCCTGATCTACATCATGAGCAGACCAGTCAGAATAGGCTCGTTCCAGGTCGAACGACTCTGGTCCCCGCTCACTGGCAGGCATCAATTTGTGAGTGAGATATGGCTTGAAGTGTCCGATGGTATTGCGGTCCGCTTTCCACTGAGGGATGGTCACGGTGCGGCTGTTAGACATACCGGGTCGAGGGCACTCGTAACGCTCCATGTCGCGGTGGCGCTCGAACACAGTCGAGAAAAATCGACCGGCAGGAAAGGCCAGTTTAGTTGCGTAATCCGACTCAGAAGTAAGGATGGCAAGCTTGGGTAACTGGCCGGGAAAATAACCGCGACATTTCTCCTGTGAAAGTTCGAATAATGACGAGAACCGCAGGGCCTCAAAGGCGGGATTCATAAGAATGACCATGTCTCCAAAACCTTCGGCATTGCCGCCAAAGTTTTTACCTTTGCGGGAGTCGATGAAACGATCATTAAGGATCTTTTGCAAAGAGCTGTAGACGACAGCACCACCAAAACTGTGTCCGATGACAACCAGTCGGCTTGTGGAAGGTGGATCACCGTCTTTGAAGGTGTTGCGCACATTAACTAATTCTTCCAGACGCAGCAGGGCTTCGGTTACCCCTTTGCGCCCTACCTCATGGGCGGTCGCTTTCCGGTCCCAGAAAGTTGCATGGTTAACTACCGGAATATCGAGGGAATCCCCGCGCCAACCAATGTAGACACCCAGAACAGGACGTCGGTCACGCTGCTGTTGCTGGCTCGAATGCGCTTCCTGTCGGGAGACAGACGCTAACATTTTGCGAAATTCGGTGATGTTACCGTCCTCGGGCCGGGCACTGTGATGCCACCCGTGAACGAAAGTCAGAACAATAACGTCCTGTTTTCCAGCAATCTCGAGGTATTCGCTTAGTACTCTGTCCTGCTGAGCCCGATCACGTAATTGACCCTGATCGTCGTACTCAATGAATCCAAGACGATACTCTGCATCGGTGCCTGTCAGGCTGATCTGGGTTGCGTGCTCAGCACAATCGGTAGGTAATTCGAATGTACAGACGTCAAAGAGGTTACTTCTATAGGTGCCGTTATAACTGCATGCCGACAGGCATAGCAGGGTGCTTAAGATCACTGGCCATTTTAAGATCCATTTTCCATCATGGAGATATCGCATCGTGGCTTCCTTGCTGATCAGCGGTGAGAGTGAAATCAGTCTATCGCAAAACCGCCATGCGGCTATGTGTAAAATCGCGCCGCATTAAGTCATAAGATCAGAGCAAACTTCGATCGGCTGACTACGGCGCGAGATTTACCCACTGTTCTGCTCCGACGGCGTTCATCACCAGCTGTACGGACAAAGCCGCCAGTATCATGCCCATAATCTTGGTCAGTAATGATGCACCACCGCTACCGATCACCGCTAATATACGATCGGAGAAAAACATCATGACCCAGGTAATGGCCAAGGTAGCAATCACAATTAACCCAGTCACAAACTGCTGAGCGATAGGATAAATCTGATTATCGGTCAGTAATATTACCGCCAGAATAGCGCCCGGCGTGGCCGTTGCCGGTATGGCAATTGGGAATATTGCAACGTTGTGATCGGGCTCTTTTCCGGCTTCGGCATCTGTATTTCCAAAGACCATCTGTAAACCAAAAAGAAACAGAATGATCCCGCCAGCGAGCTGGAACGACAACAGGCTGATGCCCATGGCAGTCAGCAGTATCTGGCCAATTACTAAAGAGCCAATCAGGACACCACCGGCGTAGAGAACCGCCCGGGTCGCCGTTTTTCTGCGCTGAGTGACCGACATACTGGCCGTTAAAGCAGAAAAAATCGCAAGGGTGCCTATCGGGTCAATGGTGGCCCAGATAATTAAGGCATCCTGAATAGCTTTATCAAACATAAGGTACTCCGCAGTCGAACATCGACTATATCAGAGGCCCCTTGCTGTCGGGCAGAGGGGGTAATGCAAAGCTACGTCAGGATTCAGAAGTCAGATTTTGCAGGCGCCGCCTTCACAGCCATCATCAGCCTGTTCCTGATAAGACTCAGGGTCGATACTGCCGAGCTCCATATCATCAAGGAAGGACAGCTCATCCCAGTCCTGAGAGGCCGCCGCGTCGGCTTGCTGGTGTGGTGTGCCAGTTGCTGAATCAGAGCCGTTGGCTGAATCAGAGCCGGTATTTATTGCTGCCTGTGTGTCGCTCATAAAGACCTCAAAACTAGGTACCAAAACAATAGAGTGCCTGATTAAATCGTCAGGTCAAACATAACCCTGTTCCACAAAGGGAACAACGACAAAGGAAACAACTCGCTATGTCTTCCTTTGGCCTCAGTAGACGTCCCGCTGGTAGCGGTGCTCACTGACCAGCCTGTTCATGTAATCATTCGCTCCGGCCTCGTCGGTGCTGCCGTGCTCAGCGATAACTTCACGTATTGCACTGTCGACATCGGCGGCCATCCGCGACGCGTCACCACAGATATAGATATATGCACCGCGCTCCAGCCACTCAAAGAATTCGGCGCCTTGATCTTTAATTAACGTCTGCACGTAGATCTTGCGGTCGGTATCCCGGGACCAAGCCAGACTGGTTTTATTCAGTACTCCTGAATCCTGCCAGGCCGTAATCTCATCGCGGTATAAAAAGTCGGACGCTTCATGTTGGTCGCCAAAAAATAACCAGTTCTCGCCGGAGGCTTCGCGCATCTCGCGCTCTTCGAGAAATGCCCGGAAGGGCGCAATCCCCGTACCCGGCCCAATCATGATGACAGGTGCATCGTCGTCTGAGGTAATATGAAAATGTTCGGATTTCACTACGTAGACGCCGACGCCATTTCCCTCGGGTAAACGATTGCCCAGCCAGGTTGATGCGACGCCCTTTCTAGCCTTGTCATTGAAGTCGTAATGCACTTCGCCCACTGTGAGATGTACTTCGCCCGGATGTTTCTTCGGACTGGATGCAATTGAGTAGAGGCGCGGTTGCAGGGCCCGCAGTCCATCGACAAAGGTTTGTGCGTCCAGCTCTGGTTTCAATTCATTGAGAACGTCAAACACCTTGTAGTTCAGAGGGGCTTCGTTAAGCCCCCAGGCTTCAAGGCACTTTGCGTTCACGGTATGAATGTCGAGTCGGGTTTGCAGTAATACGCGCAAAGTCGCAGCGCCACTTTTTTGCTGCACGACTTCTTTACCCGAGAAACCACCCGCAGCAAGAATCTCACTGACTTCCTCCGGGCAGTTCAGTGGCCAGACGCCCAGAGCATCACCAGCATGGTACTCCATATCCTCACCGCCACCGGCGAGAGAAATTTCAATGTGATTGACGCGCTTGGAAGAGCCTTCGCCACTCAGATTTCGTGATTCGATCAGGTTGGCAATAAAGGGGGTGTTTTTTGTGTACAGCGCTTCTTTTTCGGTCGTTGCAACACTCGGGGTACTTGCAGCGCCGGCCGCATCAAGGAAGGCAGGCGTTGCAAATACACCCGCTTTCCACTCAGCAACGTCGTCTTCGAATGCAGCATCGCAGCCAATATAGTCATGGCATGGTGTTGCTCCTAACTGTTGTAGCCGCGTATTAATGTCGGAAGCACATTTGTTGAAATGGGTGTAGCTGGAATCACCCAATCCACAAACACTGAAGTTAACACTGGCAGGGATAGCGGCTGCATCGTCGGCCATCAACAAGTCATAAAATTGTCTGGCGTTGTCGGGTGGCTCGCCCTCACCAAAGGTTGAGCAAACGATCAAAACATGCTGGTGTTGAGCCAGATCCGCTGGCGTAATGGAATTAAGTTCCTCGATCTTGGCTTCAAAGCCGCACGTCGCTGCGTGTTTTTTCAGATCTTTCGAAACTACTTCGCAATTTCCTGACTGAGAGCCGTAAAAAATAGCCAAGGGTGTGGCAGGGGCTTCCTGCTGTGTTGCGCCCGCGGCTGCAGCGGCAATGGTGCTGATCCCAGTCAATAGCCCGTTCAGCCATTGGCGTTGTTCTGCATCAAAGGGGGCACCTTCAGGGAGCTCAATCAGTGTGCCGGAATCCATATTGGCATCGATGACCGAGGAAAGCTCAGTAATTAATTGTTCACTCATATCTGTTTCCGAAGTATTCCGAACGCTAGGTACGACAGGCTGTTAGCCTGCTAGTAAAATAGTTTTTAATTGATCCAGATCGTGTCGATTGGCAAAGGCGATAAAGCTTTCGTTTTCTGTGCGGGATTTCAGGTAATTACTAACGATCGTCGCACACGTTGTTGTAATATCGCGAGAAGCAATGGGGCCGCATAAATCGCGTGCCAAAGCCTGGTCATCATCGACACCTCCACCTACGACAATCTTATAGCCCTCCGAACCATCTTCCGCTGCGGACCCAATCAGCCCAATATCGCCAATATAGTGCTGAGCGCATGAATTGGGACATCCGGTTAAATGAATATTAATCGGTTGGTCGAGTTCGAACTGACTATTGAGATGGTCGATAATGGCGTTGCCATCTTCCTTGGTGTAAGCATTGGCCAGCTTGCAGGCCCAGCGTCCAGTGCAGGCTACTGCACCTGCCTCGAAAGCCGTCGCTTTGGTGGTAAGGCCGAGCTTCGCTAGCTCATCGATAACGCTCGCAACATCGTCATCTTTAATATGCGGAATTAAAAAGTTCTGCCAGACCGTTAGGCGGACATCGTTATTGCCGTATTTCATCGCAATTCGACCGACACCGCGCATCTGTTCGGGTGTCATTTTCCCTAAGCGCAGAGCCGCGCCAATATAATTTAGTCCTGTTTCTTTCTGTGGGTGTACGCCTATGTGTCCGTGACGATTTATCTTGGGGCGGGGCGCATCGTATTGGGTAGATAATGCGATGAGCTTCGTCCCCTTACCATGTTGATCAAGCACGTCCTGAATACGTTCACATACCCAGTCAAATCCGTGTTCATCCAGAACATATTTAAAACGGGCTTTTTTACGGTTAGTGCGATTACCGTGATGGACGAATACGTTCAGAATCGCATCGGCGATTTCAACCGTATCTTCAGGGCGACAAATAAAGCCCGTATCACGAGCGAAATCGTGATGGCCTGTGATACCACCGAGAATCAACCGACAGTAAATACCGGGATCGACGCCTTGATCGTTGTCGCTGACCCTCACTGCCAGAAAGCCAACGTCGTTGGTGTCGGATACGCACGACGTGCTGCCTGCGTTATCGAACGAGAAATTAAATTTGCGCGGTATGCCCTGATAGTCCCGTGTATTCAGAATCTTGTGGCTGAGTCGGTGTGCGTATTTGCGCAGATCAATCAGTTCGAGGGGATCAAAACCCGCGGTCGGCGTGCAGGTGATATTGCGGGCGCTATCGGCACCGGTGCCTTTGCAGGACAGGCCGTGATCGTAAAACGTCCCCAGCATTTCCAGAATGTTCTTCGGTTCGATTTCACGCAGTTGAAAACTGCCTCTTGTAGTTACGTGCGCATAGCCTCCGGCCAGGTTTTCGGCGACATCGCCCAGAGTCACCATCTGATCGCCGCGAAGCTCGCAAGCGGGGATACGCATCCGCACCATATAGCCAATACTGGCTGGTGCGACGTTAAAGAGCCCAAAATGTCGTGAGGCGAACTGGTCAAGGCCTTCGAGAATCTGATTGGTGTCGTTGCTACGAACGATGTCATCCCAGATATCAAGTACATGCTGTTCGTACTTGCGTTTCTCTTCTTTGCAGAGGTCCTCAACGGGCGTGCCCCAGAAGGTTTCTGGCACATCAGAGGCCTGCGCCTGACTTGTTCCGCCCAGAGCCATGTGCAGGTTAGTTTTGACCAGCATATCGGCCAGGTAGCGTTTCTGCTCTGCGGTAAATCCACGCTGTGGCTGCGCTGAGGTTGCAATCACAGGTGTTTCATCCAGTTTCCGAATTGAAGACATAAGGACTCCTTCAGCCAAACAAGTAAGCCGAATGATTCATCGTTGAATAGGGATATATCCGTTAAAGCAAAAAATCTGCCTAAATCCTGGCATGAACGTTTAATTGTCGGCTTCTGGCTAAGCCGGATTCAGGCAAAGTGCGCTGAAGAAAAGAAAAAAAGTCGGAATATCATGAGCTTGCCTGAAAGCGCGGTTCGATAAGTGACAGGTCTTTTGTTTGGGTCTATCCATAACAGGTTGACGAGCTCTTGATGGCCTGAGGGGTAAATAGGGCGCTGCCCGACACCAAGTGCGCAGTTTCGGTGCACGTTAGTCCATATTGCATAGGGTGCTGTTTATATATACAGTATTGTGATGAGGTGTTTTTATAATCTGCCTGCGAGATCTGGCTATGAGTGCTCCTGTTCGCAAAGTCTTACACATCGATTGTGATTGTTTTTTTGCTGCGGTAGAAATGCGTGAAAATCCAGAATTACACTCTGTTCCCATCGCCATTGGTGGGGAGTCAGACCGGCGTGGCGTCATTGCGACCTGTAATTATCCAGCTCGGGCCTTTGGCGTCCGCTCTGCCATGGCGACGGCAACCGCACGACGCTTGTGTCCGGATCTGGTACTGCTTAAGGGGCGGATGAATCTTTATCGCGAGGTATCCGCTCAGGTAATGGCGATACTGAGGGAATATTCCCCATTATTGGAGCAGGTATCGGTGGATGAGGCCTACCTTGAACTTGATCCAGAGCAGCAAGCCAGCCAGGTTGCGGCAGATATTCGAGCGCGTATTCGAGATGAGCTAGGGATCACGGTGTCAGTCGGTGGCGCACCGAATAAGTTTCTGGCCAAGGTGGCAAGTGATTGGAACAAGCCTGACGGACAGAAAATGATTCCTCCGCAGGAAGTCGATGAGTTTGTAGCTGCTTTGCCTGTTGGTAAGATTCCGGGAGTCGGCCCCGCCTTCCAATCGCGCCTGCAGGTACTGGGTATCGAGACCTGTGCAGATGCTCAGAGCTGGGAGTTGAATGAACTAGTACGTCGGTTTGGTCGCTCGGGCGTTCATTTGTATCAGCGAAGCAGAGGCATGGATAACCGCCCATTGTCGATGGAGCGCGAGCGTAAGTCTGTCAGTGTTGAGCGTACTTATGCTCAGGATATAACCCGTCATGAAGATTGTGTCTCCGAGGTGTCGGCACTCTATGCACGCTGGCAGGAGCGGGTTAGTCGCACGCCGTGGAAGCCTGAAGCGCTGGCGCCCTTTGTGAAAGTGAAGTTCGCAGATTTTACGCAGACAACACTCGCAGATGTTCAGGAGTCAGCATCGCCCGAAGGCTTCGAGCGTCTACTGCGACAGGCTCTGCTTCGCGACGACAAACCTGTGCGTTTGTTGGGTATTGGCGGTCGTTTTCCTCAGGTCAGTGAGCAGCAGTTAAGCCTCTTCTGACGGTCGTTCTGTTTTCTACCGGTTTTGTGTCTGCCGATTTCTTGTCCGTACCCTGTGACAATGTGTCGCACCTTGGCCGAGCGGTGCTGCGGTAAAATGTCGCACATCTGAATGATCCTAAGGATAAGAACATGCCCCGCCCGATGTCGCACGCTACTGCCCAGTTTTCTCGTAAGCCTCTTATGTTCAGTGCATTAACGATGTCCGCTGTAATGCTGTCAGCCTGTGGCGGCTCTGATTCGTCGACGGATATTAACGGTCCACGCGACGTTGCGCTCAGCATTCCTTTTGCTGCACAGGTGGATGGTGAAGCGGCGACTTGCGGTACTGAATTCCTGAGTGTCGGTGCGGATGCCGACACGGTCACCTTCGCCGACTTACGCCTGTACGCCCACGATTTCAAATTAGTCACGGACGAAGGCGTTGAAATCGATTTGACGCTGGACACACTGAGTGGCGACAGTCCGGCCCAGAATGATCGTGTCGTGCAGTTGGATTTACGCGATACCGTCGGCTGTGAATCGGGTGCGGATGCTAACCCCAACTTCAATGATCTGGCATTGGTCTCCGGCACGGTGCCAGAGGGCGTGACGGTATCTGCCCTACGTTTTACCCTCGGTGTGCCGTTTGATCTCAATCATGCGAGCCAGTCGGATGCCGCAGAACCGCTGCGCAATCCGGGACGTGCCTCCGGTGCTGGCTGGAATTGGCAGAATGGCTACAAATTTGCGAGTTTTGATGTGATGCCTGTTCGTGGTTGGACAGACCCGGCAGACACAGAACGTTTGGGTTCCCGCTGGAACGTCCACATCGGCAGCACCGGTTGCCCAGTGACCTTAGCCGAGCTGGAAAGCGGCACAGAGCCAGAAACGTGCACGAACGAAAACCGCCCTGTGATCACGTTGGCGCTCGGTGCTTTTGAGCTAGAAGATCTGGAGTCTGAATCGCTTGAATCAGAGTCGGTTCAGGTCGTCATTGACTACGCCAAGCTGGTGGACCGCGTCAGCGTCGCGCAGGACGAAGGCGAGAAGCCAGGTTGCATGTCGGGTCCTACTGATCCGGAATGCGAAGTCGTGTTTGCTAATCTGGGTCTGAGCTGGGGTGATAACGCAGCGTCAACTCAGAGCGTATTTACGCTCGAAGCCGTTCCCCAATCTGGGGCCTCAGCGGAGTAACTTCCTGCCTTATGACAAGCATGATTGGGCGGTGGGCGATGTGCCACCGCACTGCAGTAATGCTAACAAGGGGACAGTTTGGCTATCTGCGGAGCGTGTTTCTGATCGCCTCGTTGGCACTCTGTCTGAGCGGCTGTCAGCTTGAGAGCCAGACGATGGTGGATGACGAAGGAGCGCGTGAGTCGGAGTTTGACTGGCGCGTGCCAGCATCGATTCCCTTGCCGGTAGAGCCCGAAGATAACCCGATGACTGAGGCCAAGTTTCAGCTTGGTCGCCATCTTTTTTACGATGCCCGTCTGTCTGTGAATGGTGAAATCAGCTGCGCCAGTTGCCACCACCAAAGCAAAGCGTTCAGCGATGGCATTCAACGCCCTGTCGGTGCCACAGGAGAGGTACATCCCCGTAACAGTCAATCGCTGACCAACAGTGCCTACTTTAATAACCTGACGTGGGGTAATCCGGCGTTGGCCACCATAGAACAGCAGATCATGCTGCCGTTGTTTGGTGACAACCCGATTGAGCACGGCATTGATGAGAGCAATTTTGAGCAGATCATCATGACGGTGCAGGCCGATGAAACCTATCAACGCTTGTTTCTGAATGCTTTCCCGGAGCAGGATGATCCTCTTTGGGGTGATCTTGCCTGGGATAATGTTGTAAAAGCCATCGGCTCATTTGTGCGTGGCATGACGTCCTTTAACAGTGCCTTTGATCGCGGTGAATTGTCTGCGTCTGCCCGTCGCGGTGAAGCCTTATTCAATAGCGAGCGGCTGGAGTGTTTTCATTGCCACGATGGCTACAATTTCAGTGATGCCACCATAGATCGTGGCGTCGCGTTTCTGGAGCCTAAATTTCATAACACGGGTCTGTACAACATTGATGGCATGGGTGCCTATCCTGAGCCGAATACAGGCCGCCACGAGGTCACGGGCAACCCAGATCACATGGGGCAATTCCGTACGCCGTCGCTGCGTAATGTGGCGGTGACGGCGCCATACAACCACGACGGTTCCGTCGCCACTCTGGAAGAGGTTATCCGTAATTACGCCAGAGGCGGCCGTGTCATTGCCACCGGGGAGAACGCAGGGGACGGTCGTATTAGTCCGTTTAAAGACGGCGTGTTGGTTCCGTTTCGGATCAGCGATGCCGAGGTTGATGATCTTGTTGCCTTCCTTGAGTCATTAACTGACCACAACTTTTTGACTGACCCTCGTTTTTCCAATCCGTGGGAATCCACAGGAGAAAATTTATGATGCTCACACTGACTGGGCGTTTGCAGACACTCGGTGTTGTTTCTGGTGCGAAGATTCTTGGACGCACGTTTTGTGGGTTTATGGCTGCAGGGTTGAGCTATGCACCACATGTTTCAGCGCATTTCATTCCAGATGAGGGCGCTGGTACACAAGTGGATGCGGCAGTAGTCGCCACATGGCGCTCGGCCTCGGTCGTTGATCAATATGAGTTTTGGCAGATTCCCGGCACCTTGATGGGGGGCGATGCCTACCCCGTGACCTCGGGGCTCAGCGTGGATGAGGTGACAGTAAAAGCGGCTCGTCGTGTGGATGCGAATACCTTCGTAAAATTGGGATTGGGTGTTCATCAGGGCGGATCACAAAGCGGAGATGAACATCAGTCAGTCACCGTCGAGCATGCCAGCCTGGGGTTTATTTGTTGCGAAACGACAGGCCTTGGGGTTGGTGAAATAGCGGCGGAGTTCGTGGCTGAAATCGGAGTACTATCAGCAGCGTTCACGCCCGAGTTGTTAAGTCACAGATCGACTGCCTCGTTTTCGGAACCATCGCTTATCGCTGACGTATTCTTTGGTCGTCATTTTCATGATCAGGGCGCGCGGGTCTGGCTTCATGAAACTGCTGGCTGGTCAGTCGGGGCGGAGATCTGGCAGGGCAAAGCCTTTCCCAGTACCGAGGGAGGCGATGGCGGTGCCTGGGATGTCTTTGCCCGCTATCAGTTCGATCGTGACAAGCTAAATATGACGTTGGGCGGCTGGTGGTACACGGCTGACGCGCAGTCGCGGGCAGATCACCGCTACGGCGGTGGGCATCAACATACCCCGGTGGCGCCACCCGGTGAGTCCGCCTCTCAATTTCCGGATATCCGTTATACAGGCGATGTTGTTTTGCTGGGTGTCGATGCCTCAATGGCGTATCAGTGGACAGCAGCCTCATCAATGGGTGTTCAGTTGTCGTGGGCGCAATTGACCATGGATGGCGCATTGCACGATTCTGGCGGTCGCGAAGCAGCACTGGAGGCGGATCAATATGCTGTGTGGGTTCAGCCTTACCTGAAGTGGCAGCAGCATAACCTGGCCGTTCGTGTGGAGCGTTTGGTCGCAGACAATCGTCTTAGCGGTGCGTCGGCGGCGACGTTGGGAGAAAGTGCAGGTGCATTAAACGTGAGTGGGCATACGCCACAGCGTGCGTCACTGGCATGGACGTATCAGTGGCGACCGCAAACTGCTTTCCGCACGGAATGGATTCAGGATGAGACGCTTGAAGACGCGCAGAGCCGTTTTACGGTTGGCGTTATCTGGCATGGCAGCCTGTTGTCTGGTGGGCATTCCCACGGTGGTTATTAAACCGCGGGCGCCAGGTCAGTATGAGAGCGGCTTTGTAGCATTTTTAAAAGGACATAAGATGCTGAGCCGCGCCCGCAAAGATACCGGCCGGGAATAACAGCAGAGAGCCCCAGCTCAGAATCAGGCCCAGAGCCGCGCCTACCATGACATCGGTTGGATAGTGCATGCCGAGAATGACACGAGATAAAGCAACGAGCAGGGCAAACGGCACAACCAGATACGCGAGCGGAGGAAATGCCCAGGTAAACAGAACCGCGAAATTTACCGCGTTCATGGTATGACCAGAAGGGAAGCTGTATTTATCCAGCGGCGCAGTGTGCGCATGAATATCCGGAAACGAGATAAACGGACGTTTGCGTACCAGCCGATTCTTTAACTGGCTGTAAATCAGGATACAGATTAATCCTGTGACTGTGATGTGCCCCAGCTTCTCTAGTCCCTCTGCTCCAGCCATCAGTGGCAGGGCCAACGCTAACGAGTACCAGAACACACCATCTCCAAGGCGACTGATTCCCTTAAAAAAGAGGCGAATGGCTCTTAGGTGCCCCATTCGATTGAGGCGCTGACACAGACTCAGTTCAAAGTGATCCGCTTTGCGGAACAGAAACTCGGCCCTTGCTTCGCGATGCTTCAGTATGTCCATGCTGGTTTACCTTGCTGTGTGCAGCGTGAAGGTGCTGCAGGAAATCGTTGATAATGCTGTCCCAGGAAATGCTTTCGGCTATCGCGCGCGCACTCTGGCGAATCTGACGTAAGTGATTTGGACGCTCACTCAGTGACAAAGCGGAGCGAATAAAGGCTTGCTCGTCTCCAAACGGCGCCAACATGGCACTGATGCCATCTTCTGTGTGCTCATGTGCGGCGGCGTAATCGAAGCTCACCACCCCCAGACCGCTTGCCAGTGCCTCAGTGACGACATTACCGAAGGTGTCGGTCAGACTTGGGAACAGAAACAGATCGCCACTGGCGTAGTACTCGGCGAGGGTCGCACCGCGCTGAATACCCGCGCAGATGACATCTGGGTGACGCTGACGAATCGCTTCCAGTTCAGGGCCATCGCCGACCAAGACCAGTTTTATGCTGTTGTCCTGGTTGTGTATCTCTTCGTAGGTTCGAACGACCAGTTGCAGGTTTTTCTCTGCTGCGATACGCCCTACGTAAAGTAATACCGGAGTGTCATCGCTGACACCCCACTGCCGGCGCAATTCCGGATTACGATGAGCAGGGGAGAACTGCTCGCTGTTTACGCCCCGCGACAACACCCCTACGCGCTCGAATCCGTGTTCGGTTAACTCATCCGCTTGTGCTTGAGTAGGAACCAGAGTCGCAGCCGTATTGTTGTGGAACCAGCGCATGTAGCGATAGCCGAGGTTTTCGATTAAGCCCAGTCGGTAGTGCTTGCCGTACTGGTGGAAATTCGTGTGGAAGCCACTGACAACACCAATCTTCAGCTTGTCTGCTGCACGGCATGCTGCCCAACCTAGTGGCCCTTCGGTGGCGACATAAATTGCCTGCGGAGAAAATTCTGCAATTGCGCGCTTCACTCGATTGTAAAAGGGCAGGCCGAATTTCAGTTCTGGGTATCCCGGAATAGGCAGGCCCGGCAGGGTGAGCGTCTGCTGGTCACCGAGATCGGTCTTGTGCTGGCGCGGACGAATAACCTGAACCTGGATGCCACGTTGGCGCATGCCTTCGACCAGAGTCGCCAAGGTATGTGCAACACCGTTTACTTCCGGAGCATAAGTTTCTGTCACTATGGAGATGCGGGAAAGCTCTGTGGACATCACGCTGGCCTGTTCTTCATGCATACCCAACACTTTGCAGTTTGAATATGACAAAAAAGTTTCAGTGTGGTGAAGCTACGATGACGTCTGGAGCAGTCACCACCTCTGACAGGTCAGAGGTGGATCACAGAAGGGATAGGATCAGGACTTCCCTTCCCGGTAGTAGGAGGGCGCGTTTTGCGTCCAGCGGCGGAATGCCTTACGGAAGTTAGAGGGATCGCTGTAGCCAACAAGCGCGGCAATTTCTTCGATCGGCAAGTTGGAGCTACGCAGATACTCAATGGCCATCTCTTTACGCACTTCGTCGAGGATGCGTTGATATGAGGTACCGACGTCCTGCAAACTGCGGCTCAGAGTACGGGTTGAGGTCGCTAACTGGCTGGCTACATCATCAACTGGTGGAAAGTGACCGGGATTGCTCAGCAGGATACGACGTACTTTCGCGATGATGCCCTCTTTAGGGCCCATACGCGCCAGAATTTCTTCACACTGGCTTTCCGCCATGGCAGCGGTTGCCTTATCAGCCATCACCAGTTGGAAATCGAGGACGCTGTTGCTGATGATAAATTCAGTGCGCGGCTGGTCGAAACGGACGGTGCAATCAAAGAATTCTTTGTAGCGTTCAGCGTATTCCGGCTCAGGATGATTGAGGTGTACCTCGATTGGCTGGGCTTCGTGGCGGCCCGTCAGGAATCGTGCAAGCGTCGAGAACGATGCCACAAACACATCACAGATCATCCGATAAATATGCTCGAATGGAATGTGGCTGGTGAGTCGCACAGCCGAAGTTTCGCCCAGATTCATCACTTCAAAAGTGAACGCCGGATCGACCAGAGTATGATATTTGATGCCCAGTTGCAGTGCGCTGCGCAGGTCGGCACAGCTGAGAATGGCGTAACCCAGCATGCCGAACTGATTGATATTGATGGCAGCACCAAGATCCAGACCAACACTGTCGTCCGGGTAGTTGCGAATCAGGTTTTCAGCCAGAAACAGCAGCTGCTGATAGGTCAGCCGCGCAGAAGGGTCTTCCAGCACTTCAGGGCTGATCCCCGTGTTCTTGAGCAATGCTTCACGGCTTACGCCTTTGCCTTCGCCAACTTTCAGCATGGTGGCCGGAATATTCACCGGTACCAGTGGGTCCGTCAGACTCCAGGTGCCTCTGATCATGATGTATCCGTCTTGTTGTTATTACAGATGTAATGCCAGATGTTATGCCGTGCACTCTTGGCGGGCGATTAACGTGTTCGATGACGCCATACCTTACTATAAAGGGGGCATTTAACGCCACAGGGCAATGTAACCAAATGTATCCGGATACCTGATTAAGCGGCTAGGGTGTTCGGAACCTGTGTCGGTGTTTACTCAGAAAGCGACCGAATTCAGACAGTTGCGTACTACGTCTGGACGACATCAGTTGCAATACAACCTTGTTCAACCGTTGCGACGACTTGGGCGCAAAAAAGAACGCGTGGCCCTCTGTTGGCCCGACAGGCCCAGAATGGGCTGCTGAGAATCCACACTGTGAAAACAGGATGGTGAGTGCCTGAGCGCTATCCGGGTGCATAACAAACCACCAGTATTTGGTTCGGATACGTTCCAGTGCTTCCTGTCGGACCCCTTCAATGATCAGATTTGCTGGCACCATGGCGTCGCGTTGGCGGACTCCGGCGTATTCAATGAGCGGTATCATCTGTTCCAGCAATTCATGCGAGTTGAGCAGCAGGCGACCGTCCCATTCGCGGTGAGTCGCCTGCAACGACCGGGGTAAAGCCCGTATCAGGTTATCGAAGGCTTCGTCGCTTTCGATAGCGGCCTGGTCGTTTTCCAGAGCTAATACCGCCTCGCGCAGTGTCGGAGCAGCACTAAAACCGTCATATGGGGGCAAATGGTGGGCACCGGTCAATCGGGTGAGTGAAACCGGGCGCTGGATCAGTTTTTGTACGGCGAGGTGCTCAAGCTCTTTTGCTAGCCCTTGCCAGCCATTGCCTTCTTCCAGCAATGCTGCACATGCGCTGTTCAATGCTGTTGGCAGGTTGAACCATTGGTTTGCATCCGTGACCAGTGGATTCAACGGCGCATAATCTGGCAGAGACATTCTTTGCAGCGACTGAGTCGCGTACCAAACCGGCGCGAAGCGTATCATCAACGAGTTGATGGCTTTTTCGAGACGTTCGACCAGTGTTGCCTGCATTGCAGTTACTCCCTGCGGTGCATACGTTACTTCAGGATGCAGTGGGGCACCTGTGTATTTCTCAAAGCTGTACTGAAAGTTAAGCAGAGATCACGCGGGTTTGCTGTGATACCGCGCAATAATGAACACCTGTCGCACGTGGGGAGTTGAGTAAATACGGCGGGAGGAAACGGGTTTACAGAGAGAGTTCTGTAAACCCGTGTTGTCTGACGGAGTCAGAACCGGATGGCGAGGGATAATTGAGTCTTGTGGTTCAGCTCTTCCGCGCCTTGCGGTGGGCGGCTGTCCCAGCGGGTTTGCCACTGCCAGTTCAGGTCGGTACTGGATGCCAGCGGTAACCTCAGCGTGAAGCGCGCTAATGCCCGGATATCATCGGTGTCATCGATCGAAGGTTGCAGGTACACGGTGCCTAACAGGTGGCTGTAACCGAGCGGAGTTTCACCGTGCGTGTAGAGGTTCAGGCGGGTAAGTTGAGCCTCTTCCTGCCCGGCGCCGTTGTCCTCTTTAATCGATTCATGGAATGCACCAACACCCTGACGTACCAGTTGGTCGTCTCCCCAGTTCTTCTGAAAACGCACGCCGAGCCCGGCGAGGAAGCGGTACTGCAACTCTGCAAACGGATCACGTTCGTACTGCAGAAAGGTCTCCTGGCCAACCGACGCGCGGAAATTACGCACGTAGCGTAAGTGAGCAAAGGTGTTGTCACTGGTACGCTCGTCGTTGACGGATTCGTAGCTGCGCGTGTACCAGCCGAAAGCACGGTGCTCGGCATTCTGCCAGCTGGTGTTTAAACCGAGATTCCATTCCCGTTCTTTGGTGTTACCTGATTGCGCATCAAACCCCAGTGTCGCTGTATTCAGCCAGCCATCAGAGTCGCTGGCGCGACGTTTTTCTTCAACATTGGTAATCGCGAGGGTTTGAAGGGGAATCAAAGTCATCACAAGAAGCGGTCGAAACATACATGTCTCCAGATAAATTGGAGCGACAGTGTATCACTTACGATGCTTTTTGCTGCTGAGGTGTTGCGGAGTCCAGATTACTGAAGAGTGTGTGAAGCAGGTGGACCTGCTTTTTCTGACTATAACTGGCGCCGGGCTCAAGTGCCTGAGCGTGTGCATTGTCAACGATATCTTTGGCATTGAGCGGCTGATTATCAGTGTTGTCGAGTCTGGCGGTATGAATCAGGCTGAGTGCTTGAATGCCCTCGCGATCCAGTAATCCGAATTCCTGCAGGCGGTTCTGGAATGCGCCAAATTCTTCGGGCTTGAGGGCTCGGACATCGAACTCCGCTGCCACGGCACTGACCATCACGGCGCGATCCGAAACGGTGTACAGGCCGAGGGAAGGATCGTCTTTGTTATCGGACGGCGTACTGTCTGCTGTTTTCACGGCCTGAGTAGCAGCGCTTTGTACATCAGCACTGGCGGGCTGGTTCTGCAGGTAGTTTGTCAGGGCGTTTAATAACATCACGATTCTCCTCTTCCTGAGAGATAAAGCATTTCCTATGCCAGTGATTTAAGTTGTTGATTTTATTTTGATTTTTAGGATTTGGTTTGTTGTTGATCTGGCTATTGCCGCGTTTGACGGCGAAATGTCGCCAGCTTTGCCACCGCAGTTGCCAGGAAAACTTCATTCATAAGGTGAAATTCTTCATAATGCACCGAGTGAGGACCGCTATGAATAATAATAACGATACGCAAAACAGCGCCCTGAAGTACCGCGGGCGACGCACCAGTCGTGAAAAAAGCGAGCAACGTCGCCGCCAGATTCTGGAGGCAACCATGCGCATTATTGTGCGCGATGGTGTCAGAGGAGTCCGCCACCGGGCGGTCGCGTCCGAGGCCGAAGTGCCCCTTGCCGCGACGACCTACTACTTTAAAGACATTCACGAACTGATCGCCGATGCCTTCACGCTTTACACGGAATGGGCGCTGGCATACGTGCAGCGTTTCGCCGTTGAATTCCGGGAAACGGCTCGGGACATTCGCGAATACGACATGACCGATCCTCGTCAGCAGCACCAGGCGATCGAACGCCTTGTAACCAGCCTGAGTGGTTTCTCCCGAGGGAAGCTGGCTGAGGACACACGCATGTTGATCAGCGAGCAGGCCTTCCGCTACGAAGTGTTTGTTGAAGACCGGGTTCGACGGCTGGCGAACATGCACCATGCCGCGCTTACCGACGCTGTCAGGGAAATCACTATGCTGATGGGGTCACAAATGGTCGAGGAAGACACCGCCATCGTGATGGCGATCCTGCATTCCGTCGAATATCAGCTGTTGTTGGAAGAGGGGGACAGTGACGCGCCAGAACGTATCCTCCGGCGCTACCTGAGCATGCTTCTTCCTATGTTGGTACAGCCCGAACTCTGAATCCGGGCGGTTGGATCAGGATACCCGGTATCCTGCACGGCTGAGTACCGCCTGTAGCATGGTCATCTCGGCCTGGCTGAAGCTTCTTACATGGCAGCAGTGCTCGCACATTACCGTACTGGTACTTTTCAGTGTTTCCAGACTGACTTCCGTTTCTTTATCGCAGTGGTCACAGCTGACGGGAATCAGAACACGTTCGGAAAGAATCGTGCTGATCTCGTTGTTGTTGTCTGCTGTCACACGCATCGCTTGAGTCATGGTTCGCCCTTTAGTAATTGTCGTTTTCTGAACGTATATTCAGATTAGCAGCTACTCCCTAGCTTCCAGTGTCCACCTTGTCATTTATGGTGAACAATTGTAAACCCGGTTCCGTCGTCTTCTTGCTGCGAGTCACTTTAGTGTAGTCGCTCTGTGAGAACTCGCCACAGAATGTTACATAAAAGTCAGGTTGCCGTTGGAAGTCTGGCGGTGATTTTATCGGCCAGCGCCAGAGAACTGGTTAAACCGGGGCTCTCTATACCGAAAAGGTGAAGTATTCTGCTCTTTTTTTCGCTATTGGTTTCAAAAATGAGAAAGTCCTCGGCGGGTTGCCCGGGACCGCTGAGTTTTGGACGTATGCCCGAGTAAGCGGGCTGTAAAGATGCTGATTCAAGACAGGGGAAGTAAGAACTTACGGCGTTGGCAAACTTTTCCCGCAAGTGATCGGCAACACCGTAGCTAAGCTCATGACCTGTTAAATATTCAGTATCCGGCCCAAACCGGACCTGTCCGCCAAGATCCAGAGTCGCGTGTATTCCCAATCCGGCAAGGTTTTTTTCAGGTAGAGGGTAAATCAGATGCTGAAAAGGGCTCGCGTGTTGGTAGCTGAAGTAATGGCCCCGACAGTAATGCAGTGTCGGCAGGGCCGATGCCGGGACTCCTGCTCGCTGAGCCACATCGTGGCTGTGCAGACCCGCGGCATTAATTACGACATTTGTTGAGATGGTGTACTCACCGTCTTCGGTGTCGAGATTGAGCAGCCAACCATCTTCTGTAGAAGTACCTTGCAGGAAGCGCGTCTGTTTCATCAGGATGGCTCCCGATTTTTCAGCCTCCTGTGCCAGCCTGAGCATATAGGTGTGGCTATCAATAATGCCCGTTTCAGGCGAAAAAAGTGCTGCAGCTGCTCGCACGTTTGGTTCTTTCTCTTTTATTTCACTGGCGCTGAGGCGCGATAGAGGAATGCCGAGCTTCAAGGCTTTCTGTTCGAGGCGGATTAACTCAGGGTTTTCTTCGTCAGGTGCGACAATTAGCTTGCCGATTTTTTTACATGGCACGTCGTGATCGTCGCAGAAGCGATACAGCTTCTGGCGACCTTCGATACACAACGACTCTTTCAGCGAGCCGGGTGGATAGTAGAGGCCTGCATGAATGACCTCACTGTTGCGACTGCTGGTTTCACTGCCAAAGACGGAATGCTGTTCAACAAGGAGAACTGAACGGTTGTGAGAGAGAGCTCTCGCACAGGCAAGGCCGATTACCCCGCCGCCAATGATGGTTACGTCAAAGTCGGCGGGCATGGCTCAAAAGAGAAGGTCCATCGCGCACTCGTGGTGCATTGGGTTGGCGCGGCAACGGAGCTTCTTCATCAATTTCATCATCTGTGTGTCATAAACACCCTGGGTAGCCAGCTCATCGCGGATGCCTGCCAGCATATCGAGATACTGGAGTTCCTGCTCGTATGGCATATCGACCCAGTAGTTTTCAGGGATTCCGCGTTCAGCGGTCAGGATGTGTTCCATACCCTGGTCGAAGTGTTCAGCAAAGAATTCGCGGGAAGACTGCCCAAAGCCATCCGGCAATTGATCGCGGTAAGTAATAAGCTGGAAATTCATCTGGGCGAAAGAGAAGCGATAGATGCCGCCCTGTTGGCCCAGTCCTTTGTACATTTCAAATGGCTCGTACGCCACGGCCGGTGCGTAAGCGATATCGACATCACCATTGTTAAAGCGCGGTGCAAAGGTTGCGACTGTGGCTGGAACCATAGTTGCGCCAATGTGTTCTACGACTTTCTTAGAGGCCAGATCGTAATCCAGCGTGGCAACTTTCTTACCTGCAGCCGCTTCGACCGAATCGATGGCTTTGTCGCGGACAAACACGTAGACAGAACCACCCGGGATGATTCCTGAGATTTCATAGCGACCATCGACCATGTACTTACCTGCCTGAGGGCGGGCAAGCATACCGATCAGCTCACGTAACTGTTGATAGCTGGTAAGTCCGCCGACGGCCTCGAGGCTACCTGTGAAGACATTGAAGGGACGCACACGCGTGCCGGTGATCAGAGATCCATCGCACACACCAGATTGAAAATCGGCCAGTGCAACGGCTTCGTTGGTGTAAGCCTTGAGCTCGGCTTCGACACCCCACTCAAGCGCCGCCGTGCGGAAATCCTGCATGCGGGTAAAGATCGGTCCATTTGCTCCGACAGGATCAAATACACAGAATGTTTTCTTCGGAAGTTCCTTCCCCGAGGCGGCGAAAGCAACACCGAGCAGTGCCAGCGCGATTGCGATCAGACGCATTATTATGTCCCCAATGATTTTATTGTTATGGCCGTTGGAATTGGCACGGCGAGTTAGTGGGGCTAATGATACTCATATATAAAGCAGAAAAAAAAGTATCGATCTTGAGCTGGCAGTGTCAGGCCAGTTTGGCACTGCATTCAATGCGCCCGAAATCAAATTAGGCGCATTTAGTTGGAAATGTGCCGAAGTGGCACAGACCTTGTACAGACTCTTTATATAACATCTGTTAATGAATGCAGATCAGGAAGACTTTTCCTGAAGGGAGCAAGGTAAATGACCGCATACAGCCCGGCGACAGCGGATACTGATTCAATGACTTCGGACTTTCTCAGTTCCGGTTCCGAGTCATCGTGCACAGTTAAAGGTCGTCATGTGTCTCTGATCGGTGATGTGGGTACGAAAAAAGTGCGTAATTCGCTAGGCGGTGCCAGTCGCACTGCCATCGTGTCGGACTTACTGCCGTTAGCTTTGCATGCGTTGAGTCGCTCGCCTGAACATCAGATGACCCCTCTCTATGTACTGCAATGCAATTATGAAGACGAAGCAAGTGGAAATGATGCGGATCTCGGACAGTTTCTGGACCAGCATGCTGGCGAGTCGCTGGTGTGGATGCCGGTTGCAGCGAATACGAGCTTGCTGATCAATGCTTTGCGCAGAGCGTTGCCGGTCAACGGGGACTCGCGACTGGCAAATATGACCATGTTGTACGTTGGCGATGTCGGCGTGCGACAAGCGCTGCAGCAGCTGTGTCAGGCATGCGGCATGACATTTTGTTTTCAGGCTGCATTTTAATGGAATAGATGTGATTTCCGTTTTATCGGCGTAGACTCAAAGTACATGCTGACAAAAGGAAGCGGATATGCCTGAGCAATCATTGCAAGATCAACTGAAAGCACTGCATGACACGTTACAAGACAGCCCCCAGCTCGACGAAGCTACCCAGGCTCTGTTGACTCAGATCGCGCACGATATTGATAACCTCGAAAGTAAAACTGCGCCACCGAATGACCTGACCGATCTGCTGCAAGAGCAGGTTATTCAATTCGAAAATGACCATCCTGCCATCTCGGCTATACTTCGACAGATTACCGATACTCTGGGACGCATTGGCGTCTGAGGAGCTAGCGCATGCGCCATATGCCTACCATTACTGAGTTAATGACGGCTTTTCCTGCTCACGTTGAAGAGACGACCACGCTTGCCGACGCCGCCCATGTGATGGAAGAGCACGGTTGCCATCACCTGCCGGTCATGAATCATCATGAAGTCACTGGTTTGTTGAGCCGTGCCGATATTGAACTTGCCCGTCGTCCGGGGCATCCAGCCAGCGAATTGAGTGAGCTCACAGCACTGGACATGTGTCGCAGAGAGATACCCGCGATCGATTTGCATGTACGCCTTGATGTTGTGCTTGATCAGATGATACGTGACGACTTTGACGCGGTCCTCATTATGAAGAGAGACCGGTTGGCAGGTATCTTTACTCTGGAGGATGCCGCAGAGGGTTTTTCAGCCTGGTTAAAGAAAACCTATCTGCCGGACGATGATCCTGGCTGTGCCTGACACCTGTTCGTTAACTTGTATTTTTTTGCACCGGAAAAGAGCGTTATGCTCTTTTCCTGCATCTGGATGAAGCAGATAGAAAATGGAATTTCACCGTGCCCGTAAAGACCCGAAAGAGCAGTCTTTTTTTCAGATTGTCATACCTTTGAAAAAAATCTTTCATCATCAAACAGTTAGGCTTAACTCTGAGTTGTCGCGCTGTGTATTTGATGGGTTGTAACGACCGATATAACTGATTTTTTACCTTTTTAACCTGTGCCTTTTAAGGTGGTACGGGTTTTGCGACAGCATAAGCATTCAGGAGGAGCAGCCTATGTATAAAATCGCAGATATTCAGGAATACCGTAAAGACAGCAGCGCAGAGTCACAGGGCTCGTCGTGGATCAGCGATGTTGCCAGTGTTCTCGAAAACCGTTACCACGATGACGAGGCCATTCAACAGCTGTTGATGCTGGCGACTCAGTCGACAGGTTTGAGCAACATCTCAGTTGCGGTTCCCGACTCACCGAGTCGTTTCAAGGCGCAATACTGCTCGACGGGCATCAGCAATGGTGTTTATAGCTTTGCAGTACAGCACGCTCTCTGTCGTCAGTTCGAAAGCCGTGAGTGGCTGACGATCAGCGAAAATAACGAACGCCCCGAGCCATTCGATCCTAAGATGAGCAATCTGGCCGGCCCGCTGCGTTGTCTGCTGGTGCCGCTGACGATTCGTCAGTCGGTGATGGCTGTGATGGTTGTTGATCTGCGTGGTCATGACGCCGCATCACTCAACCTTGCTGAGATACGTTTTATCGGTGCGCAAATCGCGACTATTCTCGCGACACAGGTTGTACCAAACTTTAAGACTCTGTACGCGCGCCCTTATCAGCGTGTTCAGGAAAATGAGTTGGGTGATATTCACGCGGCTATTGATAAGTGTAATGGCAATAAAACGATGGCGGCTAAGGTGTTGGGGCTGACGCCACGACAGCTGCGTTATCGTCTGTCTAAACTGAGTGAAGAAGCCGCTGAGGCGTAATTAAACTGTCATTGATTGCCCTGCACAATACGAGAAATTATTGTGCTGGGTGAGAAATGAGTATTCGCCACTTATGCGTTGTCACTGAGACTTACTTCCCTGAAGTGAATGGTGTCGCTAATTCTTTGCGGCGCCTGATTTCCCACCTTAACCCGGAGTTATATCGGGTTACGATCGTGCGTCCTGCACCAAAACAATCTGTCAGCCAACCTGAGAATGAAGTGTGGGTGCGTGGCATCCGTATCCCGCAGTATCCGGACTTACAGCTGGGTATGCCGTCGCGGGAGTCGCTGCGGAAACATTGGCGTCTCGATCCACCGGATCTCGTTTATGTCGCCACTGAAGGCCTGCTAGGGGCATCTGCCGTTTCTCTTGCGAGGCAGGCTGGCTTGCCTGTTGTAAGTGCATTTCATACCAACTTCCATCGATACAGTGGCTATTACGGGCTGGGTGTATTGCGTCGACTGATCATGGCGTGGATGCGTCGTTTTCATAACCGGACGGGGGTAACCTTTGTACCGTCCCGGTCAATGATTGAAGAGCTGAGTTCGGCGGGTATTGATCGCGTTGAATGGTTGCCACATGGTGTGGATTGCCAGCGCTTCCACCCCGATCACAGAAGTACGGAGTTACGCCAACGCTGGGGTATCGAAGAGCATGAGCAGGTCGCTTTGTGCGTGGGTCGGGTCGCCGCAGAGAAAAACCTGACGGTCGCATTAGAAGCTGTCCAACAACTACGTCATGATGGCCATGCCGTCAGGGCGGTTGTGGTGGGTGATGGTCCGATGCGCCCGGAACTCTCAAGGCTTTATCCCGATGTTATTTTCACTGGGGTAAAAACAGGCAAAGCTTTATCAGCGTGCTTTGCTTCTGCCGATCTTTTTCTTATGCCCAGTCAGACAGAGACGTTTGGTCTGGTTACGTTAGAGGCGATGGCGAGTGGTCTGCCAGTTGTGGCGTATGATCAGGCTGCAGCGCGTGAATTCGTCCGTACAGGTGTCGATGGTGTGCTCGCAAATGATGACAGCGCTGGTGCCTTTACGGAAGCATTGAGAAAGGCGCTTCAAGCGGATCTGATACTCATGGGGCTTGATTCACGTGCTCAGGCTGAACAGCTTTCCTGGGAAACGGTTGCGCGCCAGTTTGAGCGTAGAATCGAGAGCCTTTTACTGACTGCACACAACCGCCATGGAGTGGTACAGCCCTTGCAAACGTCTTCCTGATAATTATATCTATTGGGGGAGAAGTTATGGTGGAATTTAACCGCCGTAGTATTGCGTTACTCCGAAAAATAAAAAAAATGGCGAAAGACGAAGAAGGCTGTGAGATTCATTTTGACTCGAACACGCTGGAGCAGGATTTGCGTTTATTGGTGAAAAGCGGCGTCAGTGCTGAATTACTGACATTGATAGAAGAGTTTTTACCAAGTCAGGCCCCCCCAGTCGAAGCGCAGATGCAGGAGAGTCGAAAAGTTTATCGTGGAAGTGAAATCCTGATGGACGACTCCGCTCGGGTCCGTGAGGCGCGGCAAAAGATGTATCGAGGTCGTCTAGTACAAGCCTGAAAATTGACGTATTTTGGTGCCGGTTTTTTGATGTTGTCCTATTTTGGTGCGTGATGCGGGTCGCTCTCAGGGTTTATCCCGACATGTTACGAGCGATATTGGGAAATTCTGACCGGTGCTTACCGGTCAGCGATCCAGTTGATGCTGAGACAGGATTACCGTTTGAGTGATGCCATTTTGATTAAGTGCATCAATAAGCGGCGCTATTTCTGGTTCTGGCACCGGTCCGATGCGAACACGATGAATGGATTTTTCGTTTTTCTCTGTTGAATGTATCCCTACTGTCCAATCTCCTGCACCGACCTCCGCCCTGATATTTTCCAGCTCTTGTTGAAAGCGTTTGGCATTATCGAGGTTGCTGAGTGCACCAGCTTGAATCCAGAGAACGGAATCCGGTAACGGCGCTTTCAGGACTTCAATCTTAACCGGTGCGGTCCCTGAATTGTGCATATCCAGTTTTACCGCAGCAGCGTAGGACAAATCGATAATCCGGCCGTCATGAAATGGCCCGCGGTCATTGACTCTCACTACGACAGATTGACCTGTGTCAGAGCGTGTCACGCGCACGTAGGAGGGTAATGGTAGCGTCTTGTGTGCCGCCGTCATTTTGTAGACGTCGAAGACCTCGCCGTTGGAGGTGTCATGGCCGTGAAATTTCATACCGTACCAGGACGCGATACCGGTTTCACTGAATCCGGTTGCGTCTTCCATTACGGAATAATCCTTTCCTAACACCCGATAGCGGCTGGGGTTTCCCATACTGCTTCGCGGTTCCGATACTGGAACCGGATCTTCGATGGCTTTAATGTCGGCAATCGGGGCGGGTGTAAAGTCAGTATCATGCTGATACCGCGAGGTGGCACACCCATGCAACAAGATAAGACTGCTCGCAATGGCCACTAGCCTGATCATGGATTAATCCTTTAATGCTTCACTCAATTGATAGACGGCCATTGCATAGAGTTTGCTGTGGTTGTACTGGGTGATGACGTAAAAGTTATATTCGCCCAACCAGAACTCATCGCCCTGTTTGCCTTCCAAACGCATTAAATTCGCTGGCTTGTCGGCGTCAATCGGAGTGGGCAGAGTGACGCCTGCTGCTATCAGGTCTGCGACCACGTGCTTAGGCTTGCGACTGACATTTACCAGAGGCTCGTATTGGTCTCCGGATACAGTCACGCGGTGGGTAACGGGCTCATCCGTTTTCCAGCCATGCTCAGAAAAGTAATTTGCCACGCTGTGTATGGCATCAACCGGATTACCCCACAAATCACGTTTGCCATCACCGTCGCCATCGACTGCGTAGTGCAGATAGCTGGTCGGGATAAACTGGCCGTAACCCATCGCACCTGCGTAAGACCCTTTGATGGTTCCGGGGTCGACACCTTCCTCTCGTGCCAGTGCAAACATGGCTTTCAATTCACGCCAGAAAAGTGGACGTTTGGGGTAGTCAAAAGCCAGTGTGGAAAGCGAATCAAGCACCCGGTAACTTCCCTGACGTGTTCCGTAGAATGTCTCGACACCAATAATGGCAGCGATGATTTCTCTCGGAACTCCGTATTTTTTCTCAGCTGCTGCCAGCGTTTCTGCCTGAGTTTCGAGGAAGTTCTTGCCGGAGTTGATACGTTTTTCGGTCAGGAATATGTCCTGGTAGCGTGCCCAGTTCATGGTTCGTTCTGCCGGACGTTGTATGGCTTCCAGTACAGAGTCCATTTTTTCCGCCTGTTTAAGCCAGTCGCGGACTTCCTGTGCGGGAATACCATAGTCTTTCTCGACTTCTGCAACGAACTCCTCGGTCCGTTCGTGCTGGTCATAAGCCGCGGCTGCAAAGGGAGCCGAGATGGTCATCGCTAATGCAGTAATCAGATGTGTAAAACGCATTTCAATTATCCCGTTATTTTCTTTGCCGATGGGTATACATCGACATGATAAGACCAAAACCTAACAGCAGGCTGACTACCGATGTACCGCCATAACTGACAAGCGGTAGTGGTACCCCTACAACCGGAAGAATACCGCTCACCATGCCGATATTCACAAATACATAAATAAAGAAAGTCACGGACATGCTACCAGACAGCAGTCGCCCGAACAGTGTTTCGCAGCGGCTGGAAATGTAAAGGCAGCGTAGAATAATCAGAGCGTACAGAAGCAGTAGTAAGCAGACACCAATCAATCCGTGCTCTTCGGCAAGTACCGCAATAATAAAGTCGGTGTGGCTTTCAGGTAGAAATTCAAGCTGCGACTGAGTGCCCTGCAAATAGCCTTTTCCGTGAATGCCGCCCGAGCCAATTGCCGTTTTCGATTGGATAATATTCCATCCGGAACCAAGCGGGTCGGACTCTGGATTCAGGAAGGTCAGTACCCGCTGCTTCTGATAGCCATGCATCACAAAAAACCACATCACAGGGGCCATGGCTGCAACAATCGTGATCATAGAAAAGATCAACAGCCACGACATGCCGGCAAAAAACAGTACCAGCAGACCGGACGTACTGATCAGTATTGAGGTACCGAGGTCGGGTTGTTTCAGGATCAGAATCGTCGGCAGCATGATGATCAGTAACGCGGCAAGGAGATCACGGAATCGAGGTGGCACAGGGCGTTTAGCCATAAACCACGCAACCGCGAGAGGCAGGGCCAGTTTTACCAGTTCCGAGGGCTGAAAGCGGGGTAGTGGACCCGGTAGGTCAAGCCAGCGCTGCGCACCTTTGGCGCCTACGCCTGCAACCAGTACGCCGACAAGCAGTAAGGTGCCTGCCCCCAGTGCCCAGGGCGCGACGAGCTGATAAACCCGAGGCGGAATCTGAGCTGCGATAAACAGCAGTACCATACCAATACCGAAGTGGATGGCCTGGCGTTTGACCATCGACATCTCCTGACCACTACCGCTGTAAAGAATGGACAGCCCAGTTACCATCAATGCACAGAGCAGCAGAAACAGAATCAGGTCAATGTGTAACTTCGCGAAAAATGCACCACTGCGCTCGAAGGTGTGATGCTGTGCCGGAGTCGATACGGTACGACTGAAATCAGTACTGGCCATCAGCCTTCTGCGCCTCCCAGGTATTTGTTGATAATGGCTTGGGCAATTGGTGCTGCAGTGCGCCCAGCCGATTCGCCGTTTTCCACGATTACCGCAATCGCTATTTGCGGCTTATCAATCGGTGAAAATGCCATAAACCAGGCATGGTCACGTAGTCTTTCCTGAAGGGCCTCTGAATCGTATTCGGCATCCTGCTCTATTCCTACCACCTGAGCCGTACCGGTTTTTCCGGCGATCGGGAAGTCGAGGTTAGTCCGCAGTGCGCGCGCAGTACCGTGTGTGCCGGTGATGACATGATCCATTGCGGTGAACATGTGATCCCAGTCGCTGTCGTTGGTGAGGGTGATGTCGGGAATGTCGCCATGAGGGAACTCAGTCGTAACATCATTTTCGGCTGCAAGAAGCCGCGGTACTTCCCATTTGCCTTTATTAGCCAAAACGGCCGTTGCGGTGGCCAGTTGCAGGGGCGTCACGGCCATAAAACCCTGACCAATACCGAGGTTGACGGTGTCGCCCGGATACCAGGGGCCACGGCCGGTGGTGCGCTTCCATTCCCGGTCGGGCAAGATGCCGGACACGGCAGAAATAACGTCGATGGACATATCCCGCCCGAAACCAAACTGGCCAAGGAAAGGCGTGATACCGTCAATGCCCGTGCGTACGGCAACGTCGTAAAAATAGGTGTCGCATGACTCTACGATGGCCATTTCGAGATCCACAATGCCGTGGCCCTCGCGCTTCCAGTCACGGTAGTAGCGTTCATCGTTATCAAGTTGAAACCAGCCGGGATCAAGAACCTTGTAGTTCCAGCTGGTGGAGCCCGCCTCCAGAGCGGCGAGGCCGACGAAGGGTTTCAGTGTTGAAGCGGGTGGGTAGATACCGCGGGTTGCCCGGTCGAACAGGGGTTTATCCAGACTGGTCGTGAGCGCCTCGTAGTCGTCGAATGAGATACCTGTGACGAAGGCGTTCGGGTCGAAGCCCGGGTTGCTGTATAGAGTCAGGATACCGCCAGTCTCGACTTCGATGGCCACCACCGCACCACGTCGACCTTCGAGTAGCTCCGCCGCGAGAAGTTGCAGGCGACTGTCGAGGTGCAGGGTCAGATCCGTTCCGGGGGCCGGGTGCTCTCTCTGCAGAGTACGCAGCAGTCGCCCTCGGGCATTGGTTTCAACGCGTTCGTAGCCAACCTCGCCGTGCAGCAGTTCTTCGTAGCGTCGCTCTATTCCGGTTTTACCGATGTGTGATGTGGCACTGTAGCGACGTTTGTTCTCATCATCCCTTTCCAGACGTTCCTGATCGCGCTGGTTAATCCGACCTACATAACCCAGAACGTGTGCAAACGCATCGCCATGCGGGTAGTGGCGAATCAGTTGCGCCTGTACGTCGACCCCGGGAAGGTAAAACCGGTTCACCATGACAGCTGCAATTTCTTCTTCACTCAGGCGTTGGCGTAAAACGATGGGTTCGTACGGACGGCGGCGGTAACTGCTGCGTTTATCAAACTGCTCCAGATCACGGTCGCTGATGCCCACTAAATCCTTGAGAAAAGCCAGTGTCTCATCCAGATCATCCACTTTTTCAGGGACGATAGTGAGGCTGTAGGCCGGTATGTTTTCTGCCAGTAAGATACCGTTGCGGTCGTAGATCAGACCTCTGTTGGGTGCGATAGGGCGGATCTGAATGCGGTTGTTCTCAGATAAATCCTGATATTTCTCATGCAAGGTGACTTGCAGGTAGGTCATTCGCCAGGCAAGGACAAACAGCGCGGTAATCACCAGTACTGCAGCGACGATGGCTCGTGCACGAAACAGTCTTCGCTCGTAGGCCTTATCCCTGATTGACTGTTCCCACATGATGAGACCTTACTTGTGATAGGGGTGCCCCTGGAGGATGGTCCAGGCGCGGTATATCTGTTCAGATAACAGGACTCTGACCAGAGGGTGAGGCAGGGTCAGAGGTGACAGTGACCAACGCTGTCTGGCCAGTGCCATGATTTCGCTGGTCATGCCGTCAGGCCCACCAACTAACAGAGCGACATCGCCGCCCTGATTACGCCAGCCTTCGAGTTCGTTAGCCAGCTTCTCGGTTGTCCAGGGCTTCCCTTCGACGGCGAGAGCGACCACATGTTCATTTGGGCGAATGGCTTTTTTTAATGCATCCGCTTCCTGCTGCATGGCCTTTTCAGTACTGGCATTCTTACCCCTGTGTCCGGGTGAAATCTCAACCAGTTCCAGTGAGCAGTCACGGGGCAAGCGGCGGGCATACTCCTGGTAGCCCTGCTCAACCCATGCAGGCATTTTATTGCCAACGGCGAGAAGCCGTATCTTCATACGTCTTTCTGTCCAGCCTGCCCGGCGTCGGGTGTTTCGCCCCACAGGCGTTCAAGGTCGTAGAAGTGGCGGGCTTGTTCGGTCATAACGTGCACAACCACATCGATCAGGTCGATCAGTACCCAGTCTGCCGCAGAACGACCCTCGGTACCGTTGGGTTTGAGGCCCGCATGTTTTGCTTTTTCTTCGACGTTACCCGCGACCGCCGTAACGTGGCGGTTTGAGGTGCCGTTGGCGATGACCATCCAGTCAGTGACGGAGGTACGTCCGCGTACGTCGAGCACAGTGATATTCTGTGCTTTCATGTCTTCCAGCGCGTCGATGACGAGCTCTTTGATTTGCTCAGTTTGCATGCAGACCTGTTGCTTGTTTTAGCTGTATAAGTGATGTTTCTGAATGTATTCCAGCACCGGCTGGGGGGTCAGAAAGGCGATATTGTCGCCTTGCTTGATAGCCTGACGCAAGTCGGATGCCGAGATATCCAGTTCTGGCCACGCCTGATGGCATACACGCCCGTGAGGACTGCGCTGTAACTCGTTGAGCGTGCAGCTTTTTTCCTGGCGAAGCTGGCCCAGCCAGGCATCATCACGGGCTTCTTCTCCCGGGCGGGAAATAACCAGAATATTGGCGTTGGCCAGTACTTGTTCGGGTTTATGCCAGCGATCGAAGCCGTTCCAGGCGTCGTTTCCCATTACCCAGGTTAAGGCGGCATCGGGATATTGAGTTCTTAACTGTTCGACCGTTCGGGCAGAATAACTGGTGCCATCCTGAGTGAGCTCTATGTCACTTGCCTCAATACCATTCAGGCCAGTCAGGCTCAGCTGCAGCATGTTCAGTCGATCATCACCCGATGCCTGTGGCTGTGCACGATGGGGTGGCACCCGGTTCGGTACTAGCAGAACCTTATCGAATCCGCTGTCCCGCAAGCGCACGGCAACACGTAAGTGACCAATATGGATGGGATCAAAGGTCCCACCCAGAATGGCGATGGCGGTTGGCTTCGTCGAGCGAGGCTCGCTTGATTGCGATTTACTTGCGGATTTCACCGTTGCCCAGCACGACGTATTTCTGTGAAGTTAAGCCGTCGAGGCCGACCGGCCCACGCGCATGGATTTTATCCGTTGAAATACCGATCTCGGCACCCAGTCCGTACTCGAAACCATCGGCGAAACGGGTTGAAGCGTTCACCATGACCGAAGAGCTGTCGACTTCAGTCAGGAAGCGGCGTGCCAGTGTGTAGTTTTCACTGATGATGCTGTCAGTATGATGCGAGCCATAGGCATTGATGTGCTCGATGGCTTCATCGACGTCACGTACAACTTTGACGGCAAGAATAGGCGCGAGATACTCAGCGTGCCAGTCTTCTTCCGTGGCCACGACCATATCAGAGACGATGGCGCGCGACTGTTCGCAGCCTCGTAATTCAACGCCCAACTGTTCATAGGCCTCAGCTAACTCAGGCAAAATGCTTTCTGCGATGTCTGCGTGAACCAGAAGCGTTTCCATGGTGTTGCAGGTGCCGTAGCGATGCGTTTTGGAGTTGATTGCAATATTAATCGCTTTACTGCGGTCGGCTTCGCGGTCGATGTAAACGTGACAGATACCGTCCAGGTGCTTGATCACGGTGACACGGGCGTCGCGGCTGATGCGTTCAATCAGGCCTTTACCACCGCGCGGAACGATAACGTCAACGTATTCTGGCATGGTGATCATCTGACCAACGGCCTCACGATCGGTGGTTTCTACGACCTGAACGCAGGCAGCAGGTAAGCCTGCGGATTCCAGACCACGGCTGATGCAGGCAGCCAGTGCTTTGTTCGACGCAATCGCTTCTGAGCCACCGCGTAGAATGGCAGCGTTGCCAGATTTCAGACACAGGCTTGCAGCTTCGATGGTAACGTTTGGACGACTCTCGTAAATAATGCCGATGACACCTAATGGCACCCGCATTTTACCAATCTGAATACCGCTTGGACGGTACTTCATATCGGTGATCTCACCAACAGGGTCAGGCAGTGCAGCAACCTGATGTAAGCCTTCAATCATGGTGTCAATGCGGCCATCGGTCAGCTCAAGGCGATCCAGTAGTGCTGCATCTAATCCATTTTCCTGGCCTCGCGCCATGTCTTCCGCGTTTGCTGCGCGCAAAGCGTCGCGCTGCTCACTGATTTCTTTGGCAATGGCAATCAGGGCACGGTTTTTGTCATTGGTGGACGCGCGTGCCATAGCACGTGATGCAGTACGGGCCTGTTGGCCAAGCGTCTGCATGTAGTCTGCAACGTTCATCAGGAATACCTTAAATCGAAAAGACGGTCAGTCAGAGTGTGCGATAGTATACACGAACTACTACACTGTTTAGCGGAGGCCGCGTGGCCGGAGTTGTCAGGAAACCGTTATTCATGGAAAAAGCACGCTTTCACAGTCTGGTAGTGCTGCAAATAAAAGTCATTTATTGCCTGTTCGCGGCACTCGCATTGAGTGTTGTCGCGGTACTCGATCTGGTTGAAGCCCGGACGGTTTTCGCCGCAGTGGCCGCAGCATTTGCGCTGGCACTTCTGCTTTATGCGCTGGTATTGCTGCTGCGAGGGCAGCAACGTTCGTCACCGGTGACCGAGTGGCTGATGATACTCGGCTTGTCACTGTTCACCTTATTCGGCATGCAGACCCACGAAGATGTGGTGCATTGGGTCTACTTTGTACCGGGCTATATCTATTTTCTATTCCCGTTCCACGTCGCAAGCTATCTCGCGCTGGTATACAGCACAGCGATGGTGCTGATGGTGATCAGCGAGTTCGACAGCTACTTACGTCTGCAGATTCTGTTCACTTACGGCGCCTGTTACGCCTTTGCCGTTATGTATGCATTGATTAATGACCGACACAATCATGGTCTCAGTGCCATTGTGAATACCGACCCAGTGACGCAAGTGTATAACCAGTATCAGTTGGGTCTGGATCTATCGAAAGAGATGACTCGCGCAGACCGACAGACGGATCTTTTGAGCCTCGTAGGAATCGTGATTCCGCCGAGCTGGCGAGTACTGAAAACCGAAGAATACGAGAGTCGGCTGAGTTATCTGACGAAACGCCTGAAGCGTTGCCTGCGTCGTTTCGATACCTGTTACCGGCTCGACTCGGATGTATTTGTGGTGCTGTTGCCACATAGTACGGATGCGGTGGTAGAAGCTTTGTGCGAGAACCTGATGGACGACCTTGAAGGCAGTGGCCGCTTTGAGGGGCTTGCCGATATCCGACTGCGCAAAGACAGTTATCACCCGGAAGATGATGTTGAAGACATGATTGCCCGCATGGAGAAAGAATCCGATGATCAGCATGCATAGCGCCCCTCAGGAGCAGTTACTGCCGCGTCTACAAGTGGTGGTGTATTCGTTGGTTGCACTGGCGCTGTTACTGCTGATTTACGATCAGTATCGTCAGGGGTTGTACCCCTTGGTTCTGGCGAACGCGGTATCCATTCCTGCATTCCTGTTCAGTGCGGCGTACATCTACATCAACCGTGATCGGGATTCGTTTCTCTGGGTTAATTACCCCTTGGTTGCTGCACTGGCAGGGCTGGCGTTGTTCCAGTTGCCGCAATATCCGCACCTGATTATTCACTATTTATTTGCCATGCCGATGTTTGCGTATTTTTGCCTGCCGATGGCGCACGCGACTATGGTCAATATCTGTGTGGCGGCGGCGATGGGCACCCTGTTGTGGTCTGTCGTCGATGCGACAACCGCGATACGCTACACCACAAATTTCTCCTTTTTGGTGCTATCCACCTGGTGCTTTTCGTATCTGACGCTGCTTAAAGGTGTATCTCTGCAGCGGCTTGCTCTGACTGATCAGGTATCGGGTGCTTACAACCGCGAGCACTTTTATCACCTGCTCGAACGCGAGCTCGCGCGTGGTGAAGCGACGCGCCAGAGCGTGAGTATTATCGGTATTGTTCTGGATGATTATCGCCAGCTTATTGATCTGCACGGTAATCGTTCTGTCGTTCAATTTATGCCTCAGTTCGTTAAAAAAATCCGGCAGCTGATTCGTGGTGAGGATGACATCTTTCGTCTGGAAGACGATCTGGTGATGCTGGTGTTACCAGACTGCGGAGAGGAGGGCGCTATCGTTCTGATGGAGCGTATTAAACGTAAGGTGCAGGAACAGTCCTGGCGTCCGTTTGCGGAGGTGTCCATCAGCGTCGCGGCGGTTACCCGTAACGCTGATGAGGACAGCGAATCTATTGAAAAGCGCCTTTTGAAGCGCCTCAATAAGCAGCAGAAAACCAGTCTTCAGATCGCAGCGTTTAGCGACTGATTCCCGCTTTAATAATACGCACCAGTGTCTGGATCTTTACTTCCGGAAGGTGGCTCAGTTTGCCGTAAAAGGCGGCTGGGTCATGCACCTCAACGGCGTCGAACCCATCTTCCTGAAACCCATTTTTGATTGCGCTGTCCGAAGGGTAGTGCAGCGGCCATTGACCTCGGGTAAACAGTCCAACCAGCTTTTGCGCGAATTTCACATAGCGATACGAAGGGTGCTCGGCGAAGTCCGGGTAGAGGTCGGTGACGTACCAGCCCTTGGGGAATACTTTCAGGCCATCGGCCATGCGTGACCAAACGTCACGGATCTCGCTCAGCTCGAAGTAGTTTACCAGGCCCTCGGTAATGATCAGGGTCGGCTGCTCGGGATCGAGTTCGCTCAGAAGCGCGGATATAGAGGCTGGGCCCTCTTTGTTGAGGATGTTGCATTCCCGAACTTCATGTCCGTCAGCGAGTCCTATGTTTTCCAGCAGCGCTTTTTTGCGTGCAGCCATGCCCGGCAGGTCGCCCTCGATGTAACGCAGCTTTGGGTAGGCCTGCTTGAGGCGATACCCACGTGGCGAAAGGCCGCATGCTAGTTCGACAACCTGGGTAACGCCTTCTTTCTCGATCAGCTCTTTGACCTGGTGATCAATAACGGAATGGCGCTGCAGAAGGAAAATATCAATGTCAGCACCTGCAAGCATGCGTAGCAGTGCATTCACCGGCGCCAGTGTGGCGTTGGCGAACCGTCCGGCGCGCGTAACAAACCCCTGTGCGGATAAACCATGCTTGTACCAGATGTAACCCGTGTAGTGTGCGCTGACGCTGATGCGCGAGGTGTCTGTGGACGCTGACTTCATTGTAATATCTGGGGCGTGTCGCGAGCGGGGCTCGTCGCACTCCATTCCTTATTGTTAGTTGTTTAGCATGAAGGTTAACTGGTTAACCGCGCGGGGCGCAATGTATTTGCCACTATGACTGAGCTTCACTATGCCGAATGGGGCGTCGGATTACTGCTGGCGGCGGTATTTGCTGTCGCATTATTGGAATCGTTAGCGGTTGTCGGGCTGCTGGTACCCGGAGTGGGTTTGTTGATGGCCCTGACTCTCGCCGCAACAGATGCATCGGTGCCGGTTGCGCTTTGGGTGGTAAGCGGTGCAGTGGGCGCCCTCGCGGGAGACGGCATCAGTTTTTGGTTGGGGAGTAAAGCGGGCCCTGCTGTGCATGAGTGGCGAATCTTCCGTCGTCACCCGGAATGGATAAATGACGGCGAACATTTCTTCCGGCGTTGGGGTGCCTGGAGTATTGTTATCGGACGCTTTATTGGACCCATCCGGCCGGTTATTCCAATGGTTGCTGGTGTACTGCGTATGTCACCAAGGACATTCTGGTGGGCAAATCTACTCTCAGCGCCAGCATGGGCCTGTGCCTATCTCGGCGGAATGTATTGGCTAGGCGAAGCCTTTATCGAACACTTCGGCGAGTTGGATCTCACCAGTGCGCTGGGGCTACTCGTTATTGCGAGTATAGTCGCGGTGCTGGTGAGCGTGTTGGCCAGAAAGTAAGTGCCCCGGCTGTGCTTGCGTCTCTTGCACTGCTTTCGAGAGCAAGAAGTGCGGCGGATTATTCTGGATCTGCTTGATGGCGACTGCGTTCGTAATTCAGGTCTTTCTTCAGCGAGCCAACCTGATATTCGAGGTCCGCGTTTTTCTGGCGTAACTCTCGGTTTTCCTGCTCGTGTTCCTTGTAGCGTTCGGCCATACCTTCAAGTTCAGTTCTGGCTTCATCGACCGCTGCTTTCCAACGACGGCCAAGAACAAGAGCGGTAAGGACCGCGCCGAGTACAAAACTGCCCAGAACGGCGGCGATTAACATCATAGTGCTGGTTCCTACGTCGTTGAGTGTGAACCCGTATGATAACGAAAACCTGATATCATAGGCACAGCTAATCTTTGAGGAGTTGTTCGTGTCAATCAGTCAGTTCGTTGCCGGTACAGGGGCTCGTATGCGCGTATTTGACCTGGGACGCCGGGTCGCCAAAATCGGTCAGAGTGAGTTTGAAGCATTTGAAAATCTGGCTCGCCCGTACCCAGTACCCTACCTGCGTCACGCCTGGGTTGGCATCCTTAGCTGGAATCCAGAGCAGCCGGGACAACACAATATCTGGTTTCTGAAGCTCCCTCTGGATGAACAGAATATCCTTCAACCCGGACCTCGTGATGACTTTCTCAAGCACTGGTTGCGTGTCGTTGAAAACCCAGACAAGGATCATGGAGAGGCGCCGTGTGCATTTAAACCAGACGGTAATCGTATGGCCTATTTTCATGCATTGGCACTGAAAACTCTGAAGCAGGACACGACTCAGTACTACACAACGGCACGAGCCTACTTCAGCGGCGATACCGGTTGGGAAAACTGGCAGCAGCTCGGACTGCAGGGTATCGCTGAAATGGTGGCGCGGCTGGATGAGCAGGGTAATAGCACGCTATTGCAGAAGGCCTTACCTCAGATGGACGCATCGGATGCCGCCGTGCCTCGCAATGTCCTGTTGGGTTTCCTTGAGAACGCTGAGCCGGATGTGAACCTGACCATAGCGCTGACGGATTCTCTGGCCACAAGAATGAAGGATCAGCCGTCCGCAACTGATCTTGCACTTTACTGTCGGGCTATGTCGCAAAGCGTGAGTGTGAACCATCGCCGGGAAATACTTGAGATAGTGCTGAAGCATCCACTCGCGAGCGAGGTTGAGGTGCTTAGTGCGGTTGCCAGTCGCTGCTGGCAGGACCTGGAGGGAGATATATTGAGTCTGTACCTGGAGCGACTGGCGCTTGCAGGGCAGGACGTGTTCCTTGCTCTGGTCGCAGATTTGATGACCCTGCCGGGTAAACGCAAAGTGATTCTCGAAGCATTCCGCAATCCTCAGCGCAGCGAAGAGCTGGGAGCTGCAATTGGCTTGTTAATGAATGCCGCTCGTGGCGGTGTGCAATAGTGGCTCGCCTCGAGAGTTCTCCCGGTTCTGGCCCGTGCCTCTGCCCTTGCCATAGCGGTGTTGCGTACTCAGAGTGTTGCGAGCCGTATCACAGCGGTACTCCCGCACCGACTCCAGAGGCTCTGATGCGCTCGCGCTACAGTGCGTTCGCGATGGAAAAAAGTGACTATCTGCTGGCCACATGGCATCGGGATTACCGGCCACAGTCTCTAGAGTTGGCTGCCGATACGCGTTGGACGGCCCTCTCGATTTTGTCGACAGAGCAGGGCGATGCGGTTGGCCGGGTGCACTTCGTCGCCACCTTTTGTGAAGCCGGGGAGTGGCTTCAGCTCGAAGAGAAATCCCGGTTTGAGAAGGACGGTCAGCGCTGGTACTACCTTGCGGGTGAGGCAGATTTCCGCCCCTTCAGCCCCGGACGGAATGATCTTTGCCCATGCGGTAGCGACAAGAAATGGAAGAAGTGTTGTGGTCGTTGATGGTGTGTGGCCCTGATTGGTACGCCCTGATATAGTCTCTGCAGCGATAACGATCCGGGCACGGCCCGGAGAAGCATCATGCGTCATTTATGTGCGCAATGTCTCTGAACTCAGACAGGGAGCTTGACAGCCGTTGTCATATGTCTGCATCGTAAGGCACCTCTGAGTGGCCTGATACAACGATAATAAGTACCCCATGAAAAAGTTAACTCTGCTTGTCCTGACCGCCCTGCTAACCACGACTACGATGGCGGCAACGCCTGAACAGTTGGATCAGCTTCTGCAGGAAATTCGCAGCGACATTGCTGCCAAGCGTCTTTCTTCCCCAGCGGGTAATAACGCCCTGGACAAAATTACTGAATTCCGTGCTGAGGCACCCTTTGATTATCGTGTGGTCCCTCTGGCCTACGACTGGGGTGAGGCATATGTAGCCCTCTCGACTCAGGCTCGAAGTAAGGGTGAACTTAGCAAAGCGCAGGGGTATCTGGATAAAGTCTGGAAGGTCGCGGCACTGACGCCCGGGCTAGAAGACGAACAGCGCGCATTGGATCAGGCGTTAGCGAAAGCCGGTGGTGATGTGAACGCGGTTGCCGTCGCGGCACAACAGAAGGCCGACGCGGAAGAGCTGGCTCGTCAGCGTGAGCTGGCTGCCGCTGCAGAAAAAGAGAAGGAGCGTCTGCGCATCGAAGCAGAAAAGCAGAAAAAACTGGCCGCTGCTCAGGCTGCTGAGAAAGCCCGTCGTGATGCTGCCGAAAAAGCACGACGTGAAGAACAAGAGCGTCAGCGCCGCGCCGAGCAGGAGCGTCAACGCCAGATTGCTGCTGCCGCGGCGGCTAAACAGCGTAAAGCTCCGAGCTCGCCAGTATTGGATTCACCAATCGATCTCGATGATATCGCGCTGGATGCACCTGCGCCGGCTCCTGTCGTTCGCGCGCCTATTCGTCGTCCGGTAGCGACTGCTTCGGCGAAAACGCCAACCGCGCAATCAACCCGTCTTTGGGCGCAAGCCAAAGAAGACAGCAGCGCGATCGTCGAATACACGGTGCCAGAATCAGCCTTGCAGACCAAGGATCGTCAGATCGCAGAAAAAATGGGCGACGTCTGTCAACGTATGGTAGATGAAGACGCATCGCTGGTGGTGCACTCCGCCAATAAATCAGACTACCGCTGGCTGGCTGTTCGTCTGACGATCTGTGCACGCCGTATTGATCGTAGTTTCCGTCTGCGTCACAGCTATCAGGCTGTTGGAGAAGGCGAGCCTGTTGTGGTCGCACTGCATCCGCCGCGTGACTCATCACTCCTGAAACAGGTTGGTCAGTAGGTCGCAGTTTCTGGGAACCTGACGGGGGTTTTCAGGTCGTAACCCTGGCGCTGACATCGGCGCCAGCCGTGATACAATCCAATCCATTCATTGTTACAGCCAACCTTGTTATAGAACCATGTACCTACTTCGCGTTTTTGTTTCTGTTTTTCTGGTCTTTTTTTCTTCTGCCTCTCTGGCTTCAGTCATCATTCCAAAACCGCCGGTGTTGGATGCCACAGCCTATATTCTGATGGATGCAGACAGTGGTGAAATTTTGGTTGAGCACAATTCTGGAGAGCGTTTGCCGCCTGCCAGCATGACCAAAATGATGACCAGCTACATCGCTATCCATGAAATCATCGAAGGAAACGTTACTGAGCAGACTCAGGTTCCGATCAGCGTCACGGCGTGGAAGAAAGGTGGATCGAAAATGTGGGTGCGTGAGGGCACGGAAGTCTCACTGATCGACCTGTTGCGAGGCATCGTTATTCAGTCGGGGAATGACGCCTCTATTGCGGTTGCTGAATACTTCTCGGGCACTGAAGACGCCTTTGCTGACTGGATGAACCAGTATGCTCAGCAGTTTGGCATGGTCGATACTAACTTTGAGAATTCAACCGGCTGGCCAGCGGAAGGGCACTTGACCACCGCGCGTGATCTGGCCGTACTGTCGCGACACATCATCAAGGACCATCCGGAGTATTATTCGTTGTACGCTGAGAAGTACTTTGAGTACAACGACATTCGTCAGCCTAACCGCAACAAGTTGTTGTGGCGTGACCCAAGTGTTGATGGTCTGAAGACGGGCCACACCGATGAGGCAGGCTATTGCCTCGCAGCGTCTGCGAAGCGGGATAACACCCGTTTGATCGCTGTCGTAATGGGAACACGAAGCGAAGAAGCACGTGCGCGTGAAACTCAGAAGCTACTGGGTTACGGCTTCCGCTATTTCGAAACCCATAAGCTCTACAGCAAAGGCGATGTACTGGCCACTGAGAAGGTATGGCTGGCGAAGCAGGACACCGTCGATCTTATTGTCGCTGACGATATCTACATGACGTTACCGCGCGGTGCCCGTGATGAGTTAACAGCCAGTGTTGTCAGCCCGGATTATCCAGAAGCGCCGTTGGCGAATGGGCAACAAGTGGGCACCCTGACTCTGACAATGGGCGAAGAAGTACTGGGACAACATGCTCTGGTTGCAGGTAGCGCAATCGAAGAGTCTGGCTTTCTGGGGCGTTTGTTTGGCTCGATTAAGCTCTTTTTCGTGAAGTTGTTCGGTTAACGCTTCTATACTATTGAAAATGGGGTAAGCGGCCCCATTTCAGCAGATCTTATTTCCTTTCCATAGCTGAGACTGTCTCGTGAGTGAACCAGAAGCGCCCAAAATAGAATTCCCCTGCGAGAACTACCCGATTAAGGTAGTGGGCGAAACCATGGCGGATTACGAACAAGTGATCGTCGAGATTGTTCGTGTTCATGCTGAAGATTGCGACTTTGAGCGTATCCGCATTCAGGAAAGCTCAAACGGGCGCTTTCGCTCTGTTACTCTGTACATCACAGCCACGGGCAAAGAGCAGTTAGTGAGTATTCACAAAGACCTTATGGCGCACCCCAATGTCCGTATGGTGATCTGATGAAGACGCGGGATTTGGGGCTGGCGGATTACCAGACGGTGTATGACGAGATGACGACGTTCACCGAGCAGCGTCAATCCGATACGCCAGATGAACTCTGGTTTCTGCAGCACCCTCCTGTGTTTACTCAAGGTCAGGCCGGTAAAGCTGAGCACCTTCTGTTTCCCGGTGATATTCCCGTTATTCAGACTGACCGGGGTGGGCAGGTTACCTACCATGGCCCTGGCCAGCTGGTGGTTTATCTTATGATCGATATTGCCCGTAAAGGATGGGGTGCGAGACAGCTGGTCAGCAGTATTGAGCAGGCCATTGTTGATACCTTGGCTGAGTGGGATATTGATGCGGCTCCCAAAGCCGATGCGCCGGGGGTGTACACCGACGGGCGAAAAATTGCATCGCTTGGACTGCGCATCCGACACGGTCGGTCTTTTCATGGCCTTGCGCTCAACATTGATATGGATCTCGAGCCTTTTCAACGTATTAACCCATGCGGCTACAGTGGCATGGCGATGACACAGATGACTGCCGAAACCAGCAAAGGCGTTAGTTTCGAGGCAGTGACTGCTCGTCTGGACTATTATTTACAGCAGCGGCTGGCTGATGACGGCGCCGTTGTTGATGACAGCAACCCGGAGTAATACATGCAACGACAACGTAAGGTTCCTGGCGAAAAACTGCGCGGGGCCGACAAAGTTGCGCTGATCCCGATCAAAGTGATCCCGACAGAGGAAATGCCACGTAAGCCAGACTGGATTCGCGTGCGCATCCCGGCGACACCGAAGATCAACGAAATTAAGCAAAAACTGCGTAAGCACCGCTTGCACACAGTTTGCGAAGAGGCGAGTTGCCCAAATCTGGCGGAATGCTTCGGTGGTGGTACTGCGACCTTTATGATTATGGGGGATGTGTGCACACGTCGCTGTCCTTTCTGCGATGTGGGTCATGGTCGTCCCAACCCGCTGGATACTGAAGAGCCGATCAATCTGGCGACCGCCATCGCTGACATGGGTCTGAAATACGTGGTGATCACGTCAGTGGATCGCGATGATCTGCGTGATGGTGGTGCGCAGCATTTCGCCGATTGTATTCGCCTGACGCGAGAGCACAGCCCGGGTATTCAGCTTGAGGTGTTGGTACCGGACTTCCGTGGTCGTATGGAGCGGGCACTGGATATTCTGTCTGAGACGCGACCAGATGTGTTCAATCACAACCTCGAGACTGTGCCTCGTCTATACAAAGAATGTCGTCCGGGTTCTATTTACGAGTGGTCCTTGCGTCTTCTTAAGGAATACAAAGAGCGTAATCCGGATATCATTACCAAGTCTGGCCTGATGCTGGGTTTGGGTGAGACCAACGAAGAAGTGGTTGAAGTGATGCGCGACATGCGAGCGCACAACATCGATCACATTACGCTTGGACAGTACCTCCAGCCGAGTAAGAACCACTCTCCGGTTAAACGGTTTGTGACGCCAGAAGAGTTTAAAGAGCTGGGTGAAATCGCAAAAGAAATGGGCTTTATCCGCGTCACCAGTGGTCCTCTGGTCCGTTCTTCTTACCATGCCGACCAGCAAGCCGAGGGCATTGATGTCAGCGGCTTGCCTGCATCCTGAGTCACTGTACTCTCCTGACTGGGCGTCGCAAATTCGCGGCGCGTACATTTCCTTACCAATTATGCGGAACGTTTTAAGTTCCGGCTAATGCGCACGAAAGTGGCCAGCTAACCCTGCTTCAGTGTCATGATCTGTCAGTATTGACGCTATCAGGCGCTGATTCTTCAGCTTCCGCACAGTAAACCTCCAAGTTTGCCTCTTTGTATTATTGAGATTGATTGGCGTTTAAATTAGATTTCGCATCTTCTTTGGTGCAGAGCCTTCAGTTTGCACCGTTTAGCTGTTTCTACTTTACGTGCGAGTTACCTGTTTATGCCCGGCGGAAATCAAACTGAGCGAGGATCACGCTCATTGCTTAAACGCATTCCTGTTTCTTTGATTGCTCTGATATTGGTTATCGGACTCGTTGCCTGGGGAGTCTACTATTGGCTGATCAGCGGCAGTGATGAGAAGGGTTGGTTGATTCAGTACGCTGAGATTGGGTCGATCGAAAATCACGTTGCATCAACAGGCACGTTGGAACCCAAGAATTATGTTGATGTGGGTGCTCAGGTGTCGGGGCAGGTGAAAGTGATTCACGTCGAAGAGGGCGACGCCGTAGAAAAAGGCCAGTTGCTTGCTGAGATTGATGCATCGGTCTTTGAAACTAAAGTCGCGAACGCCGAAGCCAGCCTCGAAAACAAACGTGCCGGACTGCAGCAGCAGCTCGCAGAGCTGGAGCTTGAAGAGCTCCGACTCAGACGCAACGAGGGCCTGTTTACTCATCAGGCCATCAGTGAAGATACCTTGGTGCAGAGCCGGACCGGGGTGAAGATTCTTAAGGCCAAAATTGAGGCCACCCGCGCACAGATTAAAGCGGATGAAGCTTCCCTTGCTGGAGATAAGGTGTCGCTGGGTTATACCAGTCTGTTTGCTCCCATTTCCGGAACCGTCGCCAGTATTTCAGTACGTGAAGGACAAACCCTGAATGCCACCAACAGCGCGCCTGTGGTGATGAAAATCTCGGATCTATCGGTCATGACTTTGCGGGTTGAGGTATCGGAAGCCGATATTCCGAAACTCGAAAAAGGGATGGATGTCCGTTTTGCTACCTTAGGTCAGCCTGATAAATATCGTTGGTCGACACTGGCCAAAATCCTGCCTACGCCAAATGTTGTGAATGATGTTGTTCTCTATCAGGTGTTAGTCGATGTTGATAACAAAGACCACTCCTTGATGGAGGCCATGAGCACGCAGGTCTTTTTTGTGGAAGAGTCTGCACAGGATGTGTTGCTGGTGCCGCTGGCGGCAGTAAGACGTACTCCGCG
>PDUK01000080.1 GCA_006212115.1 Thalassolituus sp. | reverse complement strand
TTGCAAGCGCTGGATTCAAGACATTGGCTGAAGGCCAGTCTGTTCAATTTACTGTGACTCAGGGCGCTAAAGGCCCTCAGGCAGAGAACATCGTCGCAATCTGACCGTCCTGCGTTGATAAAAGAAGGCAAGCGTTTCGCTTGCCTTTTTTTATGCCTGTAAGTGCAAGGTTGCGTCAGGTTGTGCATACTGATGAAAAGCCGCTGCTGTAGCGGTGCAGCCTGCGCCAGCAGGCGATATTATTGTCGAATCATCATTCCGTAAGGTCACCACAGCGTCTATGACTCTATTATTCGTTTACCTGGCGATCGCTATTGGCGTTTCTTTCCTTTGTTCCATTCTTGAAGCGGTCCTGCTCTCGGTGACGCCGAGTTACGTCGAGAAAGTCCAGATGAGTCGTCCGCTCGCGGCCCGAAAGTTGGTTCAGGTGAAGGCCCGTATGGATGAGTCCCTCTCCAGTATTCTTATCCTGAATACCTTTGCTCATACCATGGGGGCCGCAGGCGTCGGCTCGCAGGCGGTTCAGATCTTTGGCGCTGAATGGGAAACCCTGATCGCGGTGCTGCTGACGCTGGTGATTCTTTATTTCTCCGAGATTATTCCAAAGACGCTGGGTGCTACCTTCTGGCAGCCGCTGGCAATTCCCGCTGCCCTGATTATCTCTTTACTGATTAAGCTGGTGTACCCGCTGGTCTGGGTTTCAACGTTTCTGACGCGTCAGTTCAGCCGGAACAAGGAAAGTGAGATCACCCGTGAGGAAATCATCGCACTGGCATCGCTCAGCCACAAAGAAGGCGCGTTGTTCGCCCAGGAAACCGAGTACTTGTCGAACCTGCTCAGCCTGCGTGATCGCAAAACAGAGGAAATTCTGACGCCACGGACGGTAGTTCACATGCTGGAGCAGAAGCTGACGGTGACCGATGCTTTAAATGAGAAGGGCAGTGGTGAGTTCAGTCGTATTCCTGTTTATGACCAGAGCCGCGACAATGTGGTGGGTAAAGTTATGCGCGTGGATCTGTTTGAGGCAGAGAGAGCCGGTCAGGGAGATAAGTTGCTGAGCGAGTTCGTGAAGCCGGTGTTCCGTGTTTCTGAGAAACTGCCCGTCCACAAACTGCTGGATCTGTTTATTAAGCAGAATGCCCATTTGTTTCTGGTTGAAGATGAGTTCGGCCAGCCGGCGGGCGTGGTCACGCTTGAGGATGCGATTGAGACCTTGCTCGGCAGGGAAATCCTCGACGAACGTGACCCGGTTGAGGATATGCAGGCACTGGCACGAGATAAATACCGTGAGCGCCTGCGTGGCCTCAGAAAGAGCTGAGATGATTACCCTCAGAAGTTGACCTTCACTCCTGCATTAATGGAGCGAGGCTTACCCGGACGGTAGCCATAAGGCTTGGACGCCACTTCGTATTCTTCGCCCAGCAGATTATCGACGGTGCCGTAGATCATAACGTCACGGATTACACGGTATTGCAGTGACAGATCGAAGACGGTGTACGCATCAATACGTTCGTCCTCAGGAATAGCACCCACTCCGGGAGTATCCCGAATGTCACTCTGGTACAGCATGGACAGGTTCAGCGCTACGGGGCCACGTTCAACACCCGCCTGCAGGTTCAGTCGATGCTCTGGCAAATAGGCGATTTCATCACCTTTCTGAATGTCATTATTGCGATCACCAAAGACGCCGTTATCGTCGGAGAAATTGGCCGCGAACTCGCCCTGAGAATATGTATAGGTCATCGACAGTGGAATGATGTGCGCGCCCGCGAACAGGAACTTCGACCAACTTGCTTCAATACCGTAGACCTGAGCTGCGCCTGCGTTTAACTGGCTGTCGACGGCAGTGTTGTCGCAGCCATTCGAGAAACTGCAGGTGCCGGTCAGGTCGGTGTAGTCGTTAAGAAAAGCGATCAGTTCGGCTTTACCCATGTCGCCGTTATAACGTGTACCAAGCTCGTAGTTCGTGCTTTCTTCTGGATCGGTCTCACCGTCCTTTCCTGGCGTTGTCGCGCTGTAGCCTTTATACACGCCAGCGAGGATTCCGGTGGTATCCGTCAGTTGGGAATACACCCCGGCGCCGGGCAGCAGAACGGATTCACCGCTGCTGACTTCAGAAATCTCATTACCGGTGACGTTATCAAAGGTCGTTTCCGAGGTTTCGATGTGCTCTGAGCGCAGGCCTAATGTCAGCGTGGTGATGTCCCAGCGGATATTGTTCAGTGCGTAGATCGCTAAGGCCTGGGCTTCACCGCGGTTGTCGAGCGTGGTAGTCACTGATCCTGCTTGTGCAAGATTGCCGCTGGCTGTCATGTCGTAAGCGGCTTCGCTGTGCAGACGTTCTACCTGGTCGGTGTGGTAGCGGACGCCCAGTTCGAGGTCATGTTCAAGATTGAACAGATCCAGTGTGGTATTCAGACGGGTCTGGACACCCTGAGAGATGTATTGTCGGTCGTTGCTGCCGATCAACAGTTGTTCGTTCTGGTTGGCAGATGCCTGCTCTCCGGTCAGTACCCGATAGAAGTCGGTATTGATGCCGGTCGGGTCTTTGAGTACGTCCTGCAGTAGTGGGCCGTTACCACCAAAGCTGTTGAGTTTGAACCAGTCGCGGTCAAAAGTCAGGCGATATACATCCGTGGTCAGATGGATGTCGTCAAGGTCAGCCTGATGCGTCAGGTGCACTGTGTTGTGTGTCCATTCCATTTCGTCGAGGGCGCTGGCCGCGTAACGACGGTAGGGGTCAGCGTCGAAATCGTCGCGTGTCAGGCCGAGGTAGGTTTCGTCGGAGTTTTCATCAGCGTATCCGACTTTTAAAACGAAGCGGTGGTTGGCAGCGCTGTCAGGCTGCCAGGCGAGTTTGAGGTTCAGGTCGTTGCGGGTGAAGCCAGTATCACCGCCGCCATCCAGCTCTTTAAAACCATCGCTGGCCACGCGCAGGCCTTCGATCAGGTAGCCCACTGATCCTTTGTTTCCCCCGTACCAGGCGCTCAGCCGGTTGAAATTATCACTGCCGTACTGGGCATCGAGCTGGCCCTCAGTTATCTCGGGAACCGGGCGGCTGATCATGTTGACTGCGCCACCAATCGTGGCTGGCCCGTACTGGATGGACGAAGGTCCTTTGAATACTTCCACGGCGCTCATACGTGACACATTGGGGAAGTAGTAAGCGGCAGGCGCAGAGTAGGGTGCTGGACCAGATAACACGCCGTCTTCCATTAAGGTCACTTTTTTACTGCGCTCCGGGGCAGTACCGCGTAGGCCGATATTGGGGCGCAGACCGTAGCCGTCTTCTTCCTGCAGGTTGACGCCGGGCACTGAATTCAGAATACGGTGAATGTCGGTGTATTCAAATTTCTCCAGCGCTTCTTCGCCCAGAAGCGTGGCGGAACCCGGTTGTTGACTAATGCGGTCTTCGCCGCCGGTGATGTATACATTGTCCAGTACAACGTATTCCTTTGCCGGATCTGGGTCATTTGCCGACGCCAGAGCAGGAATCAGAGAAGCCAAAACCAGAGTTCGGAACTGCCAGTGTGTCACGTCTATACCTCATTAAATTTATCAACCGGGTCATTTTAACCCTATACTACACTCGTTACTAAGAATTATTCCGGTTATTATTTTGATATATACTTGCTATGGCGTTTCGCGGTGGTGGTGATGAATCTGACAGACTTATTCAGTTGGCTGACCGATCCGGGGCAGCGGACCTTCTGGCTGTTCTGGGTGAGCACCCTGGTGCTGGCGCTGCTCTGGGCGGCGCTTGACTGGCAGGAGCGTCGTCCTCGTATTGGTCAATGGTTCAGCCGCGCCTACTGGTGGAATACCTCCGCTTGTCAGGACTATGTCTTAATCCTGTTGAATGGGGCACTGTTTACGCTGTTGGGTGTCGCGACTCTGGTGTTGATTCTGCGCGTTGCTAATGTGACGTACGAGGGTCTGAATGTCGGGCTTCCCGCTGCGGTCTGGTCGGCCTGGCACGGGCCTCTGTCTGCTGTGGTGTATACGTTAATTCTGGTTCTGCTCGATGATATTACCCGGTATGGGTTGCACAGAGCCTTGCACAGTCGTTGGTTGTGGCCGGTGCATCGGCTGCATCATTCAGCATCGGTGTTGACGCCACTGACGTTTCTGCGGGTACATCCGCTTGAAAAGCTGATGTATCAATGCCGTACCGCGTTGGTGCATGGCGGTGCCACCGGCAGTTACTTCTTCTTGTTTGGTCAGCATTCTCAGCCCTGGCTGATTTTTGGTATCAGTGGTTCTGTGCTCTTGTTTAATCTGTTCGGTGCGAATCTGCGCCACAGCAATATTCCTCTGAGGTATGGTCGCCTTGAAAAGTGGCTGATCAGCCCAGCTCAGCATCAGGTGCATCATGGTGTCGGCACAAGCCGCTATAACTATGGCTCGGCTTTTGCGATATGGGATCGAATGTTCGGCAGTTGGCGTCCCGGTGCAGAGCACATTGAATTACCCGACCAGCGTATACCTCTGGCCCGTCAACTCTTTCTGAGGCAGTTCTAATGGCACTGAAACGACGCAGTTTTCTGAAGGTATCTTCTGCCGCAATGGCGGTAGGGGCATCGTTTGCCTCGGGCGCCGCGGTGTCTGCATCGCTTTCTTCGCGGGAACGTTTGCTGATGGTCTCGGGATATCGCGATACTGAGACGGATAGTCGTTTTGGTATTCTGGTGATGGACACCGAAGGGCGCACGGTTGCAGATTTTGCCGTGCCTGACCGCGTGCACATGGCGGATATATGCCCACACATTGAAAATACTGCCCCAGCGGTACTGGTAAACTCCCGCACCCCCGGAGCCCCGTTACGGCGCTACGATCTTGCAGGTAAGCAGCAGGCGGCGCTGGATATTCCGGCAGAGCTGCACTTCGAGGGGCACACGGTATTTTCTGCCGACGGAAGGACGCTGTTTGCCACGGCCAGCGATTATCGTAACGGCGAAGGCCGTGTGTTGGTTGCGGATGCCGTAACGCTGGAACTGAAAGCCGTCTGGTCGTCCGGGGGGACGGGGCCGCATGAGTTAGTGCGGGATGGTGACTTTCTTCTGGTCGCGAACACGGGGGTTCGTACGCACCCGGACTCGGGCCGCACGCCTTTGAATATTGAGACTATGTCATCTCAGTTGGCGAAGATATCCACTATCACAGGCGACGTTGTTCATACCTGGAAATCACCGATGCAGGCGCTGAGCATCCGCCACCTTGATGTCTTGCCAGACCATTCTGTGCTTGTGGGTTGCCAGTATCAGCGTGACGACGAGCGCCCACCTTGTGTGGCATTAGCGCATCCGCAGCGTGATGAAATTGAACTTCTGGAGCCGGACAACCAATGGCTCGCGTGGGACATGCAGGGCTATACCGCCAGCGTGCGGGCGTTTCCCGAAGTATCGCCGCTGGCAGGGCAGGCGATAATCAGCAACCCTCGGGGACATTTACTGACGAGCTGGGCCGCGACCGAAGGTATAATGCAGAAGAAGCAAGCATTGCAAAGCAGTAAGGGCATCTGCCTGCGTGGGCGCGAGGGCTGGATCACTGCCGGTGCCGGTGAACTCTGGTACTGGTCAGATGGGGAGTTGTTAAGGTTGAGCGAACAAATAAAGCCCGGCATATGGTGGGAAAATCATATGCACGGGCGGGTGCTTAACGCCTGACGTTTCAGGCGCAAGCATAGGCCGTATCAGTCGCCGTCGGATTCCGCATCCTGCGGAACAGTCAGCCCTAGGTTCAGCGCCATCTGTCCTTTCAGGTCATCCGTAAACAGTTTAATTTTTGAATCCAGAGCACACAGCTCGGCAACATCTGAGCCGGTCGTTTCTGCCGTAGCATTGATGCAATCATCGACGTCATCTGATGTCGCGGCGGTGAGAATATCGCGGAAAGAGCTGTCGAAACCCTCGGCCGCCGTGATCGCCGTCTGCAGCGCAGAGAGCATATCGTCAGCGAGGTCGCGTTCACCGGCTGCCTCCAGATACGCAGCAAACCCTTTATCTGCAGCAGTCATCATCGACTGTGTGCCTTTCAGGTTGGCGGCAATGACTTCAGCATTGATATCGGCGAAAGGAATCTCCAGGTTTTCTGGCTTGAACGAATCGTTAGCGGTTTGCGGCAGCAGGGTTTTCTGCAGCTTCTCGCCTTTCGTTTCGTTATAGACATAAAACACCGCGTCGAAGATGTCCTGTGCCGCCCTCTGACCGCCCGGATTGCTGGACGGTGCATAGTTTTCGAGGTTGCTTTCCAGAGTATCGAGCGCGGTGGTCATTTTAGTGATAGCTGCCTGTGCAAACTCACAGCGGTCTTCTGCATCGCTGGCAGCGGCCGGGCTGCTGGAACAACTGTCCAAGGGGACATCCTGATATAAAACGTATTCAACCGCCGGCAGACCCAGTACCTGAGGCGTGGCGGAGTCGGTATTACCGGATGCAATGATGCCGTCCATATTACAGGTTTTATTGACACTCAGAGGCCAGCTGTAAAAATCATTGCGGGCGTCAGCGACCGGACCAAACTGCATCACTTCAACGGTCTGCCAGTCGAGCATGGCGGCAACCCAGCTATCGCGGGCGTCAGCGCGCGCAGCTGCCTCCTGCGCGGTACCGATATTGGAACAATATCTGTCGGTATCCTGTTTCAGTGTGGACAGACTGGTGGAGAAAGCGCTCACCGCGTCAGACTGCACCTGAGCAAGAGCATCAATCATTTCACTGCAATTAAACTGATCTGAATTGAGTTGCGTACAGGTATCGGCAGACCCACCTGATGAAGACGAGGAATCACCACCGCAGCCAGTCAGGCCGGTGACAAGAGCGGAAGACGCGAGCAGCGCGCCAGTAATCTTTTTCATTCTGAATTCTCCGGTTTACTACACAGCACAACGACGCCCAGTGGGCGGCGAGGTTCAGGTCATTGATTTCTTGTGAGCATTACCACCCGTTAACATCGCCCTCAAAGTCGTAGACATCTTTGAGCAGCGTGCGGGCTTCTTCGAGATCATCGGTGTAACCATCGATATCTCCGCCTTCAAGCACCGGTGCTTCACCGAGCAAAGTGTGCAGGGATTTCAACTCGCTCAATTCGATTTCAGCAATCGGATTGAACTGCAGGGCCAGCGCGAAGCCTTTCATTTCACTCCAGTGCTTGGCATGGGTATTAAAGTCGTAGCCTTCGGTATCAATGGCGCCCATATCTTCCAGCGTGGCATTGATGTAATGGATGACGTTAGCTGCGAAGATTTCTTCCCAAGCACTGATGATCACGTCAGCCAGTTCTACGAGATCGGCGTGGTAGCCTTCGCCCTCAACCGGGTCTTCACCCACGTTGTCAGAGATAATCTGACGGCCGGCCAGAAACGCATCCATGAGGGTTTTGCTGTAATCCGCACCCTCGATGCTGCTGTCACGCTTGTTGGCATACTGAGCCATGGCAAAGGTGTATTCAGACTCCAGATCAATGTCACCGTCACCGTTGGTGTCGTTGTCTTGCTGATCTTTCAGTTGGGCATCGGTGTAGTTGTTGTAGTCACGCGCTGCACCAAAATAACCGAAACCTTCGTCCCATTGATGCTCCAGCGAGGTGTAAGGTTTGGTGCCGTCTTTGTCGCCCGTGGTGTTCTGTTTGAGCAGACCTTTGTCGGCCTTCAGGTAGTCGTTGGCGGTTTGCGAGAAGGACACGGCACCGAGCAGGAACTTTTGTATCAGTTGCTGGTAGTCGAGGCCAGTATCAGACACAAACACGTTGCCGGTATGACCGTCGTCCGCTGCCTGTGTAGCAATTGCGTCGAACCAGCTACGGACCAATGCATCAGGTTTGGCGTCTTCTGAATCAGCGGTCACCGTCCAGCCAACGAACTCGCCCATAGACAGAGCGTTATCTATCCCTGCCATTTTTCCGTAGAGGTTTTTATCGTCGCTCAGGTCGCCGTAGCCCGCCTGAAGCAGAGTGCCGTCACTAACGGCGATACCCACTGGGGTTTCTTCTGCCGCCAAAGTGTATGCATTCTGGCTAGTCAGGTTAAATGTCGCGCCCTCTGGTGAGCTGGTTCCGATCTCGTAGACCAGCGTCAGTTTTTCCAGTACAGCGTCCTCTACGTCAGCGTTGTCGCCAAGTTCTTCCGTCAGGTCGTCATTGCCAATCAGGCTTTTCAGCTCGTTGATCAGGGCGTTACGTGCAACCTGGCCACCGTATGAAACGGAGGAAGCTCCGTCTTCGACTTTGCTCGCAAACGCGTAGGTATCTGGCACGTCAACGCGGTTTTTGTTGTCGTTGCTGTCATCTCCGCCGCACGCCGTCATCAGGATGGCGGATGAGAGCACCGAGAGGGTCACGAGGGGTCTAAGCATAGAGATCATCTCCAACTAATGTTTTCGAAGTTGTAGTCATTAATAAACTGGATGGCACTATACCAACAAGAAAAGACGAATGAAACAGATTCTTAATAGTATTTGTATCTATGGCGGCAGGAGTGTGAGACCATATAAATGAAGCACATAAAAAAGCCCCAGGCCTTGCGGCATGGGGCGAGTCCTAAAGTTCGCTTTTCAGCTTCGGACCAACAGCTTACTTGGGAATCCGGCTTGCGCCGG
>PDUK01000079.1 GCA_006212115.1 Thalassolituus sp. | reverse complement strand
TTCCGAATGGAGTTGTTATTCTTAACGCGTTGACCGTGTTCTGATGAACGCTTGATTGAGATGTACCAGAAGTCATGTTCAGTCTCTCTTTTGATATCCGAGACCATCAGTTGAGCTATCTCTTCTAAGCGCGCGCCCGTATACGCGAATATGAGGGGAAGCCAGTAAAATGCCTCACCGTATCCTGTTTTGGGACGCCATCCTTCTGTATAAACCGGACTTTGGAAGATCGCACGCAGCTCTAGCCTAGAGTATTCTTTCTCATCTTCAAGAGTATGCTCGTTCTTAACGATACCCTTGTTCAGTGCCTTGTAGATCCCAGAAGCCTTTATCGGCTCCTCAATCTTTATCCCCATTCGTTCCTTAGCCATGTTGATAACAGTTGCGATGGCTTTTAGATTCTTGAGAGCTGTTTTATGAGACAAAGTGGCGAGCCCATTTTTCTCCGCGTAGGTGGCTTGCTGGGTAAGTGATAAGCCTCTTGCTATCTTGTTTGGACGCGCGGGGAGTCTCAAGAGAAGGTGGCTATATTCCGTTACCTGAAGGGTGGTTATATCTGTGATCTGCACATCTCCGCCAAACTCAATGAAGCGATAAACCGCCGTTTTGAATTCATCTGCGGTTTTGATTGTGGAGCTATTCTTTCCTTTAAACGCATAGAGTTCCCTCTCCCAAAGTTTGAAAGCCTCTGACAAACTTATTGAGGAACTGGCCGCCTTCTTGTGTTTATGGATAGGGGCAGGGTTCTTTACTTCATCAAGATCTGAGCAACCTTCATAGATTTGAAGAGCATAGGAAGCAACGCGCCTGTAGGCTTTCTCAAAGGTAGTTAGTAACTGTTTGAAAAGCAGATCTTCCTCAGAAGGCATCTCGTAGTGTTGAGCGGCTAGCGTCTCACTGATTATGGGAATGACCAAATAACGTAGTTCAGCGTTGTACTCATCCTGGGAGTCTACAGCTTCAGATACGAGATCTAACTTGATAACTGGATATTCTTCACCAGCGTTGTAATTGCTTGGCCCAGAATCTGGTGAATGAATGTTGACTGTCGTGAAGGTTAGATACTCACTGACTCTGCTCGTGTCATTGTAAATACGGAACTTCTCAAGTTCTTCCCAGTGATCAGCCAGGGCTTTGATCTCGGATAACTTTGAGATCTTCTCTAGAACAAGCGTTAGGGATGCGCGCGCGTTTTCGATCTTGCCTTCGACTTCAGCAGCAACTTTGTGGAATCTGGCCTTAGCTAGACTCAGGTCGCTGGTCTTGAGAGAGATCTTGAATTCAGTTCTAGGGATGCCATCACAGCCTTTAATGTCATCTGGGACTGCGCGACGATAATAGAATTTTCCGGAATCAGGACGTTTCCAGAGATACTCCATAGGGATTCTCACTTGTACCAACCTCATGTACCAATTTAGATGATACGAAGGCTTTTACTGTGCCCATAAACGAGAAAACCCTGACGAATTCAGGGCTTTAGAATAAGTGGTGCCCAGAGGCGGAATCGAACCACCGACACGCGGATTTTCAATCCGCTGCTCTACCGACTGAGCTATCTGGGCTTCTTGTGAGGACTGTGTGTCCCTCAAGTGGCGCGTATTAAACCGCGCTGACTCTTAACTGTCAACAGGCTTCATCTGATTTTTCTTAATTTTCAGGAACATAGCCCTCTGCCAGGTCGTAATCGTCGCCGCTGAGGAATTTCTCACGTTGCTCCGTCAGGTACTTACGAGCCTCTGGGTCCATCACGTTCAGATGCTTTTCATTAATCAGACGTTTCTGGTGCTCCAGCCATTCTTCCCACGCTTTGGCAGAGACGCTTGCCATGATTCTTTCGCCTGCAGGGCCCGGAAACGGAGGTGCGGTCATAGCGGGTAATTCTTCACCGTATTTTTGGCACTGTACTGTGTTGGTCATGGTTGTTCCCGGGTTATCAGGTTAAGAAGCTTCTTGACGGGAGCAGCCAATCCGATCGCGCTCTCCGAGTCGTTATTGTACCAGTGGACGCTGTCTTCCTGCACAAGGGTGGGAAGTCGATTGAGTGTGAGGTGTATCGGGGTGATATCGAGGTGATAATGCGAGAAGGTATGCCGGAAGCTGCCTAGTTGCTCGACGTTGGCGTGCTCATGACCCACTTCTCTCTGTAGCAGCGGGAGAGCATCGTTAATGGTCTCTACCTCTGGAAAGCTCCATAAGCCGCCCCAGATGCCAGTCTGAGGGCGTTGTCGTAGCAATATACCCTTTCCGGCCTGTTCGATAATGAGCATCACAGTCGTTTTGACTGGCTTTTCTTTCTTTGGCTTGCTGTTGGGGTACTGGGTGGGGTTACCTTCTGCGAATCCATCACAATCGGGCTGCAACGGGCAGATGCCACAGGCCGGTTTGCTGCGAGTGCAGAGCGTCGCTCCCAGATCCATCATTGCCTGAGTATACTGCTGGTGGCTGTGCTCTGGCGTGAGTTTGCTGGCGATGTCCCAGAGTTCGTTCTCTGTCGATTTGGTTCCGGGCCAGCCGGACACCGCATAGAAACGTGTGAGTACTCGCTTGACGTTGCCGTCCAGTATCGGAGCGCGTATGCCCATGCTAATTGACGCAATGGCACCCGCTGTCGAGCGTCCGATGCCCGGTAGTGCTGCTAACCCTTCGACGCTACGTGGGAATTCGCCTTTGTGGTCGTTAACTACGGTTTGAGCGCACTTGTGTAGATTCCGGCCGCGCGCGTAATAGCCCAGGCCGGTCCAGTGATGCAGAACGTCATCCTGACTCGCCGCCGCCAGACTGTATACGTCCGGAAAGCTCGTCATAAAACGCTCGTAATAAGGTATGACGGTGGCTACCTGTGTTTGTTGCAGCATGATTTCGGAAACCCACACTCGATATGGAGTGATGCCCTGCTGCCATGGGAGGTGTTTGCGGCCGTGCTGTTCGTACCAGGCCAGTACCGTATCGCTGAAAGCTGAGTGATTCATTGCGCTCAAAGAGTGGTCGTCTGACGCGCATTATGACGGGTTTTATTCAGATTTCGTAGCTGTTGGTGCGCCGCTCTGCTGCAATCACCAGATACTGGTGGAGCTGTGCCAGTGAGAGAGGGCGGCTGAATAAGTAGCCTTGTCCCTCGTCGCAATTGTTGAGTCTCAAGTACTGCAGTTGCTCGTCCGACTCGACGCCCTCCGCGACCACGTTCAGGTCGAGTTTGTGGGCCATCGCGATCACGGCGGCGGTGATTGCCATGTCATTTTTATCATCCGGGATATCCATGACGAAGGAACGGTCTACCTTCAGCACATCGATCGGGAAGCGTTTGATATACGACAGCGACGAGTACCCGGTACCAAAATCATCAATCGCGATGGATACGCCGGTCGTCTTGATTTCCTGCATGATGCTGATGGCTGCTTCAACGTCGTCCATCAGGGTACTTTCCGTTATCTCGAGCTCAAGGCAACGCGGCGGAATACCGGTAATTTCGAGTACGTTGCGAATGTGCTCAGCCAGTTTGGGGTCTGTAAACTGTTTGGCCGACAGGTTCACTGCCACTTTGGCGTCGGCTGGCATGATGTTTTTGCGAATCAGGCTGCTGATCTGGCGGCAGGCCTGCTCCAGTACCCAGTTACCGATATCAATGATCTGACCTGTTTCCTCGGCGACAGGGATAAAGCTATCGGGAGTGATAATGCCTTTATCCGGGTGCTGCCAGCGGATCAGGGTTTCGACTCCGGTTGTCCGGTAGTCGAACAGGCTGATCTTGGGCTGGAAGAACAGGGTGAATTGGTTTCGCTCAATGGCCTCGGTGATCTCTTTCTCAATGGCGAGGTGTTCGAGTATCGAATGGTTCATGTCTTCAGAGAAGAACTGGTAGTTGTTACGCCCCTGTTCTTTGGCGGAATACATTGCCAGGTCTGCATTCTTCATCAATACATTGGTGTCGGTTGAATCATCCGGAGTCATGGTGATACCAATACTGACCGACGTGAGGATATCCTGACCTTTGACGCGGATGGGCTTCGCCATTGCCTTGAGGATCTTGTCTGCGACGGCGCGCACGTCCTGAACTGAGCTGATGTCGGTCAGAAGTATGGTGAATTCATCGCCACCGATTCGCGAGACAGTATCGTTCTCTCGAACTGTGTTGCTAAGGCGGTTCGATACTTCCTTCAGCAGAACGTCGCCTGCATCATGCCCCAGCGTATCGTTCACGCGTTTGAACTGGTCCATGTCGAGAAACATCAGGGCCATGGACTTACCGGAGCGAATCGCGCCTTTGACCGAGGTCACCAGACGGTTCTTGAACAGACGGCGGTTCGCCAGACCTGTCAGCGGGTCAAAGAAGGCTAACGTTTCCATCTGAACTTGCGCCGCCTTGAGCTCCGATATATCGGAGATAGCGCCTAAGTAGCCAAGCAGCTGCCCATCCTGATCGTGCAACGCACTGGCCATCAGGTGTGTCCAGGTGTAAGTCATGTCACTGCGGACAAGCCTTAGCTCAAGGGCAATGCTGTCCTGATCCAGTACTAATCGGTTCCAGGCTTCCTGAATATTGACCAGATCTTTGGGGTGAATCATTTCGAACCAGTCTTGCAGGTCCGGATGGTCATTGGTCAGGCCGTGAATATCGCGCCATCTCTGGTTGACGTACTGCAGGTTCTGATTCGGATCGACCTGAAAAATACCCACAGGGGACAGTGCGGTGAGTTTGCGAAAACGTTCTTCCGAGGCTTTAAGCGATTGGTTCTCATCGTCAATGGTCGTGAGCAACCGGTTAAACAGGTCAACCAGATCGCCTAGTTCGTCATTGTTAGTCTTGCTCGCCCGGATTGAGTACACGCCTTTGTTCAGAATCTCGGTAAGGGTGTCACTCAACTCTCGCATCGGTGTAGAAATAACGTCTTTCAGCTTGTTGGCCAGCAACAGAGCCATACCTATCGCTGCCGCCATAATACCGAGCGAGAACAGCATAAACTGGAAGAAGCGCTCGAGCAGTTGCTCGCGGCTGCTCTCGATATACAGAGTACCTATGGTTTCCTCGTCTTTTTTGACTGGGAAAAACTCAGAAAGGTTGTAGGTGGTTAATGTACCGACTCGCGGTAAGTAGTTGGGACAATCCGTTCGCTGATAGGCGGGTGAGTAGTAACTGCCAATAAGAGTCTGATCTTTGCGGTATACACAGCCACGGACAATGGCATCATCAGACTTCAGCGTTGATAAATTGCTACCAATCAGTGCCGTGTCACTGAAGGTGACGGCACTGGGAATACGATCTGCAATAACATTGCCGAGAACCTGCAGTTTCTTCTCGGTATCACGCTTATTGAGGTAGTACTCGAGCGAGATATAGCCGAGGTTGGTCAATAGCAGGGTAACCCCTGTGGTAATCAGGGATATAAGAACGAGACGTCGGCGCAGCGACTGGCTGCGAAACAGGCTCATCGCAGTCGCTCCGTCATAAGAGTGCGGCAGGATAGCAAAGGCGTGGCTCCTTCCGGTCGTATCGTATCAATCAATATCCTGCTGCCAATCATACTGTGTCAGTTATCCGAAGAAACGCGCCGTTTAGGGTGCTGTGTCAGTTATAACAGGTCAAGAGGGCGAATGCGGCCGGGGGTGGGCCAGTATTTATTTTATGGCGCAAATTGTGATGTTCCACATCGCGGCTTGCACGAAACTATCGCTCTCAGGTTTGTTAGTTTAGTCGCAAAATAGCGCCTTTACCGGGGAGACGTCACAAAAAAACCGCCCGAAGGCGGTTTGTTTGTCTCGCAGCCTGAGCTAAGACTCAGGACCCAGCTTGAAGTTCGGCATCGTAGGGCTTGACGGGTTCACTCTCCAGTTCGGCGATCAGCTCACCAATACTGATGTTCTGCAGGCGATCTGAGAGTTGTGTGCGGTAGGTTTTGACCATACTTAAGCCGGAAATAACGGCGTCGTAGACCAGCCAGTTGTTACTGTCTTTGTCTTTGTACAGACGGAAATCTACCGGGACTTTGTTGCCATTTGTCTGAGTAAACTCACCTTTAACAATGGCTCTGCCGCCATCTGGGCTGAAGCGGGTATCAGAGAACTCCAGCTTCTCGCCACTGAATGCCTTAAATGCACCACCGTAAGTACGCAGCTGGCGGTCACGGAAGATACTGATAAAGCGCTGCTGCTCTTCAGGTGTGGCGCGTCGCCAGTATTTACCGAGGGCGCCCATCGCAATTTTTTCCTGATCAATTGCCGGCAGGATGTACTCTTCTACCAAGCGCTCAACCATGGCGGCATCACGTTGCTCTGGAGCGGTCTTCTTCAGCTCAGCGATGACGCCATTGGTGGCCTGTTCAACGACCTTCAAAGGTTGCTCGTCATTCGCTACCGCCGATGCCATAAACGACATCAGCAGGGTAAAGATAGAAACTAGTTTCAACACGGTTACGTCCTTATCATTTTTTTTCAGTATCCACTTATACGGACTGTCTGCCTAGCTGGATGATGACAATTATTTGTTACACCTATGCAACAGTTCAATCCTTTTGCGCTGCATTGTAGACCAGATAGTTGCCTTCCCGTTCAAACTTTCTGCGTAAAACAGACTCTGATAGTGAGTCTTTACTATCACTAATCACCAGTGTGAGAGACTCTTCATCCGCCCAACGACATAGAAAATGCAGCATCTGATGCATGACCCCCCGCCGCTGGGTAATGGTACGCACGCCAGCACCGCTGAGATGAATACGTTTTCCTTCGCGTTCTGCGAGTAGGGCACCAACAATACGATCATTAAATCGTCCACCAATGACCCAGCGGTCAGAAGTAGTCCAGGACTTGATGTCGGTGTCGAGATTCAGCCCTGCCGGTGCGGTCTCATCGCGTATCTTCCCGAGGTCGATCAGGTCGGCTTCAGTCGGTTCTGTCAGGTGCTCCAGTTTTACTGGCACGTCAGGCTCCCGTTCGGTAGTAGTGGTGTGTGTTCTTTATGATGCGCTTTGCTTTATAATGGTTTCTTTTCTGTTTTGCGAGAGTCTGGAGACAATCTCACTATGGCACGCACGGCGTCGGTAGAGCGTAATACGCTCGAAACCCAGATCACCGTTAAGATCAATCTGGACGGTACGGGTAAAAGCAACTTTGATACAGGTGTTCCTTTTCTGGAACACATGATGGATCAGATTGCGCGACATGGTCTGATTGATCTGGACATCACCTGCAAGGGCGACCTGCATATTGATGATCACCACACAGTGGAAGACATCGGCATTACGTTAGGTCAGGCTTTTGCCGAAGCGATTGGTGATAAAAAGGGCATTGTGCGTTACGGACACTCATATGTTCCGTTGGACGAAGCATTGTCACGCGTCGTGATCGATTTCTCCGGCCGTCCCGGTTTGGATATGAAAGTTGATTTCACTCGTGCAGCCATTGGCCGCCTCGATACTCAATTGTTCTGGGAATTTTTCCAGGGCTTCGTGAATCACGCCAAAGTGACTCTGCACATCGACAACCTGAAAGGCTTCAATGCGCACCACCAGGCCGAGACTATCTTTAAAGCGTTCGGTCGCGCACTGCGTATGGCCGTAGAGATGGACCCAAGAATGGCCGGTGTTATGCCCTCCACGAAAGGCACATTGTAAATCATGGCCAGTAAACTATGCGCAGTCATCGATTACGGTATGGGCAATCTGCATTCCGCTCATGGTGCACTGCAGAATGCCTCGCCAGATACCCAAGTACTGGTAACCGGTGATCCGGAAGTCATTCTGAAAGCCGACCATGTTGTCCTCCCCGGTGTGGGCGCAATTCGCGACTGCATGGCAGAGATACACGCGCAGGGCATTGACGCTGTTGTGCGAGAGGTTGCTGCAACTAAGCCGCTACTGGGGATCTGTGTGGGCCTGCAAGCTATGATGGAACGCAGCCAGGAGAATGGCGGTGTTGATGGACTGGGCCTTTTTCGCGGTGAAGTTCAGTACTTTGGCGACGACCTGCAGGAGCAGGGTGAACGGTTGAAAGTCCCACATATGGGCTGGAACCAGGTTTCCCAGATTGCTCATCCGTTGTGGACGGGCATCGAAGACCAGACCCGCTTTTACTTCGTGCATTCTTACCGCGTTCAGGCGACGAACGATGAGCAAGTGAAAGGCCGCTGTCATTACGGCGTCGACTTCGCCGCTGCGATGGGACAGGACAATGTCTTTGCTGTGCAATTCCATCCAGAAAAAAGCCACAACGCCGGCCTCGCATTGCTCAAGAACTTCCTGAACTGGGATGGTCAGGCCTGACCACCAGAGAAAGACATTTATTTAAGGTTTCACTTTTAAGGTTATTCCCATGCTCGTTATTCCTGCTATTGATCTCAAAGATGGCCAGTGCGTTCGTTTACGTCAGGGTCGTATGGACGACTCCACCGTGTTTGGTGATGATCCGGTATCCATGGCGAAGCGCTGGGTGGATGCGGGCTGTCGTCGTTTACACCTTGTCGATCTCAACGGTGCATTTGCAGGTGAGCCTGTGAATGGTGAAGCTGTTACCTCCATTGCTAAAGCCTTTCCGGATCTGCCAATTCAGATCGGTGGTGGTATCCGCTCACTGGAAACCATCGAGCACTACATCAAAGCGGGTGTGAACTACGTGATCATCGGTACTAAGGCAGTAAAAGAACCAGCCTTTGTGAAAGAAGCCTGTGATGCCTTCCCGGGTCACGTGATTGTTGGTCTGGATGCACAAGATGGCTACGTAGCGACCGACGGTTGGGCCGAAGTGTCCGAGGTGAAAGCTGTTGATCTGGCGAAACAGTTCCGTAACGACGGCGTATCCGCCATCGTCTACACCGATATTGCGCGCGACGGCATGATGCAGGGCGTGAACGTAGAAGCCACCGTACAGCTCGCCGAAGAGGGCGGTATTCCGGTGATCGCTTCCGGTGGTGTGACCAATATCGACGACATTCGTGAGCTCTCAAAAGTTGCCCCGCGTGGCATTCTGGGTGCTATTACTGGTCGCGCAATTTACGAAGGCACGCTCGACGTGGCCGAAGCTCAGACGCTGGCTGACAAATTAACAGGTAACTGATCATGGCTTTGGCGAAGCGTATTATTCCGTGTCTCGATGTTGATAAAGGCCGCGTTGTAAAAGGCGTGAATTTCGTGGGTATCCGCGATGCCGGTGACCCGGTGGAAATCGCCAAGCGTTACAACGATCAGGGCGCGGATGAAATCACCTTCCTCGACATCACCGCGAGTCACGAAGGGCGCGATACAACGGTGCATATGGTAGAAGCCATTGCCGAGCAGGTATTTATTCCACTTACTGTTGGTGGCGGTATTCGCGAGATTGCCGACATCCGCAATATGTTGAATGCCGGGGCCGACAAGGTCTCCATTAACTCGGCTGCGGTGTATAACCCCGACTTTGTTCGTGCTGCTGCAGACAAGTTCGGCTCGCAGTGCATCGTTGTTGCCATCGATGCAAAACAAGTCGACGATCACTGGGAAATCTTCACTCACGGTGGGCGCAAACCTACCGGTATTAATGCGGTTGAGTGGGCGGCGAAAATGGCCGACTTCGGCGCGGGTGAAATCCTGCTGACCAGCATGGATCGCGACGGTGTAAAAACCGGCTTTGACCTCGGGGTTACCAAGGCTATTTCAGATGCTGTAAATATTCCGGTGATTGCTTCCGGTGGCGTAGGAAATCTGGATCATCTCGTAGATGGCGTGAAACTTGGCGGTGCTGACGCTGTTCTGGCCGCCAGTATTTTCCACTTTGGTGAATACACCGTACAGCAAGCCAAAGAGCACATGGCCGCCGCTGGTATCGAGATGCGAATCTGAGATATACGCCGGATCGTGATGGTTAATCGCTAAATAAAAAAAGCCGCACTCTGTGCGGCTTTTTTGTTCGGCATATCACAATATGTTGTCCAGAAGACTACTCACTGCGTTGGTGAGTTTTCCGAACAGTTGACCAGCAAGGGTACTTATCGTCGGAAGGACTCGTACGTCTAACTGGTAGCCGATGTCCGCGTTGCGTTCTGCAAAACATCTGACAATAAATTACCAGGAAGCACAGCATTTTCTGCAATAGGTGACGGTGCCTGCTCAAGTAGAAGTACCTTGAGTACGATGATATCAAATGCGCTGTTGATGCTGCCTACCAGCGCTTCAACACCATTACCCGGTTTCAGCGTGCTCACCTCACTCAGTACCTGACTGACACCAAAGGTGATGGTACTTAACACCTCCGTGACGCCGCCCAGCAGTGGTAGTGACTCCGTACCGTCAGCTACCGCGTCCAGAATGTTGTTCAGGTTGAACGTCAGTTGCACCAGTGGCCCAAGCAGTAAGGCAATATCCTGCTCGACGCCTTGTGGGCTCTCGGAGCCGCCTACGCCTTCCGCAAAGCCGTTAAAGGCGCTATCCAGCTGGTCAAAGGGTGCAGGAAGAGCACTGGTGTCAATTTCGGCAAGTCGCTCGGCAGCAAGTTGGATAGCGTCAATGGCGATCGCGCTGTCGTCATTAGAACCTGTGAGCGTGGATGCAGTGGCATCAATACTCATTAACAGTGCGTCCATTCCGCCAATAATATCGGCGATGACTACTCGACTATTTTCATCTGGATTGCCGGCATTCAGTT
>PDUK01000078.1 GCA_006212115.1 Thalassolituus sp. | reverse complement strand
GGGGCTGGATTCGAACCAGCGAAGCTTTCGCGTCAGATTTACAGTCTGATCCCTTTGGCCGCTCGGGAACCCCACCAAAGTGGCGCGTATTATCTTGATGATCCGCTAGGCTGTCAACAACTTTTTTCTTATTTATTATCAACTTATGTTCAAACGTCAGCAGGCTGATGTCGGCAACTGATCATTTGCCACTGCACATCTTTGTCTTCCGCTTTCACCCGGCGCCGTGTTGTCTCGTCAAGTTTGGAGATTTCCCGAACCTCTACCCAGAATTCGGTACTGGTGCTGCCAACTTCACGAATCGCGACCTCGCCAAAACCCAGCTGACTCACTTTTTTCTGTAACCCATCGGCTGAACTTCGCTGGCGAAACAAACCGAGCGAAATACCATCGGTCAGGTCGCCCTGCGTGATGATATAGCTGTCTACCGCTTTACTCTGCAATTTACGTAGCAATGTCATTGCCTCGCCACGACTGGCGAGCGGTGGAATATGCACCCAGAATTCAGCGTCTTTAAGATTCGGGACTTTGTGCTGTGCAATCAGGCCGGTGAGTCCCAACTCCAGAGAACGAGCCTGGGCAACACGGGCGCTGATGTCATCGAAATACGGGCCCAGTGCGTAGCAGAGCTTTGTATTATTACTTACACGAACGGGCTGCTGGCTGACGGGGAGATCGCCGGACTGCTGTTCAGACAAAAGAACCAGTGTTTTACCTTCACCCTGATTCGCATCATTTGGCGTAAAGCCGTCGGTATTGCCAGGGGTCGTAAGGAAGTAGGCCAGCAAGCCTAAGTTAATAATAAGAAGGCTGTACACTATCCAGCGCATAACAGTTCCATGCCGTCAAAAATCAGGTTGGGATAATATCCAGTCTCCGTGTGTTCGGCCAGCGCCCGGCCGTCACCTCCGGTGATGAATAACTCGTACTGGGGATATTGCTTACCGACGGATTCAATAAACGCCAGCTGCTGTCGCAGAATGCCCGCGCTCACACAAGCTCGCGTATGCGTACCCGGAGACATGTTCCCGGAGTCCGCCTCGTCGAGATACTGCTCGACTCTGTCGGTTCCACCAAACAATGCTCCGGCAGACATTTGCTGCCCCGGTACGATGTAGCCGCCTATATGTTGGTTGTGCTCATTCAGAAGATCGATGGTCAGTGCAGTACCCGCATCAACCACCAGCACCGGATTCTTGCTATGTACGCGCGCTCCCAGCATCGCCAACCACCGATCCACTCCAAGGCGCTGAGGGTCCGGATAGCAGTGATGAAATCCTTCAAATCCGACGTCTGGCTCTGAGAGCCACTTCAGACTTGCTCCGTATTTTTGCTGGAACAACGCACGCAGTTCATCGTTCGTGCTGACGCTGGCAACCACAACATGCTCAATATCGTCAGGCCATTGATAGTGCGGGACTTCTGATTTAAGCAACGTGCCAGACTGAGATTCCTTGTCCTGAATGATGTGCTTCCATTTCAGGCGGGTATTGCCGATATCAATGAGCAGGACGGACACTGAGCTCTCCTGCCGTAATAATTTCCATACCGCGGTCGGTGCGCAACATGAGTTCGCCTTTTCTGTTTACGCCTTTCACGACGCCTTCGACATCCCGAATTGGTGAGCTGATCACGACGTCTTTATTGTGGTAAATATCTCGCTCAGACCAGTATTGCTGCCATGGGGCGAATCCTTCCTTCTGGAAGGTATCCACCATGGACAGCAACTCGTCCAGCAGGGTTCCGGCAACCTGATTACGCGATAGTCCCGAACGCAAACTACTGAGGTCCACCCAAGGTTGATTAATTTCCTGAGCTTCGCCTTCGCTCATGGACAAATTGAGACCGATACCGATTACAACCTGACAGTGGCTGTTGTACTCACCCGTCACCTCCAGAAGGATTCCCGCAAGCTTACGACCGTCTGCGTAAATATCGTTGGGCCATTTTAATCCGACACCATCAATCCCAAGCCGGCCCATCGCCTTCTCAACCGCAATGCCCACCGCAAGGCTTAGACCTTCCAACGCCGACATCCCCCCAGAAAAAGACACCAACAAAGAAAGATAAATGTTGCGGCCAAAGGGTGATATCCATTGCCGCCCACGCCGACCACGCCCACTGCTCTGCTTTTCTGCAAACACCGCGTAACGCTTTCCCATATGGTCAGAAGCGCGTTCAAACAAATAGGTATTGGTTGAGTCGACGTCCAACAGGAGTTCCAGGCAATCCAGCCGCTGAGAAACGGTAGACATAATGGCAGGCTGATCGAGTAATTCGATAGGATCATGCAGACGGTAACCTTTGCCCTTCACTGACGAATATGGAATGTCTAATTCATCCAGCTTCTTCAGTTGTTTCCAGACCGCAGCGCGACTGACACCCAATGCTTCTCCTAGCGCCTCACCGGAGTGAAATTGCCCATCCGATAAGTGCGTCAGTAGTTTTCTCAGCATAATTCGTTACCTTTTGTGACGCAGTCACTATATCAGAGTGGAAAACTGGGTGACTAACCTTTCCAAAGGCCCCAGACTTATCCTTTCGGGCTATTCTGAATATCACCATCATCAGAGGTTGGCATGTCTGGTCACAACACTACCGAGCAAGCGACGCCGCAACTTACCGCAAAAATGCGATTAAAATTGCGCCGGGCACTGTCAGACAAAGTGCAAATTCTCCTGTTTCTTTTCAGTGTCACGCTGCTCAACGTCGCGTACGCGGACACATATTTAGTGCAACTTCCGCGCGATAATTCAGCCATTGCGCAAAGCTATTATCATGATCTCCTTGCCGAGCTTGTTAACGATGAGAATGAGATTAAAACCATCGAGAGGCCGGTTACTCAAGGCAGGAGCCTGCAGTTACTCGACAGTGGTGAATTGACCGTCGCATGGAGCGGAACCAGTATCGTCAGGGAAAAAGAGTTTCGGCCAATCAGAGTGCCAATGTACCTTGGTCTTCTGGGGGTTCGCGTTCCTGTTATCCGGAAAAATGACGTCGCCCGCTTCCGGAGTATTACCGACGAGCAAACACTACAGGACATGGTTGCCTGTCAGGGAGACCAGTGGCCCGATTCCGACATACTGGAGCACAATCAATACCGGGTAGAGCGCGTCGCTCTCTACGAGAGCATGTTTAAGATGCTACAAGCTGGTCGCTGTGATTACTTTCCGAGATCCATCATTGAAGTTCATGGGGAGTTATCCGACCCGGGTCGATCCGACCTCATGGCCTATGAAGGGCTGCTGCTCTCTTACCCATTTCCGATGTACTACTTTATGTCCTATCAGCAGGAAGCCAAAGCAAGCGATCTCGAACGAAAGCTGTATGAATATGCAACGAGTGGGAAACTGCTTACTTTTATGAAGACACACCCAACGTCACGAGAAACTTTTCCACTAACACGCTTTAAAGATTCGACGATCTTCTATCTGCACAACCCTGACCTACCCACCGACACGCCGATAAGCGATACCGCCCTATGGTTAATGCCAGGACAGGCAACCAACGAGGAGCTCCAGGCGCAGCAGTTGTTTATGTCGCCAAAGGTGATCTCTGTACCCTAGGACAGACCGAGGCTATCGCTCTTAACGATCGATGTGTTTAAGGCGATAGTTGAAATGATTTTCAATAGCACGATGCACTTCCTTGGTTTCCGGTACGTGCTCGGTGTGGACCAATATCAGCAGTGACTGCGCATGCACATGATGGTCTCCGTCCGGGTGCGCGACCACTTCACCATCTCGTGTAATGTAAGCTAAAGGCGTACCTACATTCGCCTGCACAACAGAATTAACCACATCCGCCCAACGTTCGCCCTCCAACCAAACCGGATAGCGCACAGTATGGTCATTAGCGTGAGTAAACATGTCTTCAATAACCACTTCTGATCCCGGCGCCGTCATCGATCGCACCATTAACTCAGGGTACGATCGGATAGGCCTCAGAATTGAGCGAATATTCAGATTACGCATCCGTTCCCGATTGTTGTCGTCCACAACTTCTACGATGGCCTTACTTGCGAGGGAGGACTCCCACAAACGATGCACAACATCGAAGGTGTAACTGTCGCTATCTGCGGAGTACTCATCCCGCGCCAGCACAATAATATGCTTAGCCCGGTCGGCATTCGCTCGCTGCAGATCCTCCGGACGACTGGCGAGCCCGGTAACGTGAACCACACCCAACTCTCTGAGGCTGTCCGGTAGACCTTCCCGGAAATCTTCGCTCAGCAGCATGATGGGTACCTCAACGTACTCTCTGCTTTCGCGGATCTGAGTCACCATGCGCACGAAGTATTCTTCTCGGTTATATTTTGGGGTGTTTACGATCAGAATGTGCTCGGCCATGTTCCAGTTCCAGTGTCCACTTCGGATTCTCTCGCGGCGGGCGATGCGAAAATCAACGTAATCGCTGATGAGTAGTGTCATCAACGTTATACCAATACCGAAAATAAGCAGTATCGTCGCCAACTGCCCCGGTACCGTCTGCGCAGATAAGTCGCCGTAACCCACGGTTGTGAGCGTAGTCAGCGTCAGCCAGAAAGCTTGCCAGGGCGTCATTTCCTCGAGCCATACCATGGCCGCAATGTGCAAAACGACAAAGCCGAGAAGAATAAGCGCTATTCTCCGAACACTCCGCCCGATCTGCCGATCAGTCATATAGATCGCGTGGCGAGTGCGTTTCTGATGGCGGACGAAACGTGTCAGTTTATTCATATCCGCATAATAGCCCTTCCCCACCAATACGGCATCCTTAACCTGTGTACCTGATACTCCACTGGCTTTCGGTTACACTCAACATCATCCTAATTACCGCTGACAACAACGGACACTTCATGAGCTATCACATCTACGGCATTGGTAACGCACTGGTCGATAAAGAATTCGAAGTCGATGACGCGTTTTTCGCAGACACAGGAATCGAAAAAGGCATGATGACACTGATCGAAGAGGATCAATTAGCATCTATGCTGGAAACCCTGACAAACCGCTATGGTTTAAAGAAGCGCGCTTGTGGTGGCAGTGCTGCTAACACAGTGATCGGAGCGAGCCACTTCGGCGCAAAGACCTTCTATACCTGCAACGTCGCCAATGACGAGGCCGGCGATTTCTACATGGCAGACATGAAAGCAGCGGGCGTCGACACCAACCTCGGGGACGATCGCGATACGGGCGTAACCGGTAAGTGCCTGGTGATGGTCACGCCTGATGCCGAGCGCACCATGAACACCTATCTCGGTATCACCAGCGAGCTGCATTCTGACCATATCAATGAGGACGCACTGGCGAAATCAGAGTATGCCTATATCGAAGGTTACCTGGTGACATCCGAGCCAAGCCGAGCCGCTGCGATTCAGGTTCGCGAACTGGCGCGCAAGCACAACGTCAAAGTAGCCATGACCTTCTCAGACCCTGCCATGGTGCAGTTCTTCAGAGACGGCATTAATGAAATGATCGGCGATGGCGTTGATTTATTGTTCTGCAACGAGCAAGAAGCGAAGTTGTTCGCTGACTCCGACGACCTGGACACGGCAATTGAAGCCATTAAGCGCATCGCCAAGACCTTTGCTATCACTCTGGGAGCCGAGGGCGCACTGGCATGGGATGGTCAGACACTGCACAAAATCGCACCCAATGAAGTTACTGCACTCGACAGTAATGGCGCTGGCGACATGTTTGCCGGCGCTTTTCTGTATGCCATTACTCAAGGGCATGACTTCCCCGCCGCAGGCCGCCTGGCCAGCCTCGCGTCTGCCACGGTAGTAAGTCAATTTGGGCCACGCCTCGAAGCAGAACAGCACGAGCCGCTGAAAAGCGTTCTTTAATATTTGGTAACAATGTATCTCTCCGCGCCCGTATTCATGGGCGCGACGCTCAGAAAGTAATCGTTTTTCTGTCCTACAGCGTGACTTTTGTCCTTCATCTGCGAATTCCGGAGTCGTATCAGGACAGAGACGTTTACTTATGTAACCTTTTTACATACATTTTCACCCCATCCTTTATGCACAGATGCCGTCAACGGATAGTTCTTTATATCAAAATGGAGTTGTAACTATGGCCTCTCATCAGTTGCCTTTCAAAGCCAGCTTACTGGCAATCACCATATCATTCGCCGCCTGTGGGGGAGGGGGGAGCAACGGCTCTTCTGATAACCAGGTCGTAGATTTACCGAGCACGCCTGCTGTTCCAGATACCTCAGCAGCACCAGACGTATCAGACGTATCAGACGTATCAGACGTATCAGACGCACCAGACGCACCAGACGCACCAGAAGAGCCAACGCCACTCCCTACGTATAGCATGAACATAAATGGTGGAGATGGCGCCGTAGGTGGCGATGGAGGCGGATTCCATGTTATTCGCTCAGGTGCCGCTGGTGCAGTCAGAATATCTGGCGAAGCTACGATTGACCCAACAGTAAATCCAGGAATCATAATTCCCGAATTATCAGAGAGCTTAGGTGATAACCCTCTTGTTGTGTCAGAGGACATGACAATTGACGTAAACGCCACCGATTTATCCACCGGCACCATTTACGGCTACAACGACAACCTCTACTTGTATGATGGTGCAATGACCGAGGACGATGTACCAGAGCCGGTCCTTGGTAGCGAAGCAACGCGAATCACTGGTATTAAGGTGGAAGCTGGCGCAACCTTAACTATTTCCACAACAGCAACTCGCGCGAAGCTCAACGTTGTCGTTGAGGGAGATATTGTAAATAACGGCATAATTACTGCTGTACAATCACTTGAAGACATAGCCTACCCGCTTTTTCTCGAAGCCCGTGTTTATTCCGGCAGCGGGGAAATCAATCTACAAACCTCCATACTCAATATCACTGCTGACATCATAGTCAATAATGGTTCTATAGATGTCTCTGGGGTACGTGGTAACTATGCAGCCGCTTATTCTGATCCTGCACTGCAGCTTAAGGGCGTTGTTGTTGTGAACAATGGCACCCTGCTTGCTGAAGGGGAAGCAGGGGATCGCGTAAGGCAAGCTGCCAGAGGTCATGGCGTCGGTCTCTTTGGCTTTGCTGTCCTGAATAATGGCACCATTGACTCGTCGAATGGCGCCGGTTACTACAACGATGATGACGATGATGACTTTACGGGCAATGGTGCTGTGGTGCTTGCTGGTCGCTTCGCCGTTGTAAATAGAGGTTTCATTGACGTCTCAGGCGATGACGGCATCCCAGAGAGCTTCGCAAATGGTGGCGATGGTGGAAACGCCGGACTGACTCTGGAGGCACAAAGCATTACCGCCTTTAAGTCAGATAATGAAGAATTGAGCAATCTCGCCCTGGAGCTGATCGCCGCCTACGATGAGACGGCATCTCCATTTATATTGAACTCGGGTAGCGTAAACGCAAATGGTGGTGTGGGCGTTGAAGATGGCAGTGGAGGCGACGCTGGCAATATAGGGTTTGCCTCTCGTAACGGCTATGCTAGCGAGATCAGCACATCTGCTGATATTGAACCTACTGTTACTGTCGCACCTCCCGTACTCTTCAATGTTACCGGACAAATTTCTCTAGAAGGCGGTAACGCTGGTGACAGTGGATTCCAAGGCGGTGATGGAGGCGACGGTTTTTTCATTCAATTCGCCTCAGAAGCTTCAAATAATGAACTTCACATTTCTGGCATCACTGCCGTAAACGTAGAAGGGGGTGATGGTGCAGAGGGAGCTGGTGGCTCCGCCGCTAGGGGAGGGGCTGGAGGTAAGGTGGTCTTAATGGCTATGCCGCTTCAGGACATGGGCCCACGAATTGCGCTCACTGCCGAGCTCGAGCCAGAGACTACTTCAGTAAGCGGCCCAGACGTTGTGATCAACACTGATCTGAATCTCTCTAGCGGAGACAGTTCGACCCCAACCACCAGCAGCATTGATGTTGCAGAGGGAGGTAGCCTTTTGGTCTCAGCGACGTCCGGTGACGAGAACGGCGCAAATATCACAATCAACTCGGACATCAACGCTAACCGTGGCTTGGTTTCCGGCCCGATGACGAGTGTTTATTACGGCGACCAAACAGAACTAAAAGTCGTAGCCACAAACAACATCTCAATCAGTGGCAATATTCAGGCAAGAGGAGCCGAGTTAGAGAGCACCATCGTCGAGCCTTCCGAAGGCAGTATCCTCCCTGCGACTTCAACACCGACGACGCTGGGTGGCAGTGACGGTGGCAGCGTAACGGTGACATCCGAACTAGGCGACATCACTATTTCCGCGAGCCTCGACCTGAGTGGTGGAAATGGCATATCACACGGTGGATATGGCGGAACCCTCAACGCCCAGACTGAAGACGGCACAATATCTCTCACCAGTTCTTTCACTTCTACCGGTGGTGATGCAGATGTATCAGAGCTCGATTCTATTGGTGGCGACGGCGGCGATATTATACTCGAGTCGTTACTGGACACCTCCGGTACGCCTTACACAATCCCAACCACTTACCTATTAAGTGGTGGAGATGGTGCTGAAGACGGAGCAGAGGGTCAAATACTGGGCTACAACATTGAAATTGAAGCGTTTGATTGCCTAGCGGGTTCCTGCCCTGCGCTAATTTTTGATTAAATAATCAATACCAGCTCAATGACTGATACCACAAAACAGGGGAGGCTTAGCCTCCCTTTTTTGTATCCACGGAGTAACTCATGATTCCAATACCCGAGGGCAGCACGACCCTAGCACTGGCTATGCAATATCGCCTGCAACAAACACAGGCGATTCATGCGGCAGCGGCAAATCAATTGCGTGAACAATCACTCCAGGCTCTACTAAAACATGCTCTGAGTACGGTCCCTTACTACCGTGAGCATCCTGTGATTAAAGCCATGGGCAACCAGATAAACTGGGGGAATTTCCCTATTCTGACCCGCTCGGTACTTCAAGCAAGTGAGAGTCGGCTTCGAAGTACCGCCCCTCCCAAGAGTCATGGAAAAATCATCGAATTCCGTAGCTCTGGCTCAACGGGACGGCCCGTGCATACCTTAAGTTCAGAATATGCCCAGGTGTATTGGCGAGCCATGACGGTCCGGGATCATATCTGGGCAAGGCGCGACTTCTCGAAAAAGATCGCGATCATCAAGTTCTTACCCACTGGTCAATCCCTATATCCGGGCGCCAACTCCAAGACATGGGGCCCTTCTGCAGCTGCGTTGGGGTACCAGGGGCCATCTGTCATGCTGAACAGTTCTGAATCGACGGCCACACAATACCGCTGGTTAACAGAGCAACAGCCTGACTACCTGCTGACCTACCCAAGCGCATTACTTGAGTTGGCTCAGATCCAACTGAAAGAAAAGAAACTCAACCGTCTGAAAAGTATCTCCACCCTTGGCGAGAATCTGTCAGATGACACCCGAAAAATCGTGGAAACAGCCTTCGGCTGCCGCATACATGATATGTACAGCTCTCAGGAGGTAGGGTACATCGCGCTTCAATGCCCGAAGCACGATCACTACCACATTCAACAAGAGAACTGCATGGTTGAGATATTGGATGAAAATAACCAGCCATGCCCTGCGGGCAAAATGGGACGCGTAGTGGTGACTTCATTGCAGAACTACATCATGCCATTAATCCGCTACGAAATCGGCGACTACGCCGTTCCGGGGGAAGGCTGCGACTGCGGTATCACCTTGCCTGTTATTAAGCATATCGCGGGGCGAACGCGTAATCTGCTGACTTACCCTGACGGTCGCAAAACCTGGCCTTCTTACAACCCGATGGCGCTCATGGAGATATTTCCGTTAGCGCGTTTTCAGCTTGAACAAACTGCGGTCAATGACATTACTTTCCGAGTGATGACTGAAGCAGAAATTTCATCAGACACTGAACAGCAAGCCATTAAGATAATTCAGGATGCCATGCGCCACCCATTTAATATCACGGTAGAAAAAGCGGATGATCTGCCACGCTCGGCCGGTGGTAAATACGAAGAGTTTAAATCGGTACTGTAACTATGTTTTCAGCGGAAGATTACGCCTCCATTTTCAACGCTCGGGCGGATGCCTACCACGAGGCGATGCGCCGCTGGCCTGACGCAAGAGACGCTGAGTTCACTACCTTATTTAAAGAGATATCGCTGAAAACCGGGATGCATATCATCGATGTTCCCTCCGGTGGCGGCTATCTCGCTCGATACCTGCCAGGCGATGTTAGCCTGCACCACCTTGAAACCAGCGAACTGTTTGCGCGTCTGTTCAAAGAAGAAGCACACTCTGGTAGCAAGCACCCACTCTCACTCTGTGAACTCGAAAAACTGCCAGAGCCGGATAATTCTACCGACCTGGCATGCAGCCTCGCTGGGCTACATCACATAGAAGATAAAAGCCCGCTGTTTGAAGAACTGTTCAGGGTGCTTAAGCCAGGAGGCGTAACCAGAATAGCGGATGCGCACTCAGAGTCTGCCACGGCGGCGTTTCTCGACGGTTGGATGGGCAACCACAACAGCATGGGGCATCATGGCTGGTATCTGAACGAGAGCACGCTGAATACCCTAAGGCAAATAGGCTTCATCGACGTTACCGCCGTCAACGAAGAATACCACTGGGTATTTAATTCAGAACAAGAAGCCGCCGCCTACTGCAAACGCTTATTTGGAATTGACTTGGCCAGTACCGAAGACACCGAAGCAGCCATTCGCGAGTTGCTCGGATTCGACACCTTAGAGAACGGACAGATTGGTATGCGCTGGTCACTCTATTACCTGTCTGCGTATAAGCCTGTTTAGCCCCTGCTCAGTTTACAGCCAGATTAAACGCAACCCTGTCAGCATGCGGCTCAGAGCACTTTTCCCGCAAACTTCCCACAAAGTTATCCACAGATAATGTGGAATACCCACAGGATCGAGGTGTTCATTTGGTGATCAGAAAATAAAGAAAACCCTATATATTTCAGAAAGTTACCAGCATTTCTTCATGGAACGACAAAAACACAGCGCGTCAACACAAAATATTCTGGTATCTCGGGGTTGACTTATCCACATCGTACAAAGCATCACCAGAAGTGAGCTCTCGCTCACGTGCAAGCAGGCGTTCTTTCAGTTCTGTCCCCCAGCGATAGCCCCCTAGAGAGCCATCAGATCGAACAACTCGGTGACATGGAACGAGGATAGCGAGCTTGTTTGTACCACAGGCATTAGCGACAGCACGTACCGCCTCTGGTTTGCCAATACCTTCGGCAACCTGTGCGTAGGTGCGGGTTTCCCCAATCGGAATAGTCAGTAAGTACTCCCATACCTTGCATTGGAACTCAGTGCCAATCATATGCAGGGGTGTTTTTAGCGTACGGCGAGGTGACTCAATAGACTGAAGCACATCACTCAAAGCGTGCGCCGCACGCTTCTCTGATGACATCGTAATATTGGGGAACAGATGGAGAAGCTCGTCGAGCAGCTCCGTACGGCAACCGCCGGGTAATACTGCAAATAGCTCACCCTCGCACACGGCCGTCGCAATCACGCCGTACGAAGAGAGGCCAAAGGCCACATCGAGGGAAGGAATATATTTACCGGGCATAATGACTTTCTGATTATCGTTTAACACACCTTATCAGGTGTGGTTAAAACTGCACGGCTGTGCTGGGTAAAGAGAAGGAATGTCCGGTTTGAAGTCCCTCAATCGGCGCTGAAGGAGTAAAACCGGACAAGACGGTTCCAGTATCACGGTTGGAGATATCAACCCTGGATGGTGTAACGAATCACCTCAACGACCTGATCTGGCGTTGTCGCCCATCCCATGGCAGAGCCGTCCACTTCTTTAAGCGGGTGAACGATATCTTCACCATGCAGCGTGATGTATGGCTTGCCCAGTGCAGCACAGAAACCAGCATCAAATGCCGCATTCCACTGTTTGTATTTATCACCAAAGCGGATCACCGCCATATCGCAGTTTTCGATCAGGGTCTTGATACGAATAGCGTTAATCTTGGCCGACTTATGGTCGCGCCAGAACCCCTCGCATTTCGGGCCCAGAACGTCACCTGCCGCGTCGCTTGAATCGTGGTCTGTGTTCGCAGATGTGAAGCTGACAGGTAGCCCCAGTTTTTCACAACCATTGATGATCTGTTCACGCCAGTCAGTGTGAATTTCGCCCGACAGATAGATATTCCAGTGCATCATCGCTCTCTACTTTTCTCTGTTATTTGTCTTTATGAACATAATGCCGATGCGTAGGTGCGGCATGCGTGCATTACTCACAGGTGCTTTAAGCGCGTATTATGCCTGAGTGACTCTACGATTCGAGGCCGACTTACGCGATGCGCTCTGTTTTACTTTGGTTCACCCTACTCATGGGCAGTCTGCTAATTGCGATCAGACCAGCCATAGCCGGGGAGGTTCATGTTGCCGTCGCTTCAAACTTCGCCACAACGCTGGCGGGACTCAGTCCGCTCTTCGAACAAACCAGTGGCCACTCTTTAACTATCAGCGCTGCGTCATCTGGCAAACTGTATGCTCAGATACGCCACGGAGCCCCCTTCGATGTTCTGTTATCAGCCGATGAGGATAAACCTCGTCGTCTAGCAGAGCAGTTCCC
>PDUK01000017.1 GCA_006212115.1 Thalassolituus sp. | reverse complement strand
GATGCCGACGCCATGGTCACGTGCTTTGCGCTCGCGGGTAGAAAACTGGTCTGTGCTGACGTCTGTTTGGCCGTTAATGGTAAGTCGGGTGTTTATCGGTGATTTTTACGGACATGGATTTGTTAATCCGCTTTAACGACATGAGTCCCCGGCGCAAACGTAGATAAGACAGAATGGGCAGGCGAATGTGTGTGCCAATATGACAGACATAGCTGATGGAAAAAGGCTGCGATCGCAGCCTTTGTTTGTTGTTGATCAATGGTCGACCGGGGTAGTCAGCCTCAGTTCAGGGCTTCCTTAACTGACTCCGCGATCGTTGTAGTAGGCCTGCCAATAAGTTTACTTAGCGTTTGGCTGTCATCGTAGAGACCGCCCTGAGATGCGCCTGTATCTGAATTGGCGAGGAGTGACGCCAGCGGAGCCGGCAGCCCCGCTTTGAGTAAGGCATCGGCAAAATCGGTTTCTGGTAAATCAACATAACCAATATCTTTGCCAGTCTGCACGCTGATTTCTGCTGCCAACTCCGCCAAGGTATAGGCGCTGTCTCCTGCTAGCTCGTAAATATTTCCTGCCTGATCTTCTTGCGTAAGTACCGCTGCAGTGGCTGACGCATAGTCTGCGCGGGAAGCGGAAGATATTTTCCCTGCGCCTGCACAACCATAGAGTGCGCCGAGTTCAAGCGCTGCTGGAACACTGGCGATGTAGTTTTCGCTGTACCAGCCGTTGCGCAGCACTACGTGGGGAATGCCGGAGTCTGCCAGTGCCGCCTCGGTTGCTCTGTGTTCATCTGCCAGCCCGAGCGGTGAAGTATCGGCATGCAGGATACTTGTGTAGGCAAGTAAGGACACGCCAGTCTCCTTAGCGGCTTCAATAACGTTTTGATGCTGAACTAAGCGTTGGCCGACTTCGCTGGAGGATATCAGTAGCAGCTTATCCACGCCTTGTAGGGCTGTGATCAGGGTATCCGGTTGCGTGTAGTCGGCCTGCCTGACGTTAATGCCTTTGTCTTTGAGGTCACTGACGCTGGCCGGATTCCGGACCAGAGCGACCAATTCATAGGCTGGTACCGATGTCAGTAAGGAATCGATGACGAGACGGCCGAGTTGGCCAGATGCGCCGGTGATAGCAATCATAACGTTTCTCCAATGGTATTCGTTGCTGTGATGGAGATACGTTACAAGCTATACTAACTTTTAGTAAGTACGCACAAAAAGGTAAGTGTGAATGAGTGATCTTGATCAAGGTTCTGAAGCCGAGACTCTGTCCGCTCGGTTCGAAAGAGGAAATCTCTTTGCAGCGCCCTGTCCATCAAGGGATGTGTTGAGTCATGTCTCCAGTCGCTGGGGTGTTCTTGTGCTGATTGGTCTTCAGACTGGTACATACCGTTTCAGTGAACTGCGCAGAAAGATGGGCGGTGTCAGCGAAAAAATGTTGGCGCAGACGCTTCAGGCGTTGGTGCGGGATGGCTTTGTCCACCGGGTGTCACACCCAGTCGTGCCTCCCTTTGTGGAGTACAGCCTTACTCCGATGGGGGAGGAGGTCGCTTTACGTGTGGCTGGATTGGCTGATTGGATTGAAGAAAACCTGCTTCGTGTTCTCGAGGCCAGAGAGCAGGCGGATCAGAGTTCGTAGGTTGCTTTGCAGTAGGCAATGCCCGAGACGACGGGGTATTTCTGGCAGACATTGAGGGTGCAGTAAAACTCATCTGTGCGCGCTTCGTCGGGGCGGATAACTTCAGGTTCGCCCTGATAGCCCTTGCTGCAGAGGGCGTTTGCACGCTGGTGCCAAACGCTCTTCAGTTCGCTAAGTGTCTTCTCGTGTTGAAATACAAAGGCAGCCCGGTACTCATAACGAACTTCAATAACATGTACGCCTTCGCTGACTTCTTTATCGATGTAGCCGCTCGTCTGTAACTCGCTATCCGGACCATCCAGATTGACCGCTTGGTAGGACAACGGTGTGCAACCGGCTGTGAGAATGAATAGCAGAGGTAAAAATCGCAAGGCGCTCATAAAAGCCTGAAGTACCTGATGTGTAAAACGCCTATTCTGCCGTAATTTGCGCGAAAATGCCCCTGCTCAATGTTGCCAGATCCTTCGCGGTCAATGCGATTTCCAACCCCCTGCGTCCCGCACTGATGTGCATAAGGGGGAGCAGCTGTGCTGTTGTATCGATAACGGTGGGCAACGATTTCTTCTGTCCGAGAGGACTGATCCCTCCAACCACGTAACCGGTTGAGCGTTCGGCAACGGCAGGGTCGGCCATTTCGGCTTTCTTCGCGCCCAACGCTTTTGCCATTGCCTTCAGGCTGAGTGAGTGTGTCACAGGCAGTACCGCAACGGCGAGATAGCTGCGGTGGCCTGTTAGGCTGACCAGCAGTGTCTTGAAGACACTGTCCGGTTCGAGTGCGAGCTTTTCGGCAGCCTCCAGCCCATAGCTTTCGGCTGCGGCATCATGGCTGTATTCAAGCAGGTCATAGTGGATCTTTGCTTTCTTAACAGCCATTACGGCAGGGGTCATTCCATCGGCCCTAAGTAGCGGAAGCGCGGTTGAGGGCCATCTGGGGTTTCAACGTCTTCTGTAAACATAGTCAGAGGTCTGACCCAGTGGCTGAAGTCGCCGTAGAGGGTTCGGTAGTGCACTAACCACTCTTCAGTTTCACTGTGGCGTACCAGTCCGAATACTTCGTATTCCTGACCTTTGTAATGGCGGTAACGTCCGGGGTTGATCGCAGCCTGTGTCATGGTCAGTCTTCTTCCATTGCAAAGCGAACCTGTACGGTTTGATTAATAGTTTGTTCCTGGATTGTCATACCGCTACCAGCGTCGGCTTTGGCCGATCGCATCATCGGGGCGCTTTCCAGCATGGCCATCGGTTGCGGGAAATGTCCGGCCTGTTCCTGAATCCACAACACCCCTGTGATTTTCTGACCTAACGTGGCGGCCATTTCTTCGGCCTTGGCTTTTGCATCAAGGAGGGCCAGGCGGCGGGCTTTGCTTTTATGGGTTTCTGGTTTGTCGAAGCCTAACGTTGTGTTCTGAATGCGATAGCGTTCGTCGGTCAGTACATCCTCGAGGAGTGGGCCGTAGTGCTCCAGGTTGCGCAGAGTGATCGAAACAGGGCGATTAACCCTGTGTCCTACCAAGACCCGCTTGCCATTACCCTGATACTCCCACTGGGGATAATTGGTAATGCGTACGGATTCGATGTCGTCCTCCTCAATACCATGAGAACGGGCGACTTTTGAGAGCTGCGCAAATGCCCGATCTACCTTGTTCTTTGCCTCAACGACGTCTTTTTCGGTCGCGCTTAATTCCAGCGAAAGGGTCAGAAAGTCAGGGAATACATCAAGCTCACCTGCACCACTGACATCGATATACGCCACCTCATCGTGGGCGGTAGCCGGAGCAACATTTAAGAAAGAAAAAAGTAGTACGCAAGTGAATGCGGCGAGGCGTGTGCTGTGTGGCATATTGGCAATCCTTGAAAGCGGTGACCGTATCGGTTCTGTCGCCTTGGCAGTGTGTTAGCGGTTAAAGTGGGTATAACCTTCCTGTTCGAAGATCAGTAACTCTCCGTTTTTCCTGACGCAGACATCGGGCTCGCCTTCTTCGACGTGCCCAATGCGGGCGCAGTGGTTCAGACCTGCTGTCAGCGCGCATGCTTCTATGCGTTCCCGCGCCGATTGCGGCGCCGTAAACAGCAACTGGTAGTCATCACCTCCGGTCAGACACTCGCGCCAGCGTGAATGTTCCGGTGAGACGGCCGTAGGAATGGCAGTCGCATCCAAATTGAGGATGACGCCTGAGGCATTAGCGATATGTCTGGCGTCCTGAATCAGACCGTCAGAGATATCGATAGCCGACGTGGCGAGGCTGAGAAGCAAATGGCCAAACGAGAGGTGTACTCTGGGGTGGTAGTAAGGCGCGGTTTCTTGATCATCGCGGGTAGGATCGCGAAGGATATCATCCAGGACCAGAGCCGCAGCCCCAACTTTGCCTGTTAACCAAACATCCTGACCGGCACGGGCGGCATCCCGTCGTAGCCCCAGCCCACGTGGTAACCAGCCCTGAACGGCCACACTGATCGTAAGGTGTTTACCATAGGTTGTGTCTCCACCAAGAAGCGGTATTCCCAAGGTGTTTGCCGTTAACCTGAGGCCTGAGGCAAAGTCCTGGAGAAAGTCTTCGTTGTTGTCGCTGAGTGTCAGCGCAAGGTGGAAGCCTTGGGGAACAGCTCCCATTGCGGCGAGATCGCTCACTGCACAGCGTAATGCCCGGCTGGCGATTAAATTGCCCGGCGCATCTGTGGGGAAGTGCACTCCGGCAACCTGAGTGTCGATGCTTTGTGCCAATTCCATATCGGCAGGAGGACGAATCAGTGAGCAGTCATCACCGATCCCCAACAGCAGATCATTTGCTGCTGGATAACCGCTACTGAAGCAGTCACGGATCAGATCAAACTCAGACGGACGGCTCAAGCTTCAGCCTTTGCCGCCACGGATTTCAACCATACGCTCACGTTGAGCCAGCTTATCCAGTACGCCATTCACGTACTTGTGGCCGTCGGTGGCGCCGAAGGTTTTGGCGAGTTCAATGGCCTCGTTAATGACGACCTTGTAGGGCACATCGATACGGTGACACATTTCAAATGCGCCTAAACGCAGAATCGCCATTTCGACTGGAGTGAGCTCGTCGATGCGACGATCCAGGAATGGCTGAATTTTTTCATCCAGCTGGCTTTTCTCTTTCGGAACACCGTAAAGAATATCGTGGAAGTATTCGACGTCCACTTTACTCATATCGTTGTCGGTACGGAATTCGGCTTCGATATCAGCGAGACCGCTGCCGGATACTTGCCATTGATACAGGGCCTGCAATGCGAAACGGCGCGCTTTACGGCGTGCTGCTGGGCTTGATTTCTGATGACCAGACGCTCGGGACATTCCCTCAGGCCTCCATTTCTTTCAACAATGCCACCATCTCAAAGGCGGACATCGCTGCTTCTTCACCCTTATTACCAGCCTTGGTACCAGAGCGTTCAATAGCTTGTTCTATGGTGTCGACGGTCAATACGCCGAAGGCAACAGGAATATCGTATTCCATCATGACCGACGCCAGACCTTTCGAACATTCGCCAGCGACGAATTCGAAGTGTGGTGTGCCACCACGGATGACCGCACCCAGAGCAATAACGGCATCATACTTACCAGAAGCCGCTGCTTTTTTAACCACCAGTGGAATCTCGACAGCGCCCGGTGCGCGGATGATGGTGATATCGTCTTCTTTAACACCGTGGCGAACCAAAGAGTCCACGGCACCTTCCAGCAGGCTTTCTACGACAAAGGCGTTCCAGCGGCCGACAACAATGGCGTATTTACCATCGTTAGGTGTGAGATTCCCTTCGATTGTACGTATGTTTTTCATGTTCATTTCCTGTCGATCAATTATTCGCTGAATGGCAGGTATTCTGTGATTTCGAGATCGAAACCAGAGATGCCGCTGTATTTCATTTCAGAGCTGAGCAAACGCATTTTGCGGATATTCAACTCACGCAGTATCTGGGAGCCTGTACCAATGGTGAGGAAGGCGCCGCTGCTGTCGGTATTCGGGCTGCGCATTGGACGCGTGCGACCAAAAAAGTGATCCAGTGATGCGCTGACATTTTCTTTCTGGTCTGCAGACAGCAGAACCAGCACGCCTTTTCCTTCTTTTGCGATACGCTCAAGGGCGGCCGTTGACGACCAGCTGCCTGACTCACAAGAGCGCAGGCCAAGCACATCACGAATCATGTTGTTGGTCTGAACGCGCACCAGAGTCGGTTCTTCCGGATCGATGTCACCCATGGTCAGAGCAAGGTGCGTTTCGTTCTGGATCGTGTCTTTAAAGGTGACCAGATTGAAGTCACCAAATTCGGTGTGCGCTTTGTCTTCAGAAATGACCTCGATGGTCTTTTCATTGGTCATACGGTACTGAATTAAATCGGCAATGGTGCCGATTTTCAGACCGTGCTTTTCAGCAAACACTTCGAGATCAGGACGACGCGCCATGGTGCCGTCGGCGTTCATGACTTCGACAATCGCCGCCGAAGGAATCAGACCCGCAAGGCGCGCGAGATCACAACCGGCTTCAGTGTGACCGGCACGGCTAAGAACACCACCCGGACGGGCACGTAGCGGGAAAATATGCCCCGGCTGCACGATATCTTCTGGTTTGCCCATGGGATTCACGGCAGCCAGAATCGTCGTCGCGCGATCCGCTGCCGAAATACCTGTCGTGACGCCTTCTGCTGCTTCAACCGATACGGTAAATGGCGTAGAAAACTTAGCGCCGTTGCCTGCGACCATCGAAGGCAGACCGAGGTAGTCACAACGCTCACCGGTCAGTGTCAGGCAAATAAGACCACGCGCCTCCGTGGCCATAAAATTAATAATGTCCGGCGTTACTTTTTCAGAGGCAACAATAATGTCGCCTTCATTTTCACGGTCTTCATCATCCATCAGAATGACCATTTTACCGTCGCGGATGTCGGCGATAATTTCTTCGATGCTGTTCAGAGCCATAATAATTCCCGCTTATTTCCAAAAGCCATTTTCAGCAAGAAATGCTGGTGTGATCTGACTTTTCTGATCTTGGGTGTGCCCCAGTAACTGTTCGAGGTAGCGCGCGATGACGTCGACCTCCAGGTGCACCTCTGCGCCAGCCTGCAAATCGGCTAACGTCGTTTCCTGTGCCGTATGAGGCACGATATTCAAACTGAATCCTGTCGCAGTCAGAGCGTTCGTGGTCAGGCTGACGCCATCTACTGTGACCGAGCCTCTCGCTGCGATATAACGTCGTAATTCAGCGGGTACTTCGACATCAAAGCGAATCGAACGGGCGTCCGCTTCGCGTTTACGAATGGTACCTACACCGTCGACATGACCACTGACGATATGGCCGCCCATACGGGTCGTCGGCAGCATGGCTTTTTCCAGGTTAACGCGTGTCCCCGCAGACCACTGACCAATGCGGGTGTGTGCCAGAGACTCCCGAGATACATCGGCTTCGAAACCATCGCCGTGACATGTAACAACCGTCAGGCAGACTCCGTTGGTGGCGATGCTGTCACCCAGTTTTACGTCGTTAAGGTCGAGGGTTCCGGTATGGATACGCAGACGTACGTCGCCCTGTTCAGTGCGTGCGCTGCTGATACTTCCGACTGCTTCAATAATACCGGTAAACACGTCAGGCCTTATCTGGTGAGGATTGTAATTCAGGGCGCATTGTCAGGCGCAGGTCGTTACCGACCATGCGTACGTCCTGCCACCGCCAGCGAATTTGTGCTGCCATATCGCCTATAGGCAATGATAGCAGGGGACGAGCGTCGCTTCCGAGTATCGTTGGCGCGCAGTATACGATAAGTTCATCGACCAAGCCTGCTCTTACGAAGGCCCCAGCCAGTTGAGCACCACTTTCCACCAGTATCTCGTTATGACCCTGCTCCGCAAGATGACGCAACAGACCTGAGAGGTCTGTGCGATCACTTTTCTCGCCGGCCCAATAGGTCAGATTGCCTGAGTCGGCGTCTCGCTCCACCGGCTTAGTAGGGGTTGTTCTACTGGCAATCAGAATGTCACCGGCCTGAGCAAAAATATTTGCTGAGGCGTTAACACGATGCTCGCCGTCGACAATGACACGAAGGGGCTGACGCTGCAGATCTGCAGGAATGGTGAGCCCGGCTTCTTCAGCCCTGACCGTCATAGAGGGGTTGTCGATCAATACGCTGTCTGCGCCTGTTATGACGGCGCAGCTCTGCGCGCGTAAGCGCTGTACATCACGACGGGCTTCCGGGCCAGTGATCCACTGGCTCTGGCCAGAGGCCATGGCGGTGCGGCCATCCAGGCTCATCGCTAACTTCATACGCACCAGAGGAAGTCCCGTTCGCATGCGTTTCATAAAGCCCTCGTTGATGGCGGTAGCCTGATCTTCCAGGCAGCTTTCAACGACTTCTATGCCCGCTTCCCGAAGCATCTGGAAACCACGGCCAGCAACGTCCGGATTAGGGTCGCATACGGCGGCAACGACGCGGCTGACGCCCGCTTTAACAAGGCCTTCAGCGCAAGGTGGCGTGCGACCATAGTGACTGCACGGTTCCAGTGTGACGTAGGCGGTTGCACCACGAGCGTTGTCGCCCGCTGCTCTCAGGGCCAGAACTTCTGCATGAGGTTCGCCAGCCTTCTGGTGCCAGCCCTCGCCGATGGCTTCACCGTCTTTGACCAGTATGCAACCCACTCTTGGATTGGGGCTGGTGGAGTACATTCCTTGTGCTGCAAGTTTCAGTGCCGCCGCCATCCATTGACGGTCTGCCACTGTGGCAACACTCATTGGCTGGATTCCTCGTCCGGCACTGAAGCCTGAACGCTCATGCGCTCAATTTCGGCCCGGAATTCGTCCAGATCTTTAAAGCTTCGGTAGACAGAGGCAAAGCGAACGAAGGCCACTTCGTCGAGTGACCGCAGCTCCTCCATAACCCATTCACCGACCATGCGGCTCGGTACTTCCCGTTCACCGGTTGCTCGTAGCTTTTGCTTGATATGAGTGAGCGCTGCTTCGATTGACTCTACGCTGACTGGACGTTTCTCCAGAGCGCGCTGAATGCCAAGGCGGAGTTTTTCTTCGTTGAAGGGTTCGCGCGTACCGTCCTGCTTAATGACTTTAGGCATGACCAGTTCGGCGGTTTCGAATGTGGTGTAGCGTTCACCACAGGACGTGCACTCTCTGCGACGACGAATCTGTTCGCCATCGGCGACCAGACGTGAGTCGATGACTTTGGTTTCTGGATGTGCGCAGAAAGGGCAGTGCATATTAAAGAGCAGTCCGTAAGTAGATCGGATAAAAACTGAGCGCAATGGTACTCAGGTTCGACCAGAGCGGCAATAAAAAAGGGCCGCACAGAGCGGCCCTTTCTGGTTGAGATCCGACTTTTTACAGATCTCTTATCATCACAGTGCGTATTAAGCTGCGCTGGTACGAACGTGAGATGGGTTTTTGATCTGGTCAGCCAGCATACCGCCGTCCTGCAGCATCTTTTCACGCCAGTCATCCAGCAGCTGAACCGTATCGTGGTCGTTCGGGTGGAAGCCCGGACGGAAGTAATCCATGAACTTGAAGAACAGCTGAGGGAACAGACCCTTCCAGCCCCACAGGAACCACAGGCCCTTCAGGTTGTGCTTCATGTTAAACAGGCTACGGTCCGCCCACATCAGACGAATGTGACCCTGACCAACGATAGCGAAGAAGAAAATAGTCGACACCAGCATAGCGAATACACGAGTGAAGTAGCCGCCACCAATGGTTTCATACACATCATAAGCAACGATTTTGTGCTCGTTTTCTTCCAGTGCGTGCCACATCCACAATTTCAGGGCGTCTTTATCCTGGATGTTGTCCTGGTGGCGCTCGTCGCGCAGCAGCTGCTCCGCAAGAATCGCAGTGTAGTGCTCCAGAGCAACCGTGATGGCAAGCTGCAGCTTCTTAGGCAGAACCTTACGGCCGATTTTGAACAACCAGCCCAGTTCTTTGTCCAGCTGGTTAGCTGGCATACCGTGTTTCTCTGCCAGATCATTGAAAGCAGCGTGCTCTTTCGAGTGCATCGCTTCCTGACCAATAAAGCCAGATACCTGATCTTTCAGCAGTTGGTCTTTGATCTCGTGACGATAGTTTTTAACTGAATCAACGAAGAAGGTTTCGCCTTCTGGGAACAAAGAAGACAAGGTTGTCCAGAAAGTCGTCAGGAACGAATTATCAGCGTACCAGTAGCGCTTGGTGTCTTCGGAAAATTCGAAGTCCATACGGCGCGGCGGGATACCGGCGCGCTCGCCTGCGGTCATGCGTACTTTGCGTGTTGGTTCTGTCGCGGTTGCTGTGGTCGTCATACGATACACCTGTGTTGTAAGAATTATTAGTGACGTTAAGACTATTAGACGTATGCAGAGTTTCCAGTTGAAGGTATCTCTATGCCAAATTGTACGGGTGGCAGCGGGTGTCTAAAAGACAAGCTTGTGTAAGTTGTGGCGGGATTCACCTTTGTTGATTGTTAAACAGGTGTCTAGGTTACGTTTGGGCGGTGATTTTCGGTCATTACAAGGGCGTTTTGCGAAAATACAGGGGGGTGTTTCTTTGCCAAAGGCAAAATCGAGAGAGGGGTGATTTACGATATTTAGAAGGTTTTCTGTGCCACCAACCGCTTGTTGGAGGCACAGAAATAGGTAAAAAAGTCAGGCGTTGCGTGCTTTGCTGTATGTTTGTTCAGCGAGCAAACCGCCCTCATTCAGCATACGCTGGCGCCATTCTTCGAGCAGAGCGACCGTGTCGTGATCGTTTGGATGGAAGCTGGGGCGATAGAAATCGAAGTATTGGCGGGCGAGTCTTGGGAACAGGCCTTTCCAACCCCATAGGAATTTGAGTCCACGCCAGTTGTCCTTCCATTTGAAAAGCTGGCCATCCGCTTTCAGTAGGCGCAGATGTCCGCTGCCGACGACAACGGCGAAGACCAACGTGCCAATCAGCATGGTGGCTACCCGGTTAAAGTAACCACCGCCAACCTGTTCGTAGACGTCATAGGCCACTGTTTTGTGCTCGTTTTCTTCCAGTGCATGCCACATCCAGAGTTTCAGGGCCTCTCGGTCCCGGAACATCTCCTGATGGAAGTTTTCCCGCAGTAATTGCTCTGCGATGATGGCGGTGTAGTGTTCAAGAGCCACCGTCAGAGCCAGTTGGGTCTTCTTCGGTACATACTTTCGTATCCACTTAAACAACACACCCAGCTCTTTATCCAGTGCCAATACCGGAAGGCCGTGCTTCTCCGCCATATCATTGAAGGCTTCGTGTTCTTTACTGTGTAGCGCTTCTTGCCCGATAAAGCCTGAGACTTCGTCTTTTAGTTTTGGATCTTTCAGATCCTTACGGAAGTTCTTCACACTGTCGACGAAGAAGGTTTCGCCCTCGGGAAACAGAGCGGAGAGGGTGACCCAGAAGGTCGTCAGAAAGGCGCTGTTGCCATACCAGTACTTGGTTGTTTCAGCAGGAAAGTCAAAATCCATGCGGCGGGGCGGAATACCTGCTCGCTCGCCAGCGGTGATGCGTCGTGACCCCTGATTCTGTGTCATGGTTGTCATACTAAGTTGCCTCATATCTTCAGCGTTGTAGTAGGCGCGCATCGTTATTCCTGCGCGATGACTAACAATGTAGAAGAAGTTATGTCGGCTCTGAACGTCGCGAGCGGGCAACAATCAGTGAAAACTAGTCAACCTGTCAGTTCGCTTTGGCCTGACGTTCTTATTTTATGCTCAGTCAGCTGCCGCTGGCGGGGCCAGGGAATATTACGCGGTCGCCTCAATTGCAGCGGGCTGAAGTAACTTACTGAGTGCGGTGTTCAGGGAACTGTCGGACTTCTGGTAATTGTTGATGTGGCCCCAGCGATCGAAATGGCCGATGGCGAAGCCCTCGGTGATGTCGTTGTAATAAAGACAATGACGTCCGGCAACCGCGACTACCCAGAAACCGCACCCTTCGTTACCCCAGGGGTGTTGTTGCCAGAGTTCTGCTGCAGGCAGTCGAATGGCATGCCAGGTCAAAAGCGCTGTCTCTTCGAGCTGGCTTTCATTGTGTGTCAGTAGGGAAATGAGTTGGACGTAGCTTACTGGCTTCCATGAGTCGGACATTGAATAAGCCTCCATAGATGAAAATGATAATCTTATGACGCCTTTGTGACACCAGTATGACGTTCGAGCGGACACAAAAAAGCCGGCGTCAGCCGGCTCTTTTGGGGTGCGATTGGACGTGTACTTATTTGTACACTGGGAACTGTTCGCACAGTGCCACAACTTTCGCTTTTACTTCAGCTTCTACGCCTTCCGATTCGCCTTTCTCAAGACCATCAAGAATGTCGCAGATCCAGCCAGCAAGCTGAGTTGCCTGAGCTTCTTTGAAGCCGCGGCTCGTGATGGCTGGGCTACCGATACGCAGACCTGACGTCACAAATGGTGAGCGCGGGTCATTTGGTACGGAGTTCTTGTTGACGGTGATGTTTGCACGACCCAGAGCTGCGTCTGCATCTTTACCTGTGTACTCTTTGCCGATCAGATCGACGAGGAACAGGTGGTCGTCAGTTCCACCAGAAACAACATTAATGCCGCGTTCGATGAAGGTGTTCGCCATTGCCTGGGCGTTCTTCACGACCTGCGCCTGGTAGTCTTTGTAATCCTGACCCATTGCTTCTTTGAAGCAGACCGCTTTTGCTGCAATTACGTGCATCAGAGGGCCGCCCTGTGACTCAGGGAATACAGCGAAGTTAAGCTTCTTGTTCAGCTCTTCGTCGTCATTAGCGAGGATCAGACCACCGCGTGGACCGCGCAGAGTTTTGTGCGTAGTGGTTGTTACAACGTCGGCGATACCAACTGGTGATGGGTAAACACCCGCCGCAACCAGACCTGCAATGTGAGCCATATCGACAAACAGGTATGCACCTACTTTGTCTGCAATCTCACGGAATTTCTTCCAGTCGACGACGCGTGAGTATGCAGAGAAGCCAGCAACGATCATTTTCGGCTTGTTCTCAACCGCAAGACGCTCAACTTCTGCGTAGTCGATTTCACCTGTTTCTGGGTTCAGACCGTACTGTACGGCTTTGTAGATACGACCAGAGAAAGATACAGCTGCACCGTGAGTCAGGTGACCACCGTGTGCCAGGCTCATACCCAGGATGGTGTCGCCCGGCTGACACAGGGAAAAGTAAACCGCTGCGTTTGCCTGAGAACCAGAGTGTGGCTGCACGTTCGCATAGCCAGCACCAAACAGTTCTTTAGCACGGTCGATAGCCAGTTGCTCGATCACGTCAACGTGTTCGCAGCCACCGTAGTAACGCTTGCCCGGATAGCCTTCGGCGTACTTGTTGGTGAGCTGTGAGCCCTGAGCTTCCATCACGCGTGGGCTGGTGTAGTTTTCAGAGGCGATCAGTTCGATGTGGTGCTCCTGACGAGCATCCTCAGCCTGCATTGCTGACCACAGTTCTGGGTCGAAATCCGCTATGTTCATATCACGGCTAAACATCAGGGCTTCCTCAAGTAGGATAAACAAGAAAATTTATGAGGCGCACATTCTACCGCAAACTTCAGCGCGCCGCACTTGGGAAGGGGGGATATCTGATCGGTAGATGACCGGATTAACAACATGCCTGTTATGACTAACCGACTAATTGCGTCTCGAGAATGGACTTAATGCGCCATTTAACTCCCGGCTTATGACTTTCCAAGCGCTTCAATTAACGTCGTTTCATCAACCGGCTTACTGAAGTAGAAGCCCTGAACTTCTTCACATTTTGCCATTTGCAGGAAGGTCAGTTGTTCTGCGGTTTCGACCCCTTCGGCGATAATTCCCATCCCAAGGTTGTGGCCCATGGCGATGATGGTGCGTGAAATCTGGGCATCGTCTGCGTTTTCAGGCAGGTTCTGGATAAAACTGCGGTCAATTTTGAGGGTGTCGACCGGGAACTGCTTCAGGTAATTGAGCGATGAGTAGCCAGTACCGAAATCGTCAATCGCAGTCTTCACGCCCATGGCTCGCAGCCCTTGCAGGGTTTCCATAGCCAACTGTACGTCTTCCATCAGGATGCTCTCGGTCAGTTCCAGTTCCAGCTGCTCTGGTCGGATTCCTGTACGGAAGATGATGTCTTTGACGACGTCGATAAAGTCTTCAGAGCGGAACTGACGGGCCGACACGTTTACGGCGATGCGTTCCAGTGAGAGCTGCTCTTCCGTTTGCCAGCGGACAAAACAGCGACATGCTTCTTCCAGTACCCATTGCCCGATTGGCACGATCAGGCCGGTGTCTTCGATAATTGGGATAAACACGCCGGGCGAGATCATCCCACGAGAGGGGTGCACCCAGCGCAGCAGTACTTCTACGCCGACGGCTTCTTCATCAGCCGCGCGGTATTGAGGCTGGAAGTAGAGCTGCATTTCATTGCGTGCCAAGGCATGACGCAGGTCATTCTCAAGCTCCAGTAATTGCACCGCTTTGCGGTTCATTGATGAGGTAAAGAACTGCATGTTGTCACGACCCATGTCTTTGGCGTGATACATGGCCATATCGGCGTTCTTGAGCAGCTCGATAACGCTGCTGCCGTCATTCGGGAAGATGGAGATACCGACGCTGGCACTGATGAAAACTTCGCGCTGATTGAGGCTGAAGGACTGATGCAGCGATTCGAGAATACGCTCAGCGACAATGATCGCGGTGTCTTCTGCCGCTGTGTGGCTGGTCTGGTCAGCGATGGCAATGGTGAATTCATCGCCGCCCATACGACACACCAGGTCGCGCTGTTTGACGCAGTTTCTGAGGCGTCCGGCGACTTGTTTGAGTACTTCGTCACCGGCGGGGTGGCCCATGGAGTCATTGATGGGTTTGAAGCGATCAAGATCGATGAAAAGAAGAACCACCCAGAGGCCGTCGCGACGCGCACGCTTCAGCATTTCATCAAGCGTTTCGTGCATCTGGCTACGGTTGGGCAGAGCGGTCAGGGGATCGTAGTAGGCGAGCTTATGAATACGTTCTTCGCTTGCTTTGCGCTCCGTGATGTCCGACATAATAATAATCAGACTCTGGACCTCGCGATTCTGGTCGCGAATTGCACTGACGCCCGCCCAGCCTGTGCGCAGGTCGCCCTGTCGGCGGCGATAAGATATTTCGCCCTGCCAGTAGCCGTCGACCATCAGACGTTCACCAATTTTCTCGATCAGGTCTTCGTCGTAATGCTCAGACGAAATCAGGAAGTCAGGCGATTTTCCGGTGACGTCTTCTGCGGAATACCCAGTGATGTGTTGGAAGGCCCGGTTGGTATTGGCAATGCGCAGCTTCTGATCAGTGATCAGAATCGCTTCGTTGCTGTTTTCAAACACTTCTGCGGCTAGCTGCAATTCCTGTTCGATACTGCGCGATTCTGTTACGTCGCGGCAGATACCGAGCAGACCCTGTACTTCACCCTTATCGTTCCAGAGCAGGCTGGCTTGTAATTCAAGTAGCACCTGCGAGCCGTTGCTGGCGGTGGCGTAAAAGTCTTCACGGATAATGGTACTGCGTCGGCGCGCATTGTCAGGGCTCGCAAGCGCCATCTGGATCTGGTGCTGCAGCGCACGATACAGTCGCTTCAGATCCGGGCGGGAAAAGATACGAGCGACACCACCATTGATCAGCTCTTCAGGCAGATACCCCAGCAGACGTTGCACAGATGTACTGACAAAATTGAAATTCAGGCTGGCGTCGGTTGCCCAGACAATGTCGTTCATGTTTTCTGCGAGTAATCGATAGCGACGTTCGCTTTCGACGATCTGCTCTTGCTTCTCAATGTCTGCCGTCACATCGCGGCCCGTTCCGATGTAGCGTTCGACTTTTCCGTCAGCATCGTAGGTGAAAGGTGTATCGCGGAATTTCAGTACCCGGATTTCACCCGCATAGTTTTTAAAGCGGGCGGTGGTCTCTATGGTTTTACCGTCGGTTGAATTGCGTACCCGTCGCAGACCTTCGCGGCAGCGAACCAGGTCGTCTTCTACGGCGTAGTCGATCCAACTACGTTCGTTGAACTCGCGGGTATCCGGATAGCCGAGTATTTTGGCGACATGGCGGTTCGTGAATATAGTCCGTTGTTCCAACCGGTCATTAACGTCGAGTACGTACACCACATCCGGCATGGCCTCCATTACGTGCATCCAGAAGGCTTCACGTTCACGAATCTGCTCGGTAGCACGTTTGCGCTCGGTGATGTCGAGCATGGTCAGCAGCACCTGGCTGTTCGAATTGGCGCGGAAGCTGATGCTCGCCCAGATTTCTTTGTGGACACCGCTGCGGTTAGGTAGGGTGATTTCACATTCGTTCTGCTGCAGCCGCAGAGATTTACTGGTTGAAAGCGCCTTGAGTAGTGGTGCCAGTGCGTCTGGGTGCTTCTGATAATGACTTGCCATGGCCTCGAACGTATCGAAATCACCAAGCTGCAGAGTGGCCTCGTTGACGCTCAGGAACTTCAGGGATTCTGTTGTACCTTGGTAGTCCTCAAGGTCGAGCAGGCAGTGAGCGATCCCCGCCTCTTCGAACAGGGCTTTGTAGCGGGCTCGGCTGTGCTCCAGCGCCGCCTTTGCCTGCTCTGACTCGGTGATATCCCGCAGCAGCCATACATAGCCAGTGACGCGCTTGTTGTCGTACAGGGTCTGCAGCTTTTGCTCTAGCACCGCGGCCTGCCCGCCGCGACTCGTGTGCAGTATCCGTTCGGCCGTGGGGAGATTTTCAACCGTATCGGCGTCGATGCCGCGGTTCCACAGTGCACTCTGGTCTGGCCAAAGCTCACTCAATGCGGAGCCCAGAACTGGCTCCGGGTCTTGTTTTCCCAGCAATGCCAGTGCTTTCGGATTCAGATAATCGATATTGCCTGCAGGGTCTGTGGAGATGAATGCTTCATCGATGGCCCTGAGTACGCGGTCTGCGCGTCGTTCTGTATTCAGGGTGACTTTTTGCAGTGCTCGTACCGTGCGACCCTGTTGATTCAGGTACCGCCACAGGATCACCAACAAAATGGCAAAGACGATTAAAAACGTCAGGGGGATGCGTATGCTCTCGATGAATTGTTCGCGCCAGTACCCGTCAACTGGCAGCACTAGCACGTCCCATGGAGAGAGCGGCATCGTCTGACGATACAGTACCGAGTTTCTTTCTGTGTCGCTCAGCAGAGCTGGGCTGGCTGTGTCCGAGTAGTACTGCTCACGGATCGATATAGTATCGGTGCGTCGATCGAACAGGACCATCTCAAACCCATTGAAATTGCCGCCGTAAATAATCTCCGACAGATGACTGTAGGCTCGCCGCGATATCAGGATGAAAGTCTTATCATCAGCACTGAATTGTGTGCCAACGTAGTAGCCGCCCTGATGGCCATAACGGAGAGAAAAAATGGCATTGTCTAGCCCTTGAGACTGGAGTTCTTCAGTAATGTGGCGCAACTCCGACGGGCTGAGTAGAGGACCGTAGTGATTAAGTACGTTGCCTTTCGCATCGGCGACGAAGAAGCCGGTGGTATTGAAGATGGCGGCACTGACGTGTCCCCACAGTTCTGCGTGGTCGACGGTGTCCGGTTGCAGCGCGTAGCGACTTAGTTGGTCACCGTAACTGCGGGTGAAAATTTTATTGGCGTGCAGTCCTGCTTTGATGATGAGCTCGGACTGGCCGATGTAATGGCCAACCGAACGTTCAACATCCGTACGATAAACGTATTGCGCATTCTGCCATTGCTGCCAGCTCTGGAAACTGAGGACAACCGTAAGAAATAGAAAACTGAGTGCGAATAGAAAAGTGTTCGCACGTCCCGAATGAGTGGGGTGTTGACTGCTGGCCTCTGCGGCTCCGTGATGCGGGAGCATGAAACGTATTGTCCGTTAACGACTGGATATGATTAGTAACCTTAGTCATAGTCGGTCATCTTCTCAACCAAACTTCGGCCCGGTTGTCCTTTATTTGCCTTTCAGGCGTGTTTTCAGTAGCGTTGCGCGAAATCATTTCAGAGGCTTAGGCAGATGGCGCAATACGTATTCACCATGAACCGCTTGGGTAAAATTGTCCCGCCCAAACGTCAGATTCTCCGCGATATCTCATTGTCTTTTTTTCCTGGTGCCAAAATTGGCGTACTCGGCCTCAATGGTGCGGGTAAGTCGACCCTGCTGAAGATTATGGCAGGCATCGATACCGACATTATTGGTGAGGCGCGCCCGCAGCCTGATCTCAATATCGGATATCTGCCGCAGGAACCTGAGCTGGACCCAGCTAAGGATGTTCGTGGCAACGTCGAAGATGGCTTGAGCGAGCTGATGAATGCGAAAGCCGAACTTGAGCAGGTTTATGCTGCTTATGCCGAACCGGATGCTGACTTCGACGAGCTGGCAAAGAAACAAGGGAAGCTCGAAGCCATCATCGAGGCTTCCGATGGCCACGATGTGGATCGTCAGATGGAAATCGCTGCAGATGCACTGCGTTTACCGCCGTGGGACGCCGACGTGACTAAGCTCTCCGGAGGTGAACGTCGTCGTGTTGCCCTGTGCCGTTTGTTGATGTCGAAGCCTGATATGTTGTTGCTGGACGAGCCAACCAACCACCTTGATGCTGAATCAGTAGCCTGGCTTGAGAAGTTCCTGGAAGAATATCCCGGCACCGTTGTGGCGATTACCCACGATCGTTACTTCCTTGATAACTGTGCTGAGTGGATTCTTGAACTGGACCGTGGTCACGGTATCCCTTATCAAGGTAATTACACGACCTGGCTGGAAGCGAAAGAGAAGCGCTTAGAGCAGGAGAAGAAAGAAGAAGAAGCACACACGAAAGCCATTAAGCATGAGCTCGAGTGGGTACGTAAAGGTGCTAAGGGTCGTCAGGCGAAGAGCAAAGCCCGTCTGGCACGCTTCGAAGAAATGAACTCACGCGAATTCCAGACCCGGAACGAAACAAACGAAATTTATATTCCACCGGGTCCGCGTCTGGGCGACAAAGTTATTGAGTTCCACAATGTGACTAAGTCATTTGGTGATCGTGTTCTGATCGATAATCTCGATTTCAGCGTCCCTGCGGGAGCGATCGTTGGCATCGTGGGTGGTAATGGTGCGGGTAAGTCGACCCTGTTCCGTATGATTGCTGGTTCAGAACAGCCTGATTCTGGAGAAGTGGTCATTGGCGAAACCGTCAAGCTGGCTTTTGTTGAGCAGTTGCGGGAAGAGCTGGATGACAGTAAAACAGTTTGGGAGTCCATCTCTGATGGTCTCGACATGCTTGATATCAACGGCAAAGAATACCCAAGCCGAGCTTACATTGGTCGCTTCAACTTTAAAGGTGGTGATCAGCAGAAGCGGGTAGGTGAGTTGTCGGGTGGTGAGCGCGGTCGTCTGCAACTGGCTTACACGCTGAAGCAGGGGGCAAATGTGCTGCTGCTGGATGAACCGTCAAACGATCTCGATGTCGAAACCCTACGAGCGCTTGAAGAAGCCATTGATGCTTTCCCGGGTACTGTGATGGTGGTGTCCCACGACCGTTGGTTCCTTGATCGGATTGCTACCCACATTCTCGCGTACGAGGGGGATTCCAAAGTGACCTTCTTCGATGGTAACTACACCGAGTACGAAGAAGATCGCAAGAAACGCCTGGGTAATGATGCGCAACCAAAACGCATGAAATACAAGCGCTTAGCGTAACGGCTTGACGGGATAAATATCCTGTTCTGCCTTGCGATTCGCGCAGAACAGGCTAAACCTGTTGTATCCCGTTCAGGATTATGAAGATGGAACAACGACAAGCGAAACGCGTTCACCTGTTTCAGCGAGTACAGGTGGACGACGGTACACAGAAACTCGAGACCTTCTGTCTCGATATCAGTATGCGTGGCATTCTGCTGGTCATCCCTGAGAATGTCAGTTGGCAGCTTGAGCAGTCCCTGAAGATCACTTTGACACTGGAATCCGGTGGGGTGATTGATATGGATTCATCTCTGGTTCATATCGATGATGATGTGGTTGGTTGCGCATGCGACTCCATGGACTTTGAGAGTCAGGAAGTGCTGCGCGGTGTACTCGAAAGTAACCTCGAAGTTCCGTCTCAAGTGAACCGCGAGCTCGCCGAGCTTATTTCTTTTCCGGGTGGAAAGTCCTGAACAGTCAGCCCCTGCTCTGAATAGCGAGCCCGCAACCTAAACTCAGGCTCAGCCACTCCGCGACGCAGACCCCAACGTGATATGATTGGGGTTTTGTTGGTTGCAGAATCTCTCTATGTTTACTCCCATTCTGGAAGGCCAGCGCTATGGTCATGCCGTAGGCAAAGTCGTTTGTATTGGTCGAAACTACGCAGCACACGCTGCCGAATTGAATAACCCCGTTCCTGATCAACCTGTTCTATTTTTAAAACCGTCCGATGCAGTCTGCGACGTACGCTCGCCCGTACGTATTCCCGAAGGCCTCGGCGAGGTTCATCATGAGTTAGAGGTGGCCGTGCTGATTGGTGAAACACTGACTCGCGCCTCCGCAGACGAGGTATCTGCAGCCATCGCAGGTGTTGGTCTGGGGTTGGATCTGACTCTGCGAGATGTGCAAACCGGCTTAAAGGAAAAGCGTCTTCCCTGGGATCGGGCCAAAGCGTTTGATCATGCCTGCCCGATCAGTGAGTTTGTGTCGGTTGATCGTGTCTCTGACTGGCAAAATTTGAGCTTTTCGATTGTCCGTAATGGTGTGCTTCAGCAGACAGGGAATACCCGGGACATGCTCAATACGGTCATTCCACTAATCGCCCATATGTCGGAGACTTTTCGTCTCAATCCGGGCGATGTCATCATGACGGGTACGCCGCCGGGAGTCGGCCCACTGGTTGCTGGCGATAAGCTGGAGCTGTCTCTGGAAGACTGGATTTCGCTTCAGACCACCGTGGTGAATGGCTGACATTCTCAACTACTGCATAGGAATTGAACACTATGACCGGCTGTGATCAACCAGGGCTAACCCCTGTCGAAGACGCAATACGTTATCTGCTCTCTCAAGTTGTTCCTATCACTGAGACACAGGTGTGTGATCTGGGGCATGCCTGTGGTCGCGTGTTGGCCAGTGATGTAGTCAGCCCTATGAATGTCCCTCCTGCAGATAACTCGGCGATGGACGGTTATGCTGTACATCCGGGAAATGACCCTGAGCGTCCTATTGGCTTGTTTCGCCAGAGGGGCACCGTGCTGGCGGGAGAGGTATTTGAGGGGGTTCTGAGTGCGGGCGAGTGCGTACGGATTATGACAGGCGCTGTTGTTCCTGATGGTGCACGTCTGGTGGTTATGCAGGAAAACACAGACGTAGTGGATGCGGGCGTAAAAGTCACGGATCTCGCTGCTCTGAAGCCCGGTGATAATATCCGGCGCGCCGGAGAGGACATTCAGAAGGGCGCCGTGGTATTACCCGCAGGTCGTCGTCTGACGCCTGCCGATTGCGGTTTGTTGGCGAGTATCGGTGTTCCTGATGTCGAGGTGGTCCGGCCGTTACGGGTCAGTCTTCTGACGACGGGTGATGAGCTGATTGCTCCCGGAGAAGCTTTGGCGCCGGGCAAAATATACGAGAGTAATTCGTTTTCGTTGCGTCCTATTTTCGAGCGCCTTGGCGCTGAGGTTCAGTTGCTGACTGCAGTCAGTGACAGCTTGCCGGCAATAACCGATGCTTTGAAAAATGCAGCGGACCATGCCGACATCATTCTCACCAGTGGCGGTGTGTCCGTCGGCGAAGCCGATTTTACCCGTGAGGCCGTGGAGTCACTCGGTCAGCTGGATTTGTGGAAACTTGCAATGAAGCCCGGCAAGCCGCTCGCGTTCGGTCGAATCGGAGAGACTCTGTTTATTGGTTTGCCGGGGAATCCGGTATCGGCATTGGTTACCTTACATCAGGTAGGTTTGCCGGTTATACGGACGTTGTCGGGTGAGACTCTGCCGCCGAGAATACGCATTCCTGCGATTGTTGTGGACACCTTGCGCAAACGACCGGGGCGCGCAGACTATCAGCGTGGTATCGCAGAGTTGCATGAAGACGGGCAATGGCAGGTGCGCTCTACCGGGCAGCAGGGATCAGGTATTTTGAGTTCTGTCAGTCGGGCGAACTGTTTTATCGTACTTGAGCAGGACAGGGGTAGGGTCAATCCCGGCGAGACTGTTCTGGTTGAGATGTTTGATCAGTGGTTGCTCTAACTGCTTGATCAATGCTCCAGATATTTTAGCTTATCGGGTACCCCGTCCCACTTCTTAGCGTCTGGTAGTGGGTCTTTCATCTCAGTGATGTTGTTATCGGCCCACTTCTCTGCCAGCTCGGCGTTCAGTTCAATGTAGTGCACCTGCTCGGGTGGCACATCATCTTCGGAGTAAATGGCCTGCGCAGGGCACTGAGAGTCGCACAGCGCACAATCAATGCACTCGTCTGGGTTAATTACGAGGAAGTTGGGCCCCTCGTAAAAACAGTCGACGGGACAGACGTCCACGCAGTCGGTGTACTTACACTTCACGCAGTTGTCTGTAACCACAAAGGGCACGGCAGCCTCCTGTTAAATGATCTCTCTCATCGGTTACCCGGTATAGGTAGCTCTGTGGCTACTTGTTCATTTTATTCGCCGGGCACGCATCTGTCGGATATTTTACGCCAGCCCTCGAGCAGCGATCAAACCATCTCCTTAAGGGAATAGACCAGTTCCAGAGCCTGCCGAGGTGTCAGGTCGTCCGGATTGATATCTGCCAGAGCAGCCTCGGCGGGGCCGGGCCCAGTGGCAAAGAGGTCCGACTGCATCGGCGCGGACGTAGGCTCTGGCGCTGTTGCCACGGTATGCGATGTTGTCACTGCGACTTTCACCGGTGTGACGCTGGTGGTTTGCTGCTCAAGCTGTGACAACTGATGACGGGCATTGTTGATTACCGTCGGTGGCACACCTGCCAGCTGGGCAACCTGAAGGCCGTAGCTTTGGTTGGCCGGACCTTTCTCTACACTGTGCAAAAAGATAATGCGTTCATCGTGTTCGGTGGCCTTTAAATGCACGTTGGTGGCGGTCGGGTATTGTTCCGGCAGTGACGTCATTTCAAAGTAGTGGGTCGCGAACAAAGTAAATGCCTGTGTGTTCTCGGCCAGGTGCGCTGCGGCAGCCCAGGCGAGGGACAGGCCATCAAAGGTGCTGGTTCCGCGACCGACTTCGTCCATCAGCACCAGACTGTCGCGGGTAGCGTTATGGAGGATGTTGGCTGTTTCGGTCATTTCGACCATAAAGGTCGATCGGCCACCGGCGACATCGTCCGCTGATCCCATTCGGGTAAAAATCCGATCGATAGGGCCGAGCTTGCAGTATTCGGCGGGAACGTAAGAGCCGATATGAGCCAGTAAGGTAATCAGTGCTACCTGACGCATGTAGGTCGATTTACCGCCCATGTTCGGGCCGGTAATAATCTGCATTCTTTCGTCGGTGCTCAGACAGGTGTCGTTTGCAACAAAGGGATCGGTGATCAGTGATTCGACGACTGGATGGCGACCCTGACGAATGTCCACCACACTGTCACTGACCAATTCTGGCGCGTTGAATCGCAAAGTTTCTGCGCGTTCAGCGAGACAGGTTAATACATCCAGTTCGGATAGCGCTGCGGCAGCAACTTGCAGGGCGATCAGGTCTTCAGCCAGATCGGTGAGCAGGGCCTCGTACAGCATTTTTTCGCGACTGAGAGCCCGTGCTTTTGCACTCAGGGCTTTGTCCTCGAACTCTTTCAACTCTGGCGTGATAAATCGTTCGGCGTTTTTCAGGGTCTGACGGCGAATGTACTCGGTGGGTGCATCATCCGACTGTGCCTTGCTGATTTCGATGTAGTAGCCGTGTACGCGGTTGTATCCCACTTTGAGTGTGCTGATCCCGGTGCGATCACGCTCGCGTTCTTCGAGTTTAATCAGGTAGTCACCGGCGTTTTCACTGAGAGAGCGTAATTCATCGAGTTCGGCGTCGTAGCCTTCGGCAATAACACCGCCATCGCGGATAACAACCGGCGGGTTGTCGATAATGGCCGCCTGCAGCTGCTCCACCCATTGTGGAAACTCCGGTGCGCGCTCGCAGATGTCGGCGGCCAGTGGCGCCTCGAGGGTCATCAGTTGCTCGCGGATATCCGGAACGATGGTGAGTGCATCGCGGAGTCTGGCCAAATCACGTGGTCTGGCCGAACCGAGCGCGACGCGGGATAAAATTCGCTCAACGTCACCGACCTGTTTCAAATATTGGTGCAGATCCTCGTGCGCATACTGTTGTAAGCACTGTGCGATCAGGTTCTGACGCAAACCCAGTTGTGCGTGATCGCGCAGCGGGCGATTCAGCCAGCGTCGCAACAAACGACTGCCCATCGATGTGGCCGTCTTATCCAGAACCCATGCCAGGGTGTACTGACTATCACCTTTCTGATTAATATCGATTTCCAGATTACGGCGACTGGCTGGATCAATGATGATGGCGTCGGCCGGCTGTTCGACCGTCAGAGAGCGAATATGTGGCAGGCTATTGCGCTGGGTTTCCTGCGCGTAGTTGAGCAAGGCTCCGGCGGCGCGAATCGCTGTTTTCATGCCCTCACAGCCGAAGCCTCTTAAGTCGCGGGTTTTCAGCTGTGTGGTCAGCAAACGCAGTGCCGTATCCGATTCATAGTGCCAGGGTGCCTGTTGCGTTGCTCCCGGTCGGTTGCTGATGGCGTCCGGGAAAATCTGATCCTCAGGCAGGAGCAGTTCTGCCGGACGCAGGCGCTCGACCTCTGCTAACAGGGCGTCATCCCCGTCGACCTCAAAAACACTGAAACGTCCTGATGAAATCTCGAGAACCGCGAGACCATGGCGTTGTTGCTGAGAGCAGAGCGAGACCAGCAGGTTGTCCTGATGTTCGTCCAGCAGCGCTTCGTCGGTCAGTGTTCCGGGGGTCAGTATTCGGACGACTTTTCGTTCGACCGGCCCTTTGCTGGTGGCTGGGTCACCGACTTGTTCGGCGATGGCAACAGACACGCCACTGCGCACCAATTTCGCAATGTAATTTTCGGCGGCATGAAAAGGCACCCCCGCCATGGGAATAGGTTGGCCACCGCTTTGTCCACGTGCGGTTAATGTAATATCCAGAAGCTGGGCAGCACGCTTGGCGTCATCGTAAAACAGCTCGTAAAAATCGCCCATCCGATAGAACAGCATAGTGTCCGGAAACTCAGATTTAATCTTGAAATACTGCTGCATCATTGGGGTGTGCGATGAGGCCTTGCTCATACCAATCTATTCCTTGGACATATTGGGTAAATGTTATCTGTCGGGCGACGTCAAGGGCGGATTGTACGGCAAAGAATTTGGTTTCTGAAATCGGGGCGTACCTATTCCTTTCTTCTGGGATCGTATAGATATACCCTTCCTGCCTTTGTAAATCAGCGGTAAAGCAAAGTAACCGTTCTGTTAATAATTTCAGTAACCGGTATAAAGTGACACTTTGACGCTATCTGACTAATCCACGGATGTGCTGCTTGGCTTTCTGGCCTGGTCGGAGTGGCGGATTCCAGGTGTCAGGTTTGAATGGTGAAAAATAGGCGCTGTTCAAACACTACTGTGACAAATGACAGGTCCGTTGAGTATGGACCTCACCTCAGCAATATACAGCGTCTAACATTAAAAAGAGTGCGACTGTTATTGCCGTGTTTGCCAGGAGCCCGCACTCTGAATGGAGCCTCCTGGAATATATGACAAGGGATTGATCGGTACCGATATCTGGCGAGGTGTTTTCCGGATGGGTGCTGTGAGAGTGATCTGAATATTTCTAAGGACCGTAGAATGTCCCGTTTTATAAAAACAAGTGCCTTTGTATATCTGGCTTTTTCTTCTTTCGCGTTTGCTGAGACCGTCAGCCCGCTGTCCAATCCCGGCGTAACTGTAGAGTCGATGGCTGAGCTTCTGGCTGGGCCTGGAGTTGCAGTGTCAGGAGCGGCTTATTACACGAGTTATTACACTACAGAGGGGCCGTGGTACAACCGCAGAAGAGTTGAAAACTTGGCCCAAGGTGGTCAATTTAGTGGCTATGGAGATCTTTTTGGTTCGGGGTTCCAGACTGGTGTGATACTGAGTACTGGGGATATCAGTTCTGTTACAGGTGAAAATTCGTCTCCGCAAACTAATGAGGCGTGGGATCGAAATTCGGTAGATGACACCGATCTGGGCAGCGATCTGTATGACGTAGTTAAGTTTTCGTTTGATGTAGTTCCCGATAACGAGGTTTTGGTTATCGATTTCATCTTTGGGTCAGATGAGTATCTCGAGTTCGTCGGAGCGAGTTATAACGACCTTGCTCGGATTCTGGTAAATGGCACCAACTGCGCATTGACACCTGCTGGTGATGAAGTTCGGATTAACAATATCCATTCACTCGATCTCCCCCCCGCGGCTGATCCTGAAGATACATATCCGAATAATGCTGATGGTATCAGCAACGCTGGCATTTATGTCAACAATACGGATGGCGCCCTGGTTACTGAAATGGATGGTTTTACGCGCCAGCTCTCGTGTCGGGTTGCTGTCACGCCGGGTGAGCAGGTCAGGGTTGTAACCGGACTGGCAGACGTCGGCGATGCGCAGTTGGACACCTGGATTTTCTTCCGGGCAGACAGTATCCGTTCTGAGCCGATCAGTGATTTTGGTGATGCTCCGGATAGCTATGGCACGCTTTCTGCGTCTGGTGGCGCAGCTCACGACATCGTTGAAGGGGTTCGACTGGGAGCGGTCGGTGTAACCGGAGATATAGACGGTTTTGTGGACGGAGTTAATGACTCTCAAGGCAATGCTTTGGATGATGCCGATAATGCGTTGGCGACTGTTCCAAGTCCTAGTATTTCGGATATAAATTACAGCCTTACCTTCGCAGCCACCTCCATTAACGGCAGTGGTTCTGAGGTTGTTGGCTGGATTGACTTTGACCGTGATGGACAATTTCAACCGGACGAAGCCGCACCTCTTATCTCGGTAGCGAATGATTCCTATGAAACACCGATTACCCTGAACTGGAGTGGAATAGGGGCATCTGGGCCCGATATTAAGACGGGACCAACCTACCTCCGTCTCCGTATTGCTAATATGGGGTTGAGTGCATCAACGCCGGCCGGTGCCTTTGCGAGTGGTGAGGTTGAAGACTATCGAGTCATCATTTCAGACGGTCAAAACCCTGCCATCGCTACAATACTGAGGCAGTCACCAGCGGACATGTACACAGGTTCAAGTTCGGTAACTTTTCGTGTCCAATTTTCTGAATACGTAGAGGGCGTCGACAGTGCTGACTTCTCTGTCACCTTGGGCTCGATCACACAGGTCGAGTTGATAGAAGACAACGTCTTTGATGTCACAGTCTCTGGCATGAGCGGTGTTGAGGGTGAACTTGCTCTGTCGTTATCTGGTTCGCAGGATATTGTAGACGCGGAAGGCAACCTTCTTATTTCTTCGCTTCCGGTTGATGCAGAAAGCTATCAAATCGATCAGTCTGCTCCCGCCGCTCCATCCATTGATGGTATTTCTACTGACACTGGGCGGTCTGCCGACGACGGTATTACCGCGGACAATACTCTTGTACTTTCAGGTTCTGCTGAGGCCGGCAGCCAGATCAGTTTGCGCGTTGATGGTGCAGAAGTCGCGACTACTTCTGCTGACGCAGACGGGAATTGGGTATTTGATTACTCTGGAGCTGTTTCGCCTGACGGGATATACCAGATTACAGCGGTGGCAACCGATCAGGCTGGCAATATGAGTGCGGTCTCTGAGGCGTTTGTCGTTGTCATTGATACGCAAGCTCCAGGGCAACCGACGGTGCTTACGATCAGTGAGGACACAGGCGCGTCTTCCACCGATGCCGTGACCAATGATGCTCAGCTGATGTTGTCTGGTGAGGCGGGTTCGGATGAGACTGTCACGTTATATGTTGACGGTGTATTGGCTGGCACCGCGTACTCCAATGAATTTGGCTTCTGGATGGCTGACATATCAGGAGTGGTTTTGTCTGAAGGCACACGTTCCATAGCGGCGACGTCGACGGACGCAGCGGGTAACGTTAGCGCATTATCGGCGCCACTTATTGTGACGGTGGACCAGACCTCGCCTGATGCGCCGGTAATAACAGCGATTTCAGATGACACTGGTGAAGCGGGAGACGGTGTCACCAGTGATAATACGCTTCGCCTCTTTGGTACCGCAGAGGTACAGACAGAGGTTGCCGTTTTCCAGAACGGTACCTTGCTTAGTACCGTAACCGCCGATGGTAACGGAGACTGGGTCTACGATTTGCGTGGTACAACGCTGGCGGATGGAGATTATAGCTTCACCGCACAGAGTACAGATCTGGCAGGCAACATATCAGATCCGTCATTGAGCTTTGCAGTAACGATCGATACTTCCGGCCCTGCAACGCCTGTCGTGCAGAGTGTCTCAGAAGACACTGGCGTGGTTGATGGTATTACGGCGGATCAAACCCTGACTTTCGGTGGTAGTGCCGATGTGGGAGATCGTGTAGCGGTTTTCCTGAATGGCCAACAGATTGGTACCGTTACGGCATCGGACGAGGGAATCTGGACGTTTGATCACAGCGCAACTCTGCTGAGTGATGGCGACTATAGCGTTACCGCTCAGGCGACCAGTCTCAATGGTCTTACCAGTCCTATGTCAGTGGCGTACAACCTGACGATCGATACGATCGCACCTGACTCTCCCTCCGTGAGTTCTATTACCACCGATACGGGATTGGATGGCGACCGGGTTACGGCTGATAACACCTTGGTATTCTCGGGTACGGCCGAAGCAGGCGCCGATCTCGATGTGCGTTTGGACGGCGCACTAATTGGCATGCTGAAGGCTAACGAAGCGGGTGAGTGGACACTGGATTACCGCGGAACTGTTCTGGACGACGGCGAACACCTGATTGCTGTTACAGCGACAGATGCTGCGGGTAACACAGGTTCTGAATCAACACCGCTTACTTTCACCATTGATACTCAACCTCCGGTTTTACCCGTCGTGAGTGGTATTTCAGACGACACGGGTTCATCGGCCTCGGACGGTATTACCCGCGACAGCCGCTTGTTCTACGTCGGTACGGCCGAGGCGGGTACCGCAATAGACCTCTTGATTGACGGAAACACGGTAGGGTCTGTCACGGCAGACGCATCCGGGCAATGGTCCGTAGATCTGACTGAAACCGATTTAGCCGAAGGCCAGTACGATGTGGTTGCCCGTAGCCGGGACCTCGCGGGCAACAGCACTGACAGTGCTGCTCTGGTGATTACAGTTGACCTGACCGCACCAGCGCCCGCAGTCGTAACATCCATTGATGAAGATACGAAAACGCCAAATGACCGAGTGACATCGGACACTGAACTTGCATTTTCCGGTGTATCTGAGCCGGGCAGTGTGGTTGAGATCTTTATAAACGGACAGCCATCTGGCGTTACAACAGCGGATGAGACCGGAGCCTGGAGCTTCGATTACAGTGATGTGTCGCTGGCAGATGGGGTATACGCCATCACCAATCAGGTGACGGATCTGGCAGGTAACACGGGGGCGCTCTCATCTCCTGTCTCCGTAATAGTCGACACCGTCGCCCCTCAGTCCCCTCTGATTACCGCGATCAGTGATGACACTGGTATGACAGATGACGGTATCACCTCCGATACCACTCTGATTTTCTCCGGCAGCAGTGAAGCGGGTTCGGAAGTGGATGTTTATCTGAACGACGCTTTGATCGGAAATGTCATTACCGATGCTTCGGGAGAATGGGTACTGGATTACACAAGTACGGAGCTCACCGACGGCAACTACAGTGTGGATGCCCGGGCGACGGACGTGGCAGGTAACGTATCCGCCAGAGGTCAGGCATTCGAACTGGAGATCGATACGGTTGCTCCGGGCAATGTAACTCTTAGCCAGAATGGCCAGACGATTGCGGATAATACACCGGTGCTAAGCGGTACTGCTGATCCCGGTAGTCGTATCCTGATTACGATTAACGGTGCTGAGTTTGTGACTCAGACGAACGACGATGGTGAATGGTCCATCGAAATCACACCCGACATCGAGAATGGCGACTACGACGTTGAAGTGGTGTCCGAGGATAGTGCCGGTAATCAGTCATCCACGTCGGGTTCGATTACTGTGGACCTGTCTATCAGTCGGGACAACTCACAGACCTCCGCCGCACCGACAACGGTTGCTGCAGATGGCGTTTCCGTAGCGGTTATCCGGGTCGAGATTCGTGATACTGCGAACGAGCTGGTGCCTGGTTTGATACCCACGATTTCAACGTCACTTGGACAGCTGTCGGATGTGACCGAGGTCAGTAATGGGGTTTACGAGGCGGAACTGAGTTCTTCCTTTGATCTCGGCACTGCGACTGTTGATATTGAAGTGGCGAATACAGCTCTGGAGTCGCTGACGGTTAACTTTATCGCGGGAGACAGCGACGGCGATGGCCTGACCGATCTTGATGAAGACGCCAACAACGATGGCGATCCAACCAATGACGACCTCGATCGCGATGGTATTCCGGATTATCGCGACGATGACGATGATGGCGATGGCCGCACCACTTCAGAAGAAGACGTGAATGGCGATGGTGATCCAACGAATGACGACACCGACGGTGACGGTATTCCAGATTACCTCGATGGTGACGACGACAGCACCGATGGCACAAATGACAGCGATGGCGATGGTGTTCCGGATACCCGTGAATGCACCAGTGGCTTGCCATGTGAGGACACGGATGCCGATGGCACTCCTGACTACATGGACGAAGACGATGATAACGATGGCATCCCCACTGAAGACGAGGGCGCTCAGAATTCAGAGCAGGGTGAGTCCGCCAGAGACAGTGATGGCGATGGCATACCCGACTATCTCGATAGTGATGACGACGGTGATGGTCTGTTGACCCGCGACGAAGATGCGGACGAGGATGGTGATGCTAACCCGGCAACACAGCCGGGGCCTGACGCTGATGCGGATGGAATCCCTGCTTACCTTGATCCAAACGATAACGACACCAGCGGTGCGGGTGATAGCGATGGGGATGGCATTCCAGATGATCAGGAGTGTGCTAACGGTCTGCCGTGTGAAGATACCGACGCAGACGGCGTACCGGACTACCGCGACGAGGACGATGACAACGACGGAATCCCAACGTTGGACGAAGGCCCGCTGCGAGACACTGACGGTGACGGTACTCCTGACTTCCGAGATCCCGATGACGACGGTGATGGCGTGATCAGCACCGAAGAAGATGCGAATACGGACGGCGATGGAAACCCTGCGACGACTCCAGGTCTGGATGTCGATAATGACGGTATTCCGGCTTACCTTGATCCAAACGACAGCCAGGTTCTGTCTCCGGGTGATGCAGATGATGATGGTGTTACGGATGACGTCGAATGTGCGGGCGGTTTGCCTTGTCGCGACACCGATGGCGATGGTGTACCCGACTACATGGATGACGACGACGATGGCGATGGCATACCGAGTCGTGATGAAGGCGATAACCGCGATTCGGATGGTGACGGTGTTCCTGACCGTCGGGATAACGACGATGACAACGATGGTCGCCTGACCACGGAAGAAGACGGCAATTCTGATCTGGATAACAACCCTGCCACTGAGGCTGGGCCAGACGCTGATGGCGATGGCATTCCCGCGTACCTTGATCCAAATGACGATGAGGATGGTGTCGGGGATAGCGATGGCGACGGACTGCCGGACGATCTGGAATGCGGTCCGGCCTTACCGTGCCGTGACAGCGACTTCGATGGTATTCCGGACTTCCGGGATGACGACGACGATGGTGATGGTGTCCCGACTGCGTCTGAAGCGCCTATGAGAGACAGCGATGGCGACGGTATTCCGGATTATCTGGACCCGGATGACGACGATGACGGCATCCCTACGCCGCTCGAAGACAGCGACCTTGATGGTGATGGTAATGCGGCAACGCAGCCAGGACCGGATGCTGATGGCGATAATATTCCCGCTTACCTCGATCCGAACGACGGCAACAGCTCGTCGCCGGGTGATGGCGACGGCGATAGTCTGCCCGATAACGTGGAGTGCCCAACCGGTATTCCGTGTGTGGACAGTGACTTCGATGGCGTACCGAACTACATGGATGAGGACGACGACGGTGATGGCGTCCTGACTCGAGACGAAGACGCTAATCGCAATGGCGACTTACTGGACGACGACGGCGACAATGATGGTGTGCCAGATTATCTGGACCCTGACAGCACCGACGATGACGAAGATGGCCTGAGCAATCTGGAAGAGGACTCGAACGGTGACGGTGACCCAACCAATGACGATCTTGATCGTGATGGTATCCCTGACTACCTAGACCCGGACGACGATGGTGACGGTTTCAACACCATCGACGAAGATCTCAACGGAAATGGTGATCCGCGCGACGATGATGGCGACGGTGATGGCATTCCGGCCTACCTGGACCCGAATGATCAGTTAAACGGTTCACCGGGTGATGCAGACGAAGACGGTATTTTTGACGATATCGAATGCGACACGGGCATACCATGCCGTGATACCGATGGTGACGGCTTGCCAGATTACATGGACGGTGACGACGACAACGACGGCGTACCGAGTGCTATCGAAGGCCGTGATCGTGATACCGATAATGACGGTACACCTGATTTCCGTGACCCAGACGATGATGGCGACGGCATTGCAACAGGCGTTGAAGACAGCAACATCGATGGTGATGGCAATCCATCCACCAATGCAGGGCCGGATTTCGACAACGACACTCTCCCGGCCTACCTCGACCCGAATGACAGCGATGTCACAGGACCGGGAGACAGCGATGGTGACAGTTTGAGTGATCTGCAGGAATGCCGTGCTGGTGCGCCGTGTGAAGACAGTGATCAGGACGGACAGCCCGACTACAACGATCCAGACGACGACAATGATGGCCGTAATACCATCACAGAAGACCCTAACGAGGACGGTAACCCGGCAAACGACGACACCGATGGTGATGGCATTGCAGATTACCTCGACCGCGATGACGATGGTGACGGTCGTCCGTCAGATGAAGAGTCCAACGGAGATGCCGACAACGACGGCATTCCAGACTACCTTGATCGTGACGGCAACACGGCTAATGGCACCGGCGGAGACTCCGATAACGATGGCATCAATGACGTAACAGAGTGTCCGTCTGGTGTGCCATGCCGCGATACGGATGGCGATGGTTCGCCGGATTATGCGGACGACGATGACGACAACGATGGCCGCTCAACACTGGAAGAAGGCCCGGACCGCGACACCGATGGTGACGGCACTCCGGACAATCGCGACCCAGACGACGATGGTGACGGTTTTGACACCATTGATGAGGGCTCAGGCGACAGTGACGGTGATGGTATTCCGGATTATCTGGACCCATCTGCAGGAGACTCGGATAACGACGGTGTGCCAGACGGAGCAGAGTGTCCGGACGGAGTGCCGTGCCGTGATACGGATGGCAACGGTGTGCCAGACTACCTGGACGAAGATGACGATGGCGATGGCGTACCAACCGTTGATGAAGATCTCGGCGGAGACGGTAACCCGACCAACGACGATACCGACGGTGATGGCATCCCTGATTATCTGGATCGTGATGACGATGAAGATGGTCTGCCAACGTTAGACGAAGGAAATAACGACCGTGATGGCGATGGCATCCCTGACTATCTAGACCCGGATGATGCAAACCTGGGTGGCACGACGGATGGCAGCGGTGATAGCGACCGTGACGGCGTCAGTGATCGGATTGAGTGTCCGCTGGGTGTTCCATGCCGCGATAGCGACAGTGACGGCACCCCGGATTATCTGTCACCAGACGATGATGGCGATGGCATTCCGACGATAGATGAAGATCGCAATGGCGATGGTAATCCGCTGAACGACGATACCGATAACGACTTCCGTCCGGATTACAGAGACCCTGACGACGATGGCGATGGTATCCCGACCAGTGAAGAAAATGAGGGCGACAGCGACTTCGACGGTATTCCGGACTACCTCGACCCGTCGAGCGGCGACTCGGATCGCGACGGCATCAGCGACGCGATCGAATGCCCAGGGTTGATTCTCTGCTGGGATACGGACGGCGATGACCTGCCGAACTTCCGCGACCCTGATGACGATGGTGATGGTGTACCGACTGAGTTCGAGGATGCCGACGGTGACGGAAATCCGCGCAATGACGACACCGACAATGACGGTATTCCGGACTACCTCGACACCGATGACGACAACGATGGCACGCTGACGGGCGACGAAGGAGGAGCGGGAGACATCGATAACGATGGCATTCCGGACTACCTTGACCCTGACAGTAACAACGCTGCAGGTATGCCTGATGGATCAGGCGATTCCGATGGCGACGGAATAAGCGACCGTGAAGAATGTGGTACCGGCAGCCGTTGTGCAGATACCAATGGTGACGGCACGCCTGACTACATGCAGATTGCTGAAGCGGCAGACGCAGATCTGGCGCCGGGCCTGGTTGAAGATCTTGTCCCGGGTAAAGGTGAAGTCAGTGCATCGCTGCCTGCGCTGGGTAGCATGACAGTACTGTGGTCACTGCTCTCGTTACCGCTGGTTCTACTGCGTCGTTCGCATCGCAGTAAACTGCTCGCGACCGGTGTTGCACTGCTCCTCGGTACGGGTCTGATATCCGCCAAGGCACAGGCAGGTTTCGACTATGATGAAACTTACGCCGGCGCAAGCATTGGTCTGAGCCGCCTGACACCAAGTACGAGTGACAGTGTCTACAACAACGAAGATGAGTCAGGAACCGGCTTTGGTCTGTTCGCTGGATATCGTCTCGAGGATGATCTCTCACTGGAACTGCAGTACTCAGACCTTGGTGAGGCGGTGCTGAAAGACGGCACGACGGATGAGGAAGCCAGCTTTGGTTACAGTGTCCTCGGTGCGATGTTGCACTGGTATCCCTGGCAGACCAGCTGGAATGGAAAGGATACTCTCAACGCGTACCTCGAAGCGGGCCTCGTATCTGTCTCGACGGATTCCAGTGTTGATTACAACAAGGAAGCATCGATGTCATTAGGACTGGGGGTCGGTATTGAATACAGCTTTGCCGATACATGGGCTGCTCGTATTTCCGGTCAGACGTTCACACGCGACGCACACTACCTCGGCTTATCATTCATGAAACGCTTTGGTAGCACCGCGCCGGTGCCTGTTAAACGGCCTGTAGTGAAACCTGCGCCTGTGGCTAAGCCAAAACCGATAGCAGCACCCGTTGTTATCATGGCCGACAGTGATAATGATGGTATCGTCGACGATATCGATGATTGCCCGGATACTCCCGACGGCATGTCAGTTAACCATCGTGGCTGCTCGGTGCTGGATGCTCGTCTTGATGGTGTCTACTTCGCTAGTGGCTCTTCTGAGCTGACAACGGGCGCAACACGCGTTCTCGATCAGGTTATTGATACGCTGTTTGATTACCCGGATGCTCGCATTGAGATTGGCGCTTATACCGACTCTCTTGGGGCTGCTGCAGCGAATCAGCGCTTGTCTGAGCGCAGAGCGAATGCCGTGATGCAATACCTGATCGACATGGGTGTGCGGCCAACCCGTCTTGAAGCCAGAGGATACGGCGAAGAAGACCCGATTGCGTCCAACGACACACCTCAGGGCCGGGCCCAGAACCGCCGGGTGGAGATCCGGGTTATTAATTAATCCGCGTCTGTTATTCTCTGTCCCGAATCGTAATTCGGGGCAGGCGATGTCACACACTGCAATTCTTATCAACGAGCTGGCAACCTGCTTGTCAGCTCGACACCTCACACTGGTAACCGCAGAGTCCTGTACAGGCGGAATGATTGCGGCGGCCTGTACGGACCTCCCCGGTAGCAGTCGCTGGTTTGAGTGCGGCTTCGTTACCTACTCTAATCGTGCAAAACAGCGCGACCTGAACGTCCCCGAGTACATCCTTCTGAACCATGGTGCCGTCAGTGAAGAGACCGTTAAGGCAATGGTTGCGGGCGCAGCGATCCATGGTGATGTCGCGGTTGCCGTCAGCGGTATTGCAGGCCCCGGTGGAGCCGTAGAGGGAAAACCGGTAGGCACTGTCTGGATCGGATGGGGCAGTAAAACAGAACAGCACACCTGCTTATGTAAGTTTGACGGTGACCGATCCGAGGTGCGGCAACAGACTTTAGATCGCGCTCTGACGGAGCTGATTGGGTATGTAAAAAAGTACTGAACAAATAAACAGTGTTTTGTTGACTTCTGAAAAGGCTATGGTTAAATACTGTTTAAATTCACAGTGACCTAAGCACACTGACGCAAATTAAAGACGACGATGACCAAGACCAAAACTAAGACCAAGGAACTGAGCATGGACCAGAACAAACAGAAAGCCCTCGACGCAGCGCTCGGCCAGATTGAACGCCAGTTCGGCAAAGGTGCCATCATGAAAATGGGAGAGCAGCCTCGCGAAGCGATCCCAGCAGTTTCAACGGGTTCCCTGAGTCTTGATATCGCCCTCGGTATTGGTGGCCTGCCAATGGGCCGAATCGTTGAAATCTATGGACCGGAGAGCTCCGGTAAGACAACCATGTGTTTGTCTGCCATGGCTCAAGCGCAGAAAGCCGGTAAGACAGTTGCCATCATCGATGCTGAGCACGCTTTGGACCCTCTGTACGCTGAAAAACTAGGCATCGACCTGGACAGCCTGCTGGTTTCTCAGCCAGACACCGGTGAACAGGCATTAGAAATCTGTGACAGCCTGGTGCGCTCAGGAGCTGTTGACGTGATCGTCGTTGACTCAGTAGCTGCACTGACACCTAAGGCTGAGATTGAAGGCGAAATGGGCGACAGTCACGTTGGTCTGCAGGCTCGTCTGATGTCTCAGGCTTTGCGTAAAATTACTGGTAACGTGAAGAATGCAAACTGTCTGGTTATTTTCATTAACCAGATCCGTATGAAGATCGGCGTTATGTTCGGCAGTCCTGAAACAACGACTGGTGGTAATGCGCTTAAGTTCTACTCTTCGGTTCGCCTTGATATCCGTCGTACCGGTTCTGTTAAGCAGGGCGATGAGATTATTGGTAACGAAACCCGCGTGAAAGTGGTCAAAAACAAAGTGTCGCCTCCGTTCAAGCAAGCCGAATTCCAGATTATGTACGGCAAGGGCATTTACCACATGGGTGAGGTCATCGACCTTGGCGTTAAGTGTGGCATCGTTGAGAAGTCTGGCGCGTGGTACAGCTATCAGGGCGATAAGATTGGTCAGGGCAAGGCGAATGCATCCCAGTACCTTGAAGATCACCCAGAGATGGCCGCTGATATCGAAGGTCAGATCCGTGCACAGCTATTGAATGTGCCAGTTGAGCAGTCTGAGAATGCAGACGAAGAAGCAGAAGCCTGAGCCGCTTGAGCGTTCAGGCCTCAAACACGCGGCGGTAGATCTGCTCTCCCGCCGTGACTATTCGCGTCGCGAGTTGTGGCGCAAACTCTCTCCTAAAGCCGCATCCTCTGACGACCTTGAACACGTTTTAGACGAACTCGCCGAGAACAACTGGCAGTCAGATGAACGTTTCGCCTCTATGTTTCTTCGTTCGCGAGCGGGTCGCGGGTTGGGTCCACTCCGACTTCGGCAAGAGCTCCGTGAGAAAGGCATTTCAGATGGTTTGATCGAATGGGCGTTCGAAGAATCAGAACAAGACTGGTACGACATGGCGGTCGAGGTTGCCCGTAAGAAAGCCCAGTCGCTGGGCTCATATTCCCCTGAAGTGAAAGCAAAGCTTTGGCGTTTTTTGTCTTATCGCGGATTCAATAGTGATCAGATCCAGCATGCGTTGGACGAGGTGTCTTCCGGTGTCTCCTGTTGAGCTAAGCTGCTGGTATTTTTGCTGCCTCACTGGGAAGGTTAGCACTTACTAATGCGGTGCTATGCACCCATCATGACCTGAGAAATAAGCCTCTATTCAGGCCTTAAAGTGCCAATCGTTCTCATTGCTCAGTATGGATATATAGTTTCATACACCTAAATTCGTGCCTAACCGGGCAGTGTCGCCTCAGTCTATTGACTCAAGGTGCGCAGGTACGGAACATTCACTGTGACAGAAAAAAGAACAAACGTTAACTGTCTGAATGTTCATAGGAATCGAATATTGGGTAAGGAAATGGCACCGACGGCTCAGGTCGACATCGTACTGGTACAGCACCTGCTGAATTATTGGGACGGCCGGGGCGTAGATATGGATCAACTCTGGCGTGTGCTGGATATCGATCCACAGCTGCCCCTACCAAGATGGGTGCTTACGGATCGGGTAGCCGATGCGTATGACTTCGTAGCGCGCGAATTAAATGATTCATTGCTTGCTTTTGATCTTGGCATCTACATGGCCGAGAGGGACATGCCGCTGCAAAGACTGCTGCGCTGTGCTCAGTCGCTCAAAAAGGGTATTGAAGCCCTGATTCCATACGTCTATCTATCGACCGGTAGTTTGCGTTACCAGATCAATGCTGTGCAAAACGGTGCGGTAACCATTTCGGTCGAGCGTCACCCCGAGCGACATGTTTCGCCACTTCAACTGGCTGCTGCCGTCGTCATCATGGCGGGCGTGTGCCGTAATGCGTTAGGGGCCAGCTATGATCTTGGTGATCTATGTATGCACCTGCCAGAGTCCGAGGTATCGGATCGCAAGCGTGCTGAAGAATTGACCAATATTGCGGTAAACAAAACCGACGGCTTCTATATGCTGGAAATAAGCCGCGAAGCGTGGGAGCGTCCGGGGCCGGACCCTCAGCCTGTCCTGTTCAAAAGCGTCCAGCGTGAGCTGATTCGCCAAGATCAGCGTTTTCGTGAGCATCTCGAGCTGTATGCAGAGCTGAAAGACATTCTTGAGATGTGCCTGATTCGACGAAACGTGACTCAGGAAGGTGTGGCCGACCAACTTGGAATCAGTGTCCGTAACTTACAACGTCGACTGCGGGCGCTTGGTACCACTTATCAGAACCTGCTTGATGAGGCCCGTCAGGGGCTGTCGATGAAACTGATATGCGAAGGCGATATGCGGTTGTATGAAGTGGCGTATAAAGTGGGCTACACCGAGCCCAGCGCCTTCTACAAGGCTTTTCGTCGCTGGACGGGGTCAACGCCTGGAGATTACCGCCAGGCGTATCTATCGGCTATCAGTGCAATTTCAGTCGAGGACGAATAACTTTATTGATATGGCCGACCACACTCAGCAACAGAGTGTGCCAATAGCCATGCAATGCCACCTGGTGAAGGCGGTAAAGTGACACGTAAACGAGTCTGGCCAGTCTTCCCTCAATCATCATTGATCCTTTGGTCAGATTCCCCATCAGGCTTCCCACCGTACTATAGCGACTGAGTGAGACCAGAGAGCCTTTATCCTTGTAGACAAACTCCGGCATCTCCTTGCCCTTGTGGCGTGCACTCAATGCATTAACAAGGTGGCTGGACTGCTGATGAGCAGCCTGAGCACGAGGGGGGACCGGTTTCCCGGTTGCTTTGTCGATGACGCTGCAACAGTCACCCAGTGCAAAGATACTTTCGTCTTCCGTCTGTAGACTGGCGTTAACAACTAATTGATTTGCACGGTTTGTCTCGAGTCCAAGAGTCGCCATAAACTCTGGTGCTTTCACGCCTGCAGCCCAAACCCGGATTGCAGCGGTAATTGTTTCTCCAGCGTCGTTGATAAAACCCTTGTCGGTGACCTGCGTCACTTTGGTGTCGGTGAGAACTTCGACGCCAAGCGCTTCTAGTTCACGTTTGGCTGCAGCAGAAAGACGCGGAGGAAGAGCGGGTAATATCCTTGTTCCGGCTTCAATCAAGCGGACCTTGAGTTGCTCTGGAGATACATTTTTAAGGCCATAAGCAGCCATGATTTCTGCTGTGTTATACAGCTCAGCAGACAGCTCAACACCCGTAGCTCCAGCGCCAACGATAGCCACCTCGAGCGGACGTGGTTCGTCAGCGTTGCTGCATCGCAGAAATTCATTCAGCAGTAGTTTATGAAAGCGTTCTGCCTGTAGGCGGCTATCCAGGAATATGCAGTGATCTGCTGCACCGGCGGTACCGAAATCATTCGTGACGCTGCCAAGCGCAATGACGAGTGTGTCGTAGCTGACTGTACGCTGCGGCAACACTTCCTCGCCGCTGTCGTCCAGCATAGCGCTCAATACTACCGACTTATCTTCCCGGTTCAGGCCACTCATGCGGCCAATCTGAAATTGAAATCCGTGCTTCTTTCCATGAGCGCGATAATTCAGTTCATCGATGCCTGAATCCAGCGCACCAGTTGCCACTTCGTGCAGAAGCGGCTTCCAAAGGTGTGTTGGGTTGGCGTCAATTAACAGGATCTCGGCTTTGTTCTTTTTGCCGAGTTTACGCCCCAGCTGCGTTGCCAATTCCAATCCACCTGCGCCGCCGCCGACGATGACGATTCGTTGCATGGGATACCCCCTATAAAGAAAATTGGCGGCATTATACTGGGAAAGGACGTAAAAGTCGGAAAATAGTGGCGAATTACCACCCCCGACTTTTACGGCTCAGATCAGGCGGGATAACTGCGGAAATGCGTGACCAAACGTTCGGAAACTTCTTCTGGCTTGTCGTGTGCCAGCCAGTGTGTCGCGTCCGGATACGTCGTCAGAGATCCATTTTCGAGATACTTCTCGCTGCCTCGCGCCATATCCAGTGTCAGAGCCAGATCGTGTTCTCCCCACAGAATCTGGGTGGGAGTTTTGATCCGGTCGCCGTTCGGTGACTTTGGTTGGCTACGCATTGCTGACCGATAGTAATTCACCATGGCACGCATCGCGCCGGGTATGCTCCAGTGCTTCTGTAGTTCGCGGAAGTCCTCGTCACTGTAACTGCCTTTGTTGGAGGTACGCTTGAGAATATCTCTGAAGAAAAAGAACTTATTAACCGGCAGTGTCAGCTCGGGCAGATACGGGATCTGGAAGTAAAAAACATACCAGCTTTTCAGCATCTGCATCGGGCTTTTGCGTAGGGTGCCAAGAAATACAGTTGGGTGAGGAACGTTCAGAATGCTCAGGCTGGCAAGCTGTTCTGGCTTATTGAGTGCATACCACCAGGCGACCATAGCTCCCCAGTCGTGACCTACAAGGTGTACTTTCTCAACGCCTGCATAGCGACGGATGGCGTCGACATCTTTAATAAGCTCGTCGACGTGGTAATCACTGACATCAGCAGGTTTTGATGATTGTCCGTAACCGCGCATGTTCGGCACGAATACCCTGTAGCCTGCTTCTGCGAGGGCTGGAATCTGGTGACGCCAGGTGCTCCAGCACTCGGGGAATCCGTGCAGCAGAATGACGACTTCGCCGTCAATCGGGCCTGCGTGTCGGGTTTCCAGTCCTATCGGGCCGTTATAAATGTGGGTAGTGTCCATGATTCCTCTCATTCAGCTGGGTTGTCTGCAGAGGTGGTGAGATCAATTACGCCAAGCATTTGTGCCGCGCCGGTCACAAGGACAACGACGCAGACTGCCTGAATTATTATTCTTATTACTTTTGGTATTCGTAGAAAAGCTTTGTGGTGTTTGATCATGCTTGGATGACCAAACGGTCCAATTCCTAAGTGGAGCATGGTGAGTGCCATTGCGGGCAGCATTGCCAGGTAAATCACACCACTACTTTCCATCGGATTAGTCCTTTGTATTCTTTTCAAGGCTTCGTTTGCAGTGCATCTGGTTTAATGCATCTTCAGCATTAACGGGCGTAAGACCAATACAGGTATTGAGTAACTCGCGTATCTCTTTACGGAAGTCGTCCTCATCCAGTCGTTTTAAGCCTACCGAGTACTCGTTATAAACGATCGCCATGTCCGGCAGTAACTTCCGCGCTAGCTCGAAATTTTCGATCGCGCTGCTCTCTGTTGCGCCATAAGTGATGCTGCCAAGGAACGAGCCAACGCGCTCGACAATACCCGCCTCAAGGCCACCGCGAGTGAGCGGGTAAGCCCCCCGGTCCGGAGCGTATTCCTGAAGCTTGTCTAATTTGTCCTGAGCAATCGGAATATAGCCGGAGCTGCGCGCTTCCCCTGTGCTCAGTAACTCGAGCATGCGTACCTTGGCGTAAACCAGGCCAAACTCGGCGAAGCGATATTCCGGTGCCAGCGTCAACCCTTCGTTGGAGAGTGCCGCGGACTCTGAAAATTCACTCATTTTTTCATCGTGGTCTTCGATCAGTAGGGTGGCGTGAACCAGACGGGAATAGATGGCAGGAACTTCACCAAATGGCCCGAGTTGCATTCCCAGTTTATATGCTTCGCGGTAGTGGCCGCTGTAATGTAATCGCCAGACTTCCTGAACTGCTGCTGCGAGGTCTGAGTAGTCGCTGTCTTGAATAGCTTTAAAAACAGCTGGATGAGACTCGGGATCCGAACCAATAACCATCATGTGATGAGCCAGACGCGGGTAGTCTGTCATCATCGACTTAATCCAGTTTTCGTCTGGATAAGCGACTTGAGTCAGACGTGTCAGGTTGTCCCACTGTTGTTTAAGAGAATCACCGGGAAAGCTGAACTGAGGCAGCGATTCTGGATACTCTTCCCAATCAGTTGCGTGCGCGCCGATGCTGAAAATAAGCGCAGAAAGTACGAAAAATAGACGTTGCATATCACCCCCAATAAAGAGGCCAGTATACATACGGAATAAGGCGTTGGCGTGTTGAATTCCGCCAAAGCCCTTTTGATATTCAGTTTAACGCGCAACCGGATCGAACACCGAAGCGTTTAAGAATCTTTGCCAGGGGGCAGAACCCGGTGAATGCGGCTTGCAGCATATTCAGACCAACAAAACCAGTGAACAGCAACCAGTAAGTCGAATGCAATTGCGACAAGATTACGCTTGCGAGGATGAAGGTGCCTGCTATGGCAAAAACCAGTTTATCTATATTCATAAATCTTCCTATAATTTAAATATTCGAATGTAGTTATATTTAATCCGTTTCAGTCGTAAGTCAAGACCTGAGGGCCCTTCGGACAATTCAGTCGTGCAGCACGTGAGTACCGTAGTGCTTCAGATGGCTGCATTACTCAGAGGAGCTCGAGTATTACTGTGGGACTCAGGCCTACAAAACGCTATACTGCTCGGCTTATTACCAGTGGACTCGTTTGGAATCACGCATCCGTATGAAAAGCTCAGAAATCCGTCAGGCCTTCCTCGATTTTTTTGCCTCTAAAGGCCATGAGGTCGTTGCATCAAGCCCGCTTGTGCCGGGGAATGATCCTACTTTGCTGTTTACTAATGCCGGTATGGTGCAGTTTAAGGACTGTTTTCTGGGTAATGATGTCCGTAGCTACACACGAGCGACATCGTCCCAGCGCTGCGTACGTGCAGGGGGCAAGCACAACGATCTGGAAAACGTGGGCTACACCGCGCGTCACCACACCTTCTTTGAGATGTTGGGTAACTTCAGTTTCGGTGATTATTTCAAAGATGATGCGATCAGCTATGCATGGGAGTTTCTGACTTCCAAGGAGTGGCTGAACCTGCCTGTTGAGAAACTCATGGTGACCGTCTACGCCGAAGATGACGAAGCGTTTGATATCTGGAACAAGAAAGTGGGTGTTCCTGAAGACAAGATCGTGCGTATCGGAGACAACAAAGGCGCGAGATATGCGTCTGATAATTTCTGGCAGATGGGTGACACAGGGCCTTGCGGTCCGTGTACCGAGATTTTTTACGACCACGGTGAGCACATCTGGGGTGGACCTCCGGGTACGCCGGAAGAAGACGGTGACCGATTCATCGAAATCTGGAACAACGTTTTCATGCAGTTTGAGCGCAAAGCCGATGGTGAGATGTTGCCGCTGCCAAAGCCATCCGTTGATACCGGCATGGGGCTGGAACGTATTTCTGCGATTATGCAGGGCGTGCACAGCAACTACGAAATCGATATTTTCCAGGCACTACTGAAGGCTGCAGGCGAACTCACAGGCTGCAAAGACACCGAAAACAAGTCACTCCGTGTCATCGCTGACCACATCCGCTCTACCAGTTTCCTGATCGTCGATGGCGTGCTGCCATCCAACGAAGGTCGTGGTTACGTTCTGCGTCGTATTATTCGTCGCGCAGTGCGCCATGGACACATGCTGGGTGCGTCAGCAGGCTTCTTTAACAAGCTGGTTCCGGCGCTGTGTGAGCAAATGGGTGAAGCCTACCCTGAGTTGGTTAACCTGTCTGAACACGTTCAGAAAGTACTGCGTATCGAAGAAGAACAGTTCGCTAAAACTCTGGATAAGGGAATGGCGATCCTCAATGGTGCCATCGCTGATATGAGCGGCGACACGATTTCGGGTGAAACTGCGTTCAAACTGTACGATACGTATGGTTTTCCGCTGGATTTGACTGCTGACGTAGCCCGGGAACGTGACCTGAAAGTCGATGAAGACGGCTTTAACGTCGCGATGGAGAAGCAACGTGAAACGGCCCGTGCGGCGGGCAATTTCTCTGCTGATTATGGCAAAGGCCTGGATCTCGATGGTGAAACCGACTTCCTTGGTTACGAGTCTCTGGAAAATACCGGCACGGTGAAAGCCTTGTTTGTTGGCGGCGAAAAAGTTGAGCAGCTGAAGGCTGGTGAAGAGGCCGTCCTGGTTCTCGATGAGACGGCTTTTTATGCAGAAAGTGGTGGTCAGGCCGGGGACACCGGTTTCCTTAAAGCCGACGGCGTTGTTTTTCAGGTGAAAGATACGACCAAAGACGGCAAGAACCACCTGCATCAAGGTGTACTGGTTGAAGGCGCCGTTGCGCTTGGTGATCAGCTGACTGCAACTGTCGATGCAGAAAAAAGGGCTTCGACCGCGATTCACCACTCGGCGACACACCTGTTGCACGCAGCATTGCGTCATGTTCTTGGTGAGCACGTGGCGCAGAAAGGGTCCCTGGTTACCTACGATAAGCTACGTTTTGACTTCTCTCATCTGGAAGCAGTTAAGCCAGAGGAAATCGCTGAAATTGAAACATTGGTGAATGCGCATATCCGAGCGAATACACCTGTTGCAACGCGCCTGATGAACATCGACGATGCGAAAGCCGCGGGTGCGATGGCGCTGTTTGGCGAAAAGTACGACGATGAAGTACGCGTGCTTTCGATGGGGATGGATGACTTCTCGATCGAACTATGCGGCGGTACTCATGCGCAGCGTACAGGGGATATTGGTTTTCTTAAAATCAGCTCAGAGAGCGGTATCGCAGCGGGTATTCGACGCATAGAGGCCGTCGTTGGTCAGGCCGCTCTCGACTTTGTTGCTCGTGAAGAAGCGACTCTGAATGGCATTGCTCGTTCGCTGAAAGGCTCTACTGATAATGTTGGCGATAAAGTTGAACAGCTTATTTCGCGTAGTCGCCAGCTGGAAAAAGAGCTGGAAGCACTGAAGAGCAAGTTGGCTTCAAGTGCAGGATCAGATCTTGCTGGCCAGGCGAAAGAAGTGAATGGTGTGAAGATACTCGCCGCTGAGCTGGACGGCGCTGATGTGCCTGCATTGCGTAACACCATGGATCAGCTGAAAAACAAATTGGGCTCTGCCTTGATTATGTTGGCGTCCGCCAATGAAGGCAAAGTGACTCTGCTAGCTGGTGTGACAAAAGACCTGATCGGCAAAGCGAAAGCGGGTGATGCTGTTAAAGAGTGTTCTGCGTACGTCGACGGTCGCGGCGGCGGTAAGCCTGAGATGGCACAGGCCGGTGGTCAGAAACCAGAAGGTATTGCTGATGCTCTGAGCGCCTTTGAAAACTGGGCTCAGACTCGGGTCTGAGTCACAGCCCCACGCTCGCCGTGTATGTACGCGGCGAGCGAAAAACAGGTTGCTAACGCAAAGTGGCCTGAACTGTTGTACTTTGATCGTATAACTGGCAGAACAGTCTCGTCCAAGTTTCATTGTCTGCTTTTATCCCGCCCCTATTTATTGTTTAATTGCGACCCTTTTTTAGTATTTACGCAGAAACCCCTATATGGCGCTGTACGTACAGAAATATGGCGGTACCTCGGTCGGCACGACAGAGCGTATTGAAGCCGTCGCGGATAAGTTAAAAGCCTTTCACGATGAAGGTCATCAGCTTGTGGTGGCGGTATCCGCCATGAGTGGTGAAACAAACCGTCTTATTGGGTTGGCGGGCGCGATTACCGACAACCCGTCTCCACGCGAGATGGATGTATTGGTCTCTACGGGCGAGCAGGTCACTATTGCTCTGCTGGCGATGGCCCTTGAGAAGCGCGGTATTACTGCACGCTCATTCACTGGCTGGCAGGTAGGTATCAAGACCAACCGCGCCTATATGAAAGCCCGTATCGAAGACATCGAAACCGATAAGATGCGTGATGTCCTGAACAGTGGTGGCATTGTTATTGTGGCGGGTTTCCAGGGTGTTGATGATGACAACAACATCACGACGCTTGGCCGCGGTGGTTCTGATACCACAGGCGTTGCCCTAGCGGCTGCACTGAATGCAGATGAGTGTCAGATTTACACCGATGTAGATGGTGTTTACACCACAGACCCGCGTGTCGTGCCTGCGGCCAGACGCATGGATACGGTGACGTTTGAAGAAATGCTCGAAATGGCCAGCCTGGGCTCAAAAGTACTGCAGATTCGATCTGTAGAGTTTGCTGGCAAATATAAGGTTCCACTGCGCGTGCTGTCTTCTTTCAAGGGCGGCAACGGCACACTGATTACAACCGAGGAGAACAACTCCGTGGAAAACCCCGTTATCTCTGGAATTGCGTTCAACCGCGACGAAGCTAAGGTTACTGTTCAGGGTGTGCCTGATATTCCGGGCGTTGCGTCCCGAATCCTGGTGCCTGTGAGCGATGCGAATATCGAAGTCGATATGATTGTCCAGAACGTGTCTGAAGACGGTTCCACAGACTTTACCTTCACGGTGCACCGCAACGACTACCAGAAAGCGCTCAAGCTGCTGACGGAACTTGCTGAAGAATTGAATGCCAAAGGTGTTAACGGCACTGATGATATCTGTAAGGTATCTCTGGTAGGCGTTGGAATGCGATCCCACGCAGGGGTTGCCAGCAAGATGTTCAAGACGCTGGCGGATGAGAGCATCAATATTCTTGCGATCACTACCTCTGAGATCAAGATCTCAGTCGTGATCGAAGAAAAGTACCTTGAACTCGCAGTACGTGCGCTTCATACCGCGTTCGGACTCGATGCCGAGGTCAGCGAAGAGCAGTAAGCTCGATTGTTATTTGTGAGTTGCCCATGAAGGAATGCTCACTAATAACAAAAAGTTCTCACTCCCGGCACGACCCAGCTTTAAAACTGGCTGAACTGGTCAATACTGGAAGAGTGGGACACAAAGGTGACTTTTGTCACAGCACCCTATACAGAAACTGGAATCTGAGGAGAACCTCTATGCTTATTTTGACCCGCCGTGTTGGTGAAACACTGATGGTCGGTGATGAAGTCACCGTAACCGTTCTGGGCGTTAAAGGAAATCAGGTACGAATCGGTGTGAATGCCCCTAAAGAAGTTGCGGTACACCGTGAAGAAATTTACCAGCGCATCCAGCGTGAGAAAGACGGTGGTGAACCGAACGGTAACTACTAAGACCTTAATTTTCTTGAATTTTTCCTTTGAAAATATTCTGAACGTGGTATGATGCGCGCCGTGATGTGGAGAGATGGCCGAGTGGCTGAAGGCGCGCCCCTGCTAAGGGCGTATAGGTTTACCCCTATCG
>PDUK01000016.1 GCA_006212115.1 Thalassolituus sp. | reverse complement strand
CCGTCAAAGAAAAAGTAAACACAGGTGAACCGGCAGAGCCGCCTTCTCGTGGCAAGCGTTGGGAGGACGGGGTTCAGCGCTTAATATATGCCAGATTTGGTGGGACGCAAGGGAAATTGAAGTCGCCCCCAACCTCCGCTTACAGCAATGAAGATTTATACGCCAAGCGGGTTACTGACCATGACTCTGATGAGCTTGAACCTGCACAACAGGTTGCGCACTTTCACCACTACACAGAACGACCAAGAGATTCGTTACTAGCTGCTCCTGCGCAGGCGTCGATAACGCGATACCGTCGTCATCTAACTGAGTACAGGCATCTTTAACCAACGCAACTGCACCATCAACGATGGTCTTTCTGGCATCAATAAAAGCTTGCGCCTGCTGGCGCATCAACATAGCTTGCGCGATCTCTGGTGCATAAGCCAAATCATTGAACTTAACCGATTCAACCACAATACCGGACACATCCACTGCTTCCTGAAGTTCAGCAACCAGCTCAGCTGAGATTTCGTCGCTTTCGTTCTTAAGGCACAGCACATCAGTGTCCTTATGATCGTATGGATACTTAGAACAAACGCGCTTAATAATTGCACTCGCCTGATCTTCGATAAACTTGTGCGGCGAAGCGACATCGATGGCTGCCTTGCGAGTGTCGTCAATCCGGTAAACCAGGATGGCACTGATGTTAATCGGATTTCCGTTCAAGTCGACCACGGTACTCGACGATACCTCAAGAGTACTATCCTGAGTCGAGATCCGACGAATTTCCCGACCGACCGGATGCCGCCACCGGATACCTTCTTTCTTGTCCACGCCCATGAATTCGCCAAAGCTGAGGATGACTGCCTCCTCCCTTGGACGTACAACGTAAAAGCCAAGCAGCAGGATTGGTGGAAATACTAATCCCGTAATCAAACGTATAAAAAATCCCATTATTGGTTTATTCCTTTCTCTTTAATATCCACAAAAATCAAGGCCCGTAAATTAGTTCGCGGCACGTATTAAACGTATATATAGTTGAAAAGTACTACTGTTGAGTTATGGATTGATTAAAAAATTCTCGAAGATAATCACAACTCCAATCCGTAGAGTACGTATCTGAAACGGAAGCCACATATACTTCGTATCGCTCGTTTGGCGCTACCGTCCAAATAGCCTCATGCACAGCGAGAGATTCACCACCAGGAAACTGCTCCTGTAAGCGCTGCCTAACATACTCCTCGCGGTTCTCCATAGAGTCAATGATTCGCATTGCATCACCATAGATCTGACAAGCGTAGTTAAACTGTTCAACGGAGCCCAGCGCTGCTGGGCTGGCTACAAATAATATGAAAGATAACCTAATGAAAAAAAACATAACTCTTCAACTATCATGCGAACATAGCGCATCATTTTATTCAGTCTCCAAACTGCCCAACTTAGCTTTGTACTTGAGCAAAAACCAAACACGGCTCAGTAAAAAAACCAAACACTAATAATCAACTTGGTCTTAATGATCCTCATAAACGATAAGGGTCAATGCACCGCTCTGACTGAGTCAGCATAAGATACCTCACGACAACCTTTACAGGAGCACCTCCCCCAATCAGTGACAACCTTAAGCGAGCGGTCGTTTATTTTAAAGGCAAATCACACAAACAAAAGCTAGTCAACATCGACATTGATTGGCCTCAATCATACAGATTTCTATTAATAACTAACTCTGTCGCCAAAGTACATGAGGGCTAACCTCAATGACCTTAGCCGGAGTGGGAGTTTTACCTCTATTCCGATGATTACCCCGAATAATAAACTTGATACCCAAAGGGGACGAAACGAGCATCCCTTGTTTCACTTTACCAAGAACCCCCAAGCAGTCTTTCGCTTTCTCACGATACAGGTCAAAGTCGGTGTCATTCGGAACAGTCATCGAAATAATACAAACGACGATGTCATTTTGAATAGCAGCCCAATATTTGCCTAACTCTTTTGCGTCGTTAAGCCCAGAGTCTTCAACTAATTGTTCCATCATTGGTACCTCTCCATTTTTAGATTCTATATCCTATCACGCCAAGCGCCGTCCTAACCAATTTGTTCAAAGTATCCATCACTCAAAGCTTCATCTGAAGAGTCGAACCACCACCAAGCAACACAATCGCCAGAATTGATACACTCGAAACGGAAAATAGACGCACCGTCGTAATGACTATATCCTATGTGAACCAACCGATAGTACCCATCAGGCGACATCGTGGCCATCTATATAGTCTGGTAAATCGACTTTCAGTCTATAGACTACACCCACAATAAGAGAGTGCTCTCTCCAAGTTGAACCACTCATTGCCATACTGTCCCACACTACTATAGCTTTCGATGTGAATGATACCCTTCCTATCTAACAGAGACCAACAACTCCGAACTAAGATAAATCAGGAAAATTCATTATTTCAATTTAGATACACGGCAAGAATAACCTTATTTATTAGCTAGCTATTTCTCAAATGACTTAGAACAATTTTCAAGTATTCTCGTTTAAAGGCTTCATTATGCGGCAATCTAGGTAACAAGCAACAATCCTCAATATCCACTTGATCAAGCGCCCACTCAATCGCCGAAATCATTTCTCCCTGCTTTTTCCTATCACATTTTTCGACAAAATATTCATATACGTTATACATGTACTTGTTAGATCTAACTTCATCGAGGTTGCGAACATGGTATAATGCATACATGACAACATTAAGAATTTGTTCTTCCTTCATACTCATTCCATCTTTGAAATCCACCTCGAATATAATACTATAAATCAGGCACCGAATGATCTAAACACAGGAATTAAAAATAAAATCCAAACCCCACAAATTTACTAGATTTAAAATTAACTCCCTGTAAAAAAATCCCATTCATACGAATAAATTCATTACCTTTATCCGATCATACCGTAAGCTTACATTTCAATATAAAATAATTTCATCTTCGACCACTTGCATTAGAATTAAAAATTATCAACTTCCCTACCAAGTACGCCAAATCCAGTCTTAAATTTAATTTTCAAAAAGAATGATTCGTTATCAGCCTTGCGTCATAGCTTCTTTTTCGTTCCATGCAAGGGCTTACACATCTAATTAAAAACCCTTACAGATATTCGCACGACAGCGATTTCACCCCACATCAGAATACAAAAAGGACAAGACTCCAATTACCGTGAGTTATGTGGAAAGGGCTACAATGATCTGAAGTATCAAGACTACCAGACAATCATGCTCGAACTGAAATCCATACCAACAGCCAGATATGCCACCTATTTAGTGAAATATACGTACCACCTAACATCTAATGTCGTTGCTAGAACAATGGTCAGCATCAATTCTATTGCCTTTATCAGGAATATGCTCTCGTCTATAAAGCAAGAAATTTTACATTTAGACATGCAAACTGCTGAAGTTTCTTATTGCGAAAATTCGAGGGAATTAACGCAATTAAGCAAATCACTATCTTTTTTCTCAAACCGACGGCGCCTGCAATAAAATTGGCCCGGATATTAACGAGTTCACTATCATCTCCACAACACTGAATTCAGGAGGAAGACAATGGCACACTGCTTCATTACAGATGGGCTGAATTTAATAGCTGCGCCTTTCGTTGTGTCACCGACCCGTGGGTCAAAGTTAGATGTCTACTCATTAAAGACTACCCGGAAAGTTACCATACCAATCAGCTTATCAACATAACAAAACGAGCTTCTAAATAAGCGAACGTCGCGAAACCATGAGTAGTTGAAAACCGTAGCTAGCTCTCCATTTACCAATCTATTATTTTATGCCAAATGCTTCAATTCGATCATGACCTAGCTGGTTCTTTCTATTCATATCTTCTAATGAACGAGTATCATTTGGGTTGTAGCCTTCTTGTTGATACCACTCGTAGAGAATTTCACCGGATTCTGATATCTCATAAAATCGCCAGTTCGCGAATCGGCTCACTCCGTAAGCACCCAATACCTTACTACTACCAAATTCTTTAAGTTTATATCTGCAACTACTGGAACCATTTACAAGAATTCCCTCCGGATTATTCAAGAGGTACTCCATAGTGATACTTTCTTCGATGAAACCTTCCATCAGCTCATTGAATTTCTCAATCATATTCATTGCTTTATTCCGATATAAGTGCATAACACATGAACCTACGGTTCCAACAAGGGGTGGGAACTCCAAGAATAGGCCTGCCATTTACGGAAACACCTCATTGCTGTGAAAGGCATATTCTCCGCCGATGCTTTGCGTTCACGGCGCCATCCACTATGTGTGAAATGCAAGTTCTTTCCCTGAGGAAACTTCCTCTCCTCTGCAGGAAACAGTCTGCGGGCATCTACTGTCGTTCTGATCATATAGAAAATCGAGCCCAATATTCGTCACTTCCTTTAACTATTAGAATTAGGTCTAGTCAAACATTAAACTAATTTTATCATCAGTATTAAATGTATTTAGTACCCAACCACCACCAGGATTATAAAAGTAAAATTTCCAGCGCATCATGTGCCTTTCAAATTTCTGAATATACACAACCAGCATTAGCGATTCGCCCACCTCTTGTACTTAAGAAGGTTCCATACCGACAGTTTTTCCGAATCTTTGTTCTATTATTGGTGCTTGCATATTCAGAGAATTCAAAAAACCTTTAAATTCATGATCCGGAATAATCAAATATGGCTTAGCCAAGGAGAGCCCTTTCTCTACCTCACCTTTACCTACCAACTCCATTATTGATTTAGCAAGCATCTTGGCTTCTTCTTTATCCTTTAATGTTTCTGACAAAGATATATTTGAAAACAGTAAAACCAAAATAAGTAAAATATTTTTCATAAAAAACCCTTGTTAAAGTAGATTACAATGTTTCGCTAGAGGCACCAAATTCTTTATAGCCGAAAAAGCTCTCCACTTTTTTAGCTCCAAATTCCGTTAAATCCTACATTATCTTCTTTCGTAAGCCACTCGCGCTTCCTCAATCCAGTCCTATCAAGTATGCACTTCAGTTGATGAATAATAGAACCCACCTGTCATCTACAGACGATACTCACCCAAAACGGAAGAGCCAGGACTTTCGATAAAATCGAAATCACCTTTTGGAAAATACTATCAGAATGATCGAATTTCATAATGTATGGCTAAATGGATGTGATCCGGTAGCACTAAGTATGCACTTCCGACACGCGTCTTATTAGACGGCGAGCGAAACGAATCCCGCTTAGGCCACGCTCTTTTTTTGCCAAAACGAATTTCAGCGGTTCGTTAAGCATTGTTACTATCAATAGCATGAAGAAGCCTTTTCCTTGTAATTCTTTGGTTATCAATATACCAGCCATCGTTAGTTTCCTTTCCCGACATAGAGCTGTCAGACTGATCCGCAAGCCAATTAACAAAGGCATCTTCAGTTTCGAACATTTTAATTATCCCCTCATACTCTCCACCTGGCACATACCATTCTCCTCGAGTGTAACAAAGAAATTCATCAAAATGAGTGTAAATTATAATTCCATCTGAAGCCACAAAGCCTACTCCACAGTATCCGTAATGGTTATTCTTGATACTTCCATGGACCTTTAAATACTCTGCAGTTTTCATTGCAAGATCAAGTCCGTATTTATCTCTTCGGCTCATACTTATATTGCTCAATATCCATGCAAGGTGCCTATCACACACTTGCCATTCTCTACGATCTCACACCCATCCAGAAAAGGCGTAATGGATTGACTTCATCAGATACATTTAGTTCTCGCCGGATACTAGCTGGCATCCTGCATGCCTAGTATCTTTCCCAAGGATAAGCTATTTCCAATTCCAAGAAGAAATTGCCGTTAAAAGAGATACACTAACATATACTACTTCCACTATAAGGATTATCAGAGTAGATCTAACCGTATCAACCGAACGAAGTTATCTCTAAATTTTTTAACGGTTTAATCTCTCTTTTTAAGCAGCGACTCTACCTCCGCAGTTTTGTAATATTTTCCCCGGCTCATTGATATCAATCCTACCTCTAAGATCTTCCTTATGACACTCTTCGCAATTGTCAGGTTCATCAAGGGAGTGAGTTATCTAAGAAAGTCGACGTTCATACCAACATTCAAATGCCCAAAGTGTCAGCAGGTCCAGTCGACGCGTCTTTTGCTTTTTGATATCTCCGGATAGTACGGAATTTTTTAGCTTCACGCTGTAATTCGCTCACGTTCCATGGGTGAACAACCTTTTATAGTAATTAGCCAACCACCTTGGTAATCTGTAAAACTGTTATCACCATCGTATCGATTAAATTTAATCACTCTTCCAGATCGATGCGCGAAATAAAAAATTCATCATTCATCCTACTCTCGATTCTCTTTGCCTGTAGAACGTCTGACAATTCAACATCATAGCCCCCATTAGCAAGTATTATTAGACCTTTTTCCCCATAGCTTATATAGAAAAAGTCTCCGTCAATCTTATGCCACCCTACGTGTTGAAGCCACTTTTTAACTCCGTCGACCTCAATTTCATCATACACAGGATCCGGGTATTGCTTAGGCAAAGGTGGCTCAGTAGATTCTAAAACCGGTCTCACGCCTAATTCATTGAGTAGACTTATAAGGTCGTCATCATATGAATGTTTAAAGTTAGCCTGCAAAGAAAAGCCATCATTATATTGCCCTCCTCGTGGGTGTTTGTATCGAAAGTACTTTAAGCTTTTTAACTCCTTAGACATTTGCTCTCTCTCAGATAGAGCATTCAATTCGGGAGTTTGGTGTTCATCGGACATAATTTAGCCTCCATACTAATTTTCATTAAATCAAACGTTAATCGATCGCGAGCAGCTACTCGGATTATTACAGTTGCCCAGTTAACTATACCACTACACTTCTCTTATATATCGCCGCCAACAGCGGCAGACATCTTGTTACTTTTTGCAGCTACTGTCGAAGCCCTGAACAAAAGGCTATCCCTGGAATGCAGCAACTATTGTTTCTTGAGTTTATTCAGTACATCCATTATCCCGCAACAATTTTATTAAAAAGATTAAGTAGGTTTATCAAGTTCTGTGCCTCTTCAACGTGACTGCGGTAGTAGTATTCCTTAAGACCATTTACCCTACCTAGCTTCTTTAAGGGTATTCACCTGTGCTTGCAGACACCCTAGCATTTGATATGAAAGTACATTGCAACCACAAGTAAAAATAAAATGCTTCTGTGAAATTTGAAACATTGAACTCTGAAGGATTGCTTGACCAAAAGCCAATGGATTTCAACTCAGCCTCAATTTCAGCAATGGCTGCAATACCCCTCCTATATTTATCAGCTTTCCTTCCAAATATATTCTAAGTGCTCATACTCGTTTAGCACGTAATAGAATATCATTATGCGTGTGCATTTATCCTTGGAGAATCCCTCGAGGTCTCCAAAGTAAACCATTGGCATCGTTTAAGAGTTGTCCATACCTCAAGTATTCCTTCCAGAATAACGTGCACGCCTGCTAATTCGATATCCTGCGCACATAAACTTGGAAATCAAGTTTGTAACTGCCTGATTGGTATGAGATTTACCGTACTACCCCTCAGTAATACACGCAAGCTTCAATGTGAAGCGTGCCAAGTTTGCTCACAACTGCCTAATATACTGGTTAACACCCCTACTTTCTTTACGTTCAGTTTGTCCGCATCGCTATTCGGCTCTAGCACTTACTTATTAATTTATGCCAACTCGTAGGATGCGCACTTGCCAATGAAGCCCTAAACTTAAGTGAGTGAAACAGGTGGATGACGTATGGCTGAGAACTTCAGTGCAGAAAGAATGCTAACGGGCAAGATGTCGTCAATGCCGGTATCGGGCTGGATGTCGTTGATTCGAGCGGGTTATTACACGGGTGGCTGTTCAGATGAGACTCAACTCGTCCGCTCTATGGCAGAGCAGATGTCAGAGCCATTGATGGCCCATGCCTCCCGCGAGGCATGTCGAATGATCACTGAGCTGCGCGAGCATACCGACGAGTTGTCCTTGTTTGACCAGTTTATGCAGGAGTACAGCCTGGATAACGACGAAGGCCTGACGCTGATGATTATCGCTGAGGCGCTATTACGTATACCCGATAAGGCCTCGCGCGATGCGTTTATCCGCGCAGAGATCTCGCAGGCGGACTGGGAGAAGCATTTAAGCCATAGCCCGTCAAACTGGGTCAATATGGCAACGCGCGGCCTGTCGGTTAGCGGCCGTATGGCACGTTTAAAGAATGCACTCGGCCGGCTAATCACTCGCCCCGGCGAACCCGTGATTCGCAATGCCCTGCAATACGCAATGCAGATGCTGGGGAATCAGTTTGTATCGGGTGAGAATATCAGCAGCGCCCGCGCCATTGCCGACAGGACACACTCTGAAGTGTCGGCTTTCTCCTACGATATGCTTGGTGAGGCGGCCGTCTGCAATGACGATGCAGAGAGGTACCTCAGCGCGTATCGATCTGCGCTGCAGGAAATCGCTCAGCAGAATGCCTCCGGTGCGGAGACTGGCAAGCGGCCCTGCTCGTTGTCGATTAAGCTCTCTGCTCTCCACCCTCGTTATGAAGACACAAAGAAGCAAAACGTAAAAGCAGAGCTCTACCAACGGCTGGCAAGTCTGGTGCGAGAGGCACGCGAGCTCTCGGTACCGGTAACGATAGATGCCGAAGAGGCAGATCGTTTAGTGCTATCCCTTGAACTGTTTGAGCAAGTGCTGGCAACAGAAGCGACAGGCTGGGGGGAGTTTGGCCTCGCTGTTCAGGCCTACAGCAAACGTGCGCTGCCTGTTCTCGGCTGGCTGGACGCATTGGCTCGTGAAGAGAATGTCCGCATTCCGGTTAGGCTGGTCAAGGGAGCCTACTGGGATAATGAGATAAAACTTGCACAGCAGCGTGGCTTACCCGGCTATCCGGTATTTACGCGTAAAGAGCACACAGATCTATCGTATCTGGCCTGTGCCGCCTTTATGTTGAAGAGCGCGCAGCTATATCCGCAGTTTGCCACTCATAATGCCCACACACTGATCGCGGTATCGGCGATGGCTGATGCGTTATCCAACTGTATTAGTACTGAGGATACCTGTGAATTCCAGCGCCTTCAGGGTATGGGCGAGCCCCTATACGAACAGTGGCAAGAAAAACGACGCGATTACATCCGCACTTATGCCCCCGTTGGTGAACACAAGGAGCTGTTGCCCTACTTAGTTCGACGCCTGCTCGAGAACGGCGCGAATACCTCGTTTGTACACCATCTTTGGAAGACGGACATCAGCCCGGAAACACTTGCGGCATCCCCATTGGATATTGCACGTGAGCACAGCTTTGCACCGGCTAAGGATATTCCCTCTCCTGCGGACATACTTGCGCCCCGCAAGAACTCCACGGGGTTAAATCTGAATAATCGCGATGAGTGCGACGCACTAGTTGCTGGTATGCAGCGCTGGCAGACACATCAGTGGCATGCTCGCCCCCAGGTACAGGTGAGTAGCTTGACGACGTACCAGCCGGATGTGGTTGTACGTTGTCCGTTTAGTGCACAAGATAAAGTCGGCTTAGTCCAGTGGGTTCACCCTGACGATGCGTATGCCATCCTTCAAACTGCGGAGCATGCATTTAAAAAATGGAATAATGAACCGCGCCCTGCTTTTGCCGCACTTCGCCAGACGTGGCTTTACACCGTTGCGGACCTCTTAGAGGAACACCGCCACGAGCTCATCACTCTGTGCGTTCGCGAGGCGGGGAAAACGTTACAGGATGCCGTCGACGAAATTCGCGAAGCGGTAGACTTCTGCCGCTATTACGCAGGATTTATTGATAACGGTTTTGCAGAACCCATTCGCCTCCCCGGGCCAACGGGTGAACTGAATCAACTGCATTATGAAGGGCGAGGTATCTGGCTGTGTATCAGCCCCTGGAACTTCCCTCTCGCAATTTTTATTGGCCAAATCACCGCTGCCATCGCCGCTGGAAATGCCGTCATTGCAAAACCTGCAGAGGCGACCAGTTTAATCGCCGCCCGCGCCGTGGAACTGGCTTACAGCGCAGGGATTCCTCAAGAGTTATTGCAGTGTGTACCTGGCTCTGGCCCTATTCTTGGCGATGTATTCTGTAACGACAGACGTCTTGCCGGTGTCGCGTTTACCGGCTCACATAAAACGGCGCATAAAATTGCGATGGATCTCGCCCATCGCCGTGGCCCTATTGCCAGTTTTATTGCTGAAACCGGCGGTCAGAATGCCATGATCGTTGATTCCACCGCACTGCCCGAGCAAGTCGTGAAAGATGTAATCCGATCTGCATTTGGCAGTGCTGGGCAGCGGTGTTCTGCTTTGCGCGTGCTGTATCTTCAGGAAGACATCGCGGAAGAAGTTATTCGCTTATTAAAAGGCGCGATTAAAGAATTATTAGTGGGCAATCCGGGTGATCCTGCTACTGACATAGGCCCCGTGATTTCTATGCAGGCGAAAAATGCTCTGCACGCGCATAACCGTTACCTGAAAAGCCATGGCAAGCTGATTGCGAAAGTAGAAGACGTGCCAGAGGAAGGCTTCTACGTCGCCCCGGCGGCGTACGAAATTGAATCCATATCCGAGTTAAAGGACGAACACTTCGGTCCGATTTTGCACGTTATCCGCTACCGTAATGCGGACCTAGATACAGTTATTGAAGACATCAACAATACCGATTTCGGACTTACCTTGTCGGTACATTCACGCAACCCTGAAGTATCCGGTTTGATTGCTCGCAGTGCTCGCGTTGGCAATGTTTATATTAATCGCGATCAGATTGGGGCCGTTGTTGGCGTACAACCGTTTGGTGGGTTGGCGCGCTCGGGCACCGGGCCAAAAGCCGGAGGCCCGGATTATGTGAGACGCTTTGCTTGCGAACGCACGGTAAGTATCAATACCAGTGCCATCGGGGGGAATGCAGAGCTACTACGCAAGCGCCCTACCGAGGAATAATTAATACAAAGCCGTTATTGCTTTACTGGCGATATAGTTCTTTATCGTCAGTAAAGATCTTATCCCCGACATTCTCAGCTTGCTTGAGAGCCTTCAGAGAACTTGAGCGGAATTCGCGCGAATATAACACCGCGGTAATCAACGCCGACGTTGCCATAAAGAACCACTCAGATACAAACCACGACAACCCCGCCATCGAGAAATAAAACGCACGCAGTCCGTTGTTGTAACTGTGGCTGGCCTGATCAATCACCTTTGCACTGTACAGCGCCATGCTGCGACGGTCGCCCGGTGTCACCGAATTATCATCTGGCATGGGTGCAGCCCCGACCAAGACAGAAGCAAAGCCAAACTGGCGCATCGACCAGGTAAACGTGAAGTAGGCATAGATAAATATCACAACCAACACGGCGAGTTTAAACTCCAGCTCAGTCAGGGTATCGCCTTGCACGAAGGAGACGGTACTGAGCATGTCGCTGATTTTGTCTGTTGCAGTCAGAGCTGTGAGTAAACCAGCGATAATCAGAACGCACGAGGATGCGAAAAAGTTTACGTTACGCTCGATGTTGGCCAGCAAGGCGGCATCACCGACGCGAATTTCGCGCTTGAGCATACGTCGCATCCAGTTAATACGATGCACGTGCAATACAGAAGACAATGACGCAGATCGCTTAGCGCGATAGTGAGCAAACTTTGCGTATCCAAACCAACATAGAACCATCCAGACGAGACTGACAAAATTCAGAATACCAATCCCTGCAAACTCCATGTCGGACATGAACACTAGGCCTCATTTTTGATCAAGGATACCAGGTAACGGATGCGCTCATCGGATAGCTGGCGATAGTCGAAATACGGACACACGATGACTCCGTTGTCATTCATTGCGAACCGGCTGTCCAGCCATTTTGCACCATCTGTTTTGAAAAAGCCGCATTCTTCGGCAAACTGTTTTCCCATTAGAATAACGCGACTGCTCGTGCTGTCGTGCGCTGTGATATCGGCTTCCGGAAACGCAGGCGGCCCGTAGCAAAGCGCTACGCCACTGCCCGGCTGCAACATGCGAACATCTTTGTAATCCTGCCAGCGACTGAAGTCATCAGTGCCGTTGAATTTCAGCTCATACAGAAATTTAGCAAAAACATTAAAAATCTTGCGCCAGTGATTACCCTCATGCGAGTTAATCTGAGCGATATCGCCATCTGCCAGAGGTAAGATCTCCCCCGGATAGGCAAATGGCTCGAGAGATGGTTTGTTAGCCAGGTAAACCCGCAATGTCGCCTGCGGGTCTCCCAGCCCAACGTCAAAATTAAATGCTGTCATTCAAACTGCTTGATCAAAGTACTTATTCAAACCAGTGCTTAGTACGGTTAGCAAAAGCGACCAGTGAGAGCATGACCGGCACTTCAACGAGAACACCGACCACTGTCGCCAACGCCGCGCCAGAGTTCAGACCGAACAAGGCAATAGCCACCGCGACAGCAAGCTCGAAGAAATTACTGGTGCCAATCATACAAGCAGGTGCCGCAACGTTATGCTTCAACTTCATGCGTATTGCAATGTAGTAGGTAATGGCAAAGATGCCGTACGTCTGAATCAGTAGTGGAATGGCAATCAGCAACATATCTAGCGGATTCTCGACAATCCGGGGGGCCTGCAAACCAAATAAAATCAGCACTGTGGCTAACAAGCCGAGGATCGAGAGCGGCTTAATGCTGTCCGATAATCGCCCTACGCCTTCCGCGCCAAGAAGCTTTCGTGTAAGCACACCGGCCAGAAGCGGCAACACCACATACAGCACGACAGATATCAGCAGCGTCTCCCACGGTACTTCGATATCGGATATACCTAACAAAAACCCTGCAATCGGTGCGAAGGCAAAGATCATAATGACGTCGTTTACTGATACCTGCAGCAAGGTGTAATTGGCATCGCCGCGGGTCAGGTGACTCCAGACAAATACCATGGCGGTACAAGGCGCTACGCCCAACAAAATCATCCCGGCGATGTATTCCTGCGCAGTTTCTGCTGAAACCAGATCGGCAAAAATAATGTGGAAAAATAGCCAACCCAGAGCGGCCATGCTGAACGGTTTGATCAACCAGTTAATAACTAACGTCAGCGCCAAGCCTTGTGGCTGCTTTGTGACATCTTTGATTGACGCAAAATCGACCTGCATCATCATGGGATAAATCATTAGCCAGATCAGAATTGCGATCGGTAAATTAACGTTCGCCACCTCGGCGTCAGCAATAACCTGAAAGGCACCTGGCATGATCAAACCTGCGGCAATACCACCCGCTATTGCAAGACCGACCCAGACCGATAAATAACGCTCAAAAATACCCATCAGACTGTTTGCTCCGATACGAGAAGCTGCTTTATTGCCACTTCTAATGATGATTTATCCATCGCGCTGTCCAGATCCGCAGAGGCCAGCAGCGCCAGTCGTTGCTGCATCATGGCTCCTACCTCTTTAAATTTCTCTTGCTGCTCTGTTTCCGCCGGCAGTTTAGACGGGTCGGGCAATCCCCAATGCACTCGCGCTGCCTGCCCAAACCAAACCGGACAGGTTTCTCCAGCTGCACTGTCGCATACGGTAATTACCACGTCAGGGGCGAATGCTTCGTGATCGTCCCAGCTTTGGCTGGTCAGTCCATCGGTTGGAATATTTTGACTCTTGAGGTAAGTGAGTGTGCCGGGAAACACCACACCTGCAGGCTGACTGCCCGCGCTGCGTGCGTCGATCTTACCAGCAGAAATATGCCGGGTAAGTGCCTCGGCTAGAATGCTGCGGCAGCGGTTGTGCGTACAAATAAACAAGATTTTCATAGTTTCAGCCTCAACAGCAATCAAGTTGGGTTTTATCGGAAAGAAGGTCAGGGAATCGCGCTTTGACAACCGGAACCAGTGTATTGAGCACATCGTGTACCCAAGCCGGTAAATCGGGCGCCAGTGAGTAATACACCCATTGCCCGCGCCGTTCCGTGTCGACTACGCCAGCTTCACGGAGAGTCGCGAGATGACGGGATACCTTAGGCTGGCTTTGATCCAACAATGCCATCAGGTCGCAAACGCAGCGTGGCCCCGAGGTCATTGCGATCAACGACGTCAGCCGTGTGTCGTCCGCCAGAAGCTTCATCAGTTCAACTGGTTCCATCATCAGTACCATTACCACCGTCAGCACAATTACCATCGTGCCTTCGGCACGCATTAAACATATGGCTGACCATATATATGTTTTTCCATATATGCAAGATTCCCCCGTTATAAACGGCCGGATTGCCCCTTTTTCATGCAACTAAAAGGCTGCTAGTGTTATCACAGACTTATTGAAACAGAGCTTTAGGAGCGACGAATGCCACGCGGTAAGTACGACGTCATTATTTTTGGTGCCACTTCTTTTGTGGGTGGCATTCTCACCCGCTACATCGCTGAGCAGTACGGCTGGAATAAAGACCTGAAATGGGCGATGGCGGGTCGCTCGGAACGTAAACTACAACAGGTTCGCGGTACCCTTGCACCGATTCTGGGTGATCAGGCAGGCGATGTTGAGTACATCATTGCCGACGCTGCAGACGAAGCGAGCCTGACTGAGCTTTGCGAGTCCACTCGCGTGATTGTCTCTACTGTTGGCCCCTACGCGCTGTATGGCGAGCCGCTAGTGAAAGCCTGCGTCGAAACAGGGATCGATTATTGCGACCTGACGGGTGAGCCTCAGTGGATTAAACGTATGCTCGACAAGTACGAATCAAAGGCCGCAGAAACCGGCGCACGGATCGTGCACTGCTGTGGTTTTGACTCCATCCCTTCTGATATGGGTGTTCGCCACCTTCAGGAGCTGGCTAAAGAGAAAGTTGGGCACACACTCAGCAAAGTTGAGATGCGTGTGAAAGCGGCGAAAGGCGGTATGTCGGGAGGCACCATCGCCAGTATGTTGCAGCTTACCAAAGAAGTTATGGCCAACCCTTCCCTGAAGAAAGAACTGGCTAACCCCTACTCGCTCTGCCCGCCTGATCACGGCTTCCGAGCCAAACAACCGGATATCAAAGGTGCGTTTTTCGATCGTGCGTCCAACGCCTGGGGAATGCCGTTTATTATGGCGGCAATCAATACACGCGTCGTACATCGCACTAATGCACTGCTCGAAAAAGAATACGGCGAACGCTTCCTCTACAATGAAGGCATGCTGACGGGCAAAGGTGCAAAAGGCCGTCGTATGGCTAAGGCGATGACGCTTGGGCTAGGTGCCTTTATCGTTGGCGCGGCTATTAAACCGACCCGCGCGCTGCTCGAAAAATTTGTCCTGCCTAAGCCAGGCCAAGGGCCATCACCGAAAGAGCAGGAAACCGGTTATTTCGATATCCGTTTCTACGGTTTCGATAAAGAGTACAAGCACGGTAAAGAGCCCGTGATTGCCACCAAAGTGACCGGCGATAAAGACCCGGGTTACGGTTTTACCGGCAAGATGCTGGGTGAGGCAGCCGTTTGTCTGGCATTGGATTACCACAACCGAGGTAAGAAACGTTGGGGCAAAGGCGGTTTCTGGACACCGGGATCGCTGTTCGGTGAGGTATTCATGGAGCGCCTGCAGAAGAACGCTAACATGACGTTTGAAGACATCACTCCTGCTGATTCAACAGACAAGGAGTCTGGCCGAGCAAGCCGCTTAACGCCAGCCCGGAGCGTCAATCCGACCCGGATGCACCATCCGGGTCATTCGCTGCCTTCATGGCAAATAAGTTGAGTGCAATGTCTTGCTGATTTCTCTGCAAATCCCGCAGAGCCTCTCTGATCAGTGCCTGATCAGCTTCCTCGCCTTCTTGTGATGATCTTTGCTCCAACACCAACAGAATGTCGTGTAATTGGGCTTCAATTTTACGCAGGCGATGTTCGATACGATGTTCCTCATTGTTTCTGTGCTTCATAAACTTTACCCTAGCCACCGTAAACATAATAAAACCGCGCGCCAGATAGTTACTCTCCACAAGATATCTTCATCTGGTTTCCGAATGTACCTGTACTTCTGTAAAGACAACCGAGACGAGAACCTAACTCAACACCTCACTGCATACCCATTGACGTATACTTTTAATAGACAAGAAAACCTCGATTAAGTTGCCATTTATCGAGAAAGTTTGTACGCTTGAGCGCCCGAAATACAATCTAATGGAATAAGAAAGAATGAAGTTATTAAGTATCTTAGCAATTGTTGGTCTTTTAACTACTGGCTGTGCGAGCATTATTAGTGGCACTAGTCAAGACATTACGTTCAACTCCAATCCTGAAGGTGCGAAAGTATTTTTAAATGGTAAGATCGTTGGCGTTACACCATTTACATTCTCAGCTCAGAAAAATAAATACAATACAATGCGCATAGAAAAAGAAGGTTACATAACTATAAATAGAGACCTAAACAAGCAATTCGACGGCGTTGCATTGATAAATGTTTTTTGGGACCTCAGCACTACTGATGCTATTACTGGTGCAATCTTTAAATATGAAGAGAACAGCTACTTCATTGAGATGACACCAGATAACTAACATGCTCAATAAATATTACGGAGTGGTTCACTACTCCGTAATTATCTTCTTACTAGTATTTTTTTCTCCTGAATCCAATGCAGCTTCCAAAGCTCTAGTTAGATTCACCTACAAATTTCATTCCGACTTCTCCTTACCAAAATATCAAGAGGCATTCCAGCAAAGATTAAGTACTGAGCTTAATTTAATTTGTCATACCGATACAACTATAAAATTTCAATTTCGCCCTGAACATCCCAGTGAAACCATAAAGCGCGTTAATAATATTTTTCAAAATCGAGCGACGCTCTGCCCTGCTGGAAATAAGAACCTCGCTCAGATAGATGAACTCACCAGCTTACAAAGCCAAATATCTAGTTTCTCGGGAGACCGCTTCATACTTTTCGCTAGTGAATCTACAGTGAGAGTGGAGTCCTCATTAGGGCATATCGCAATATTATATCAGGATCCAGAAAATCTATTTTTTAGTCCAGCAATTATGTTTTCAGCTGATAGCTTTTATAGTTTAGAAGAGGAACAGTCATCAATCGCATACTACCTGAAAGGAGGCTTAAGTCATCTAAACGGACGTTTCAGTGTCAATTACTTTTTTGATCATTACCATGACTTGGCAAAACGAGACAAGAGAGAAATCCAGAAATATAAAATATTAGATTCCAACCCAGGCCACATTAAGCATTTTGACAAGCATATAATTGAAAACCTAGGAAAAACTCAACCATATAATTTCTTCTATAAAAACTGCTCAACAAATTTATTAAATCTATTACTTGAGGCAAAAGAGGAGAAACTCAGAGTAAGTGGATTTGAGCCTCCGGCGAAACATATTGACCAACTAATAAAACATGGTCATCTTGAGTATGAATCAACCCTGAGTAGTAAGTTTGAAAATCATGAATTTAGCTATATTGATCAAAATTACCTGAAACACAGTACCAGGTACCCCTCGGATTTATCACTCCAAAGCGACTTTAAAAGATCTGTAATTGAGTTTACAGCCATCAAATTTAGCCAGCCATCATCAGGAATGGAAACTCGATATTATGATTCAAAAATTGCGGGTCTAACTCTATTCCCTGACCAATCACGCGTTGGAATTGAACTAATTGAGAAGAATGTAATCAATGATTATTCAGATAATAGAGCAAGTAGTTTTCTGAATATAGAATACGTAAATTCACTTAATGCCCATTATTATGGAGGAATTGGGTTGTTCAGGTCCGGTTCAGGAGTAGCCATTAACGTTGGCTGTGATATCAAGAGAGGCTGTGGCATATTGACAGCGATAGCATTACACACAAGGAAGCATGAGATTGTGGCAACTTTAAAATCAGATAACGAAGGGAATCTATTTAAATTAAATTATAGAATAAAAATAAACTCTCGATTCAATACTTTTCTTCGTTATGAGTTAGATTCTACTTGGATCGGGGGTGGGGTTAGGTTTTAGCGTTCCTCATCCTAGAATGAGTTTACTAACTTTATGGCATGCCAAGACTCAAATATCAGCAACTGGTTCAGAGAATTTGCTCAGTAACGACAGGAAAGGCCAGCTCACCCCAGTCATCATGAGGATGCTCAAGCATTATATTCAATTATATTCAACACGACCGGGAGGAGAGTCATCAGCAGCCCTGCTCCAGTCTCAACCTGCTCACGATTTACGCGACTGTTGAATGTAGCGCCACCGCCAATAACCTGAGCCTTCAGCACCCCAAGACGCTCCAGCGTGATCGCCAACAGCTCTGGTACTTTCTTACGGCTGAGGCAATTCAATGCCTCGACCGAAGAGCGTTCGAAGCGGGTTCTCCAGTCGGTGACTGAGCCTTGCTTATCTTCCCTACCTTCAACTCCTTCGCTGTTCAACCGCTGAGCATCCCAGAAAGGACCGTACACAAACTGGTTTTTTAGCAAGGCTTTGACGGGTCCAGAGTACTGGTGCCAGAGCATGTTGTAGATAGCCTGTTCTTTATCGAGCGCTACCAGACGTTCGATCAGGCGCAGAAGTCCGTCTTCACCAGCCTGACTCTCGTCCGTCACACTGCAGGCGCTCAGCGCAATCCAGGCAGTAATAAACTGCAGGTCCGCGTTACCATCCTGCTCCTTTGCTGCACGCCACCAACTGATGGCGCGGTGCAAACGGGTTGAATGTGCTTCATTGAACAAGTCGCGCTGTTCGCGCAGACGCTGGTGCAGATCGTCCGGTGTCATCGTCATCGCAGATTGTTAACCGCAACAGCTGGAGTGGTCATCAAAGTCCACTGCCATATACAGTTTTGTTTCCGGAAAGGCAGTTGGGTACGCAACATAGAAGTGCGTGTCCTGCTCAATCGGCCACCAACATGATGCTGCACGCGGTACGTCCGCCAAAGCGACACGCTCGATACTGTACTCCAGCTGATACGCTTCTACCTCTGGGCAGTACTCCAGCAACTCAGACGGGAAGCCCTCTACCGAGGTATCCAGCTTATTCTCGTCGTTCAGCGTCTGTAGTTTCTTTTTCCAATCATCGGACTGGCTCGCCTCAACAAGAAATTCCGCCAAAAAACGATTGTGAATTTTTTTCAATATACGTGGTTTCATGAATATCCCGTCTACGCGTAAAGAGTTACCAAGGTAACGGCTGGCCATTAGAGTGCCAGAACCCACCGGTGGTTTCGAGAGTCAGCTCATCAATGCGCGACGCAATGCCTGCTGCTGCCTGCTCGGGTGTAATATCACCATTGAAGCCGACCATGCGCGTCTGCACGAATCCCGGATGGATCTGCGCAACCATAACGCCGTGTTCTTTCAGATCGTTTGCCAGGCTCTTTCCAATCGCATTCACGGCGGCCTTAGAGGCACGGTAGCCGTAGTAAGCACCGGACGTATTATCCTCGATAGATCCCATGCGACTGGTGATGTTGGCGATCTTTGTGCCTTCAGCCATTAACGGCAGAAGCTCACGAGCGACCATCAAAGGTGCGATCGCATTAACTTCAAACTGAGCACGGATACGATCACTGTCGAGGTCGTGCAGAGTTTCGTTGGTGAACAAGCCGGCATTGTTAATCAGTACATCAATCGGATCATCCAGGATCTTGTCCAGCACCATCGCGATGCTGGGAAGCTGATCTTCTTTGGTGATATCGATATCGGAAAATACCTGATCGGCGATTTCTTCGATCTCATCATTGGTCTCGCGACAGATCGCGGTAACTGAATCCCCACGAGCCTCGTAGAGTTTGGCCAACGCCAGGCCTATACCCCGGTTAGCACCTGTAATTACTATGTTCGCCATACTCACCTCCTGAAATTAATGCCGCCAGTCTAACGATTATCGGTCGTCACGTCTCGCACATCAAAATAGATAACGGTATAAATTAAAGACAATAAAAAAGCCGCATAAGCGGCTTTTTTACAGAAGCGATTTGAAGCAACGGATCAGGCAACAGACGCCTTGTACTCCGCCATCAACTCTTTAATGCGACGGCTCTGCTCATGCAGCTGCTCTTCCAGTTCGTGGTACTGCTGGCTGATCGCCGTTTCCCACTTCTCTTTGAGCTGCTTGCGCGTCTCATCGATTTTTTCGCTCTGTGCTTCTGCCCATTCATTCAGCATAGCGTGGTACTTCTCGTACTCTTTCTCAAGCAGTTCGGTCCACTTCTCTGAGTTCTCGGCTTTCGCAAGCTTCTCTTGGGCGCGCTTAAACTGCATCTTCACCATGGCACGACGGATTTTGAAATCCGGAACAGTACGCAGGTTGCTGGTCAGACCAACGTACGAGCAGCCTTTGATGAACCACTTGGTTGGGTCCCAGTGAAACCAACGGATACCGTTACGGTAGTCTGTCTGGAAGATGTGGTGATAGTTGTGGTAACCCTCACCGTGCGTCAGGAATGCGAAGAATGCATTGTCACGCGCGGTGTTCTCGTCGGTGTATGGCTGAGAGCCCCATTTGTGCGCGATCGAGTTAATAAAGAAGGTCACATGGTGAGTCGTCACGATGCGCAGGAAGCCAGCTAACAGCAGCATGCCCCATACATCACCGAAGATCAGACCCAGTGCCAGAGGCACACCAATGTTCATCGCAAATACGATCGGCACGTAGTACTTGTACTGCCACATTACGATCGGATCTTTCATCAGGTTTTTCACGTTGGCGAAATCTACGCGACCGCTTGGGTATTCGCGCAGCATCCAGCCCATGTGCGAGAACCACAGACCGCGCTTGGCAGAATACGGGTCTTTCTCGACATCGTCGCAGTGACGATGGTGAACTCGGTGACCAGAACACCAGTCAAGGATAGTGTTTTCGAGAGCCGCAGCCCCCCACAGTGCGTACCAGACACGCAGTAGCGGGTGAGCATCATAGGAGTTGTGTGACCACAGGCGATGATAACCACCCGTGATGGCCATACCGGTAATCCAGGTCAGGACCAGGTAAGACACCCATGCAGATGTCTCGTATCCGTAGGTAATGCCATACCAAGGCACCAAAGTCACAGCCACACCTGTTGTGATGATAAACATGATGGTGGCCGTCCAATTCATTGGGGCTTTTTCTTTCTGTACTGATTTACTCATAGACAACTCATAAAGGTTAGGTCAGTCATTCTACGCAGTGTAGCGATGGCGCATGACACTTGGGCGACATGATACCGGAATTAGTCAGGTAAGGATGTCCCGATTACCCAGATATGTTGCTGTTTCGTGTAAATATTGGTCCAAAAGGCCCCTGTTCAACGCTCTCTTTCCGCAGAATCAGCAATGCAAGGCCCAAATGGATAATACCTGTGTCATTTTCAGACATAAAAAAACCGCGCCGTAGCGCGGTTCTTTTAAGCTGACCAAATCATTAGCCGCCGAAGTCATCAAGCATGATGTTCTCAGGTTCTACCCCGAGGTTCTCAAGCATCGTAATGACCGACTGGTTCATGATTGGTGGCCCACACATGTAGAACTCACAGTCTTCTGGAGCTGGGTGATTCTTAAGGTACTCTTCGTACAGTACGTTATGAATAAAGCCCGTCAGGCCTTCCCAGTTATCCTCTGGCTGAGGGTCAGACATCGCAACGTGCCATTCGAAGTTATCGTTCTCTTCGGCCAGCATGTCATATTCATCCTGATAGAAGAGTTCACGCAGCGAACGAGCACCGTACCAGAAGCTGATCTTACGCTTCGAGTTCAGACGCTTGAGCTGATCGAAAATGTGCGAACGCATTGGCGCCATACCAGCACCACCGCCGACGAACACCATTTCAGCGTCTGTGTCTTTAGCGAAGAATTCACCAAATGGACCGTATACCGTCACTTTATCGCCCGGCTTCAGGTTAAACACGTATGAAGACATGATACCTGGGTTGATGCCTTTACTACCCGGAGGCGGCGTTGCGATACGGATGTTGAACTTAACAACACCCTTCTCTTCTGGGTAGTTCGCCATCGAGTAAGCGCGGATTACGTTTTCTTTGTTTACCGTTTTCAGGTCAAAGAAACCGAAGTGTTCCCAGTCACCGCGATATTCTTCTTCGATGTCGAAGTCGGAGAAGTTGATCTCGAATGGAGGACATTCCAGCTGCACGTAACCACCGGCACGGAAGTCAACGTTCTCGCCTTCAGGCAATGCCAGTGTCAGTTCTTTAATGAAGGTTGCCATGTTCGGGTTAGAAACAACCGTGGTCTCCCACTTCTTGACACCGAATACTTCTTCAGGAACTTCAACTTCCATATCCTGCTTAACCGGAGCCTGACACGACAGACGCCAGCCTTCACGGGCTTCGCCTTTGGTGAAGTGAGACGCTTCAGTCGGCAGCATTTCACCACCACCCGACTTAATCACACACTTACACTGTGCACAGGTACCACCACCGCCACAGGCAGATGACAGGAAGATGTTGTTTGCGGCGAGCGTGTTCAGCAGCTTGCCACCGGCTTCTGTTTCAACAGTGCGCTCACCGTTGACCAGAATTTTAACTTTACCGGAGTTAACCAGCTTGCTGCGCGCTCCAAGGATGATGAACACCAGTGACAATACGACCACGGTGAACATCACAACGCCGAGTATGATTTCTATATCCACAACCGACTCCTTACAGTGATACGCCAGAGAATGACATAAAGCCAAGAGACATCAGGCCTACCGTCATAAAGGTAATGCCCAGACCTTCGAGTCCTGCTGGTACGTCGCTGTATTTCAGTTTTTCGCGAATACCCGCCAGAGCTGTAATGGCCAATGCCCAACCGATACCAGCACCTACGCCGTACACTGTTGATTCTGTGAAGTCGTAGTCACGCTCAACCATGAACAGAGAGGCACCCAGAATCGCACAGTTCACCGTAATCAGCGGCAGGAATACACCCAGCGCGTTGTACAGTGATGGTACGTACTTATCCAGAACCATTTCGAGAATCTGAACCATAGCCGCGATCACACCGATGTAGGTGAGAAGACCAAGGAAGCTCAGGTCAACGGTTGCCAGATCAGCACTGATCCAAGTCAGTGCACCTTCTTTCAACAGGTAGGTATAAATCAGGTTGTTCACTGGCACGGTGATCGCCAATACGACGACAACCGCGATGCCCAGGCCCAGTGACGTCTGAATCTTCTTCGAGATCGCCAGGAAGGTACACATCCCGAGGAAGAAGGCCAACGCCATGTTTTCAACAAAGACTGCCTTAACCAGCAGACTGATATAATGTTCCATCAGTGACCTCCGCTGTGTTCAGTGTTTGGCAGGATCTTGAATTCTGCTTTCTCCACCTGATCTTTCTTCCAGGTACGCAGTACCCAGATGAAACCACCGATGATGAAGAACGCCGACGGTGGCAGCAATAGCAGACCGTTCGACTGGTACCAGCCACCTTCGGTGACCAGCGGCAGAATTTCAACGCCCATCAGCTTACCTGCACCGAACAGCTCACGAACCACGGCAACGGTGATCAGAACGACTGAGTAACCAAGGCCGTTACCAATACCGTCGAAGAAGCTCAGCACTGGGCCGTTCTTCATCGCAAAGGCTTCAGCACGGCCCATTACGATACAGTTAGTGATGATCAGACCAACGAATACAGACAGCTGCTTACTGATTTCGTAAGCAAACGCCTTGAGAAGCTGGTCTACCACGATTACCAGTGAGGCAATAATGGTCATCTGAACAATAATCCGGATGTTGTTCGGAATATGGTTACGGATCAGTGCAATACCCACGTTCGAGAACGCGGTTACGGACGTCAGAGCCAGACACATTACCAAAGTAACTTGCAGGCTGGTCGTTACGGCCAGTGCAGAACAGATACCGAGAATCTGTACCGCAATCGGGTTCTTACTGAATAGCGGTTCGGTCAGAACAGATTTAATCTGTGACATCTCAGGCCCCCTGTTCTTTGAGTTTGGTTAAGAGGCCACCGAACGCGCGGTCGCCAACCCAGAAGCGAACCAGTTCACTGACGCCACGACTAGTCAGTGTCGCACCAGAAAGTCCGTCTACCTGATATGGATTACCCTGTTCAGCTGGGCCTTTAACAACTTTGATTGCGACGTCGCCGCTGTCGTCAAAGACTTCTTTGCCTTCCCAGATGGATTTCCATTTAGGGTTATCCACTTCGCCACCCAGTCCCGGTGTTTCTGCATGAGAGTAGAAACCCAGACCTACGATGGTATCCATATCGCCCTTCAGAGCCACAAAGCCGTACAGGGTCGACCACAGTCCATAACCATGAATCGGCAGGATAATCTTCTCGATTTCACCTTCGCTCTGGATCATGTAAACCGCTGCGTATTTTTCCAGACGCTTGATGCTGGCTGGATCTTCGTCACCGGACAGAGCCTTGGACAGCTCAGGCATCGATGATGCTTTACGCTGATCGTAGTTGTCTGGGTCGAGACCCGCAGCACGGATTTCCTGAAGTTCAGCGTCTGTTGCGAAACGACCTTCTTCAAGGTTCACGATGCGAGTCGTGATTTTCTTGAATTGGTCTTCAACGCTAACGCCCGGCTCCAGCATACCCGCTGCCGCCAGAACGTTTTTCTTCTTGTCTTCTGCTTTGTTAGCGATCTGCATTGGTTTCAGAGAAACCGCAGCACCCGCCACAATGATTGCACACACCAAGCACAATAAAACGGCAACGGTGAGTGTCTTCTGGATGCTGTCGTTATTAGCTGACACGTGCCACCCTCCGCTTAACGTTAGCCTGAACTACAAAGTGATCGATCAGCGGCGAGAACAGGTTAGCGAACAGAATCGCCAGCATCATACCTTCTGGATACGCTGGGTTGATCACACGAATCATGATCACCATCACACCGATCAGAGCGCCAAAGAACCACTTACCTTTGTGTGTCATGGATGCAGAAACTGGATCGGTTGCCATAAAGAACATACCGAACGCAAAACCACCCACAACCAGATGCCAGTACCACGGCATGTCAAACAGAGGATTTGTGTCAGAACCAATCGCATTTAGCAGTAGCGTCATACCGACCATACCGATCATGACACCAGCGACAATTCGCCATGCAGCGATATTCATTACCAGCAGTACCGCACCACCAATCATGATGGCCAACGTGCTGACTTCACCCATAGAACCGGGAACGAAACCGAGGAACGCGTCCATCCAGGTAATACCTGAATCAACGACCTTCTCAACGCCACCTTCAGCTGCAAGGCCAAGAGCCGTCGCACCTGTGTAGCCATCAGCGGCAGTCCATACTGCGTTACCAGACATGTTCGCCGGGTAAGCAAAGAACAGGAATGCACGACCAGTCAGTGCTGGGTTGAGGAAGTTTTTACCTGTACCACCGAAGATCTCTTTACCGATCACAACACCGAAGGTAATACCCAGTGCGACCTGCCACAGAGGAATCGTCGGAGGGAGCGTCAATGCGAAGAGCACAGACGTTACAAAGAAGCCTTCGTTCACTTCGTGCTTACGCACCGTCGCGAACAGTACTTCCCAGAAGCCACCCACAATAAAGGTGGTCGCATAAACAGGTAGGAAGTAAGCGGCACCGAAGACCATGTTGTCCCAGAGACTGGACGGATCATGTGCTGAACCACCCAGCATAGCGATCAGCATCTCACGCCAACCTTCCAGTGCAGTACCTGCGCCAGCAGCAATGGCATCGTTTGCCTGCAGACCGATGTTGTACATACCGAAGAACATAGCCGGGAATGTACACATCCATACGGTGATCATGATGCGCTTCAGGTCGATGCCGTCACGCACGTGCGCCGTATTGTTGGTTACGCTTGGAGGCGAATACAGACCTGTGTCAATTGCCTCGTACAGCGGATACATCTTTTCGAACTTACCACCTTTTACAAAGTGAGGTTCGAGATTGTCGAGAATACTACGTAAACCCATGGTTAACCCTCCGCTTCGATTCTGGTGAGATTCTGACGCAGAATTGGACCGTATTCGTACTTACCTGGGCAGACGAAACTGCACAGTGCGAGGTCTTCTTCATCCAATTCCAGTGCACCCAGCGCAATGGCACTTTCCATATCCTCTACGATCAGCGCACGCAGCAGCTGAGTCGGGAGAACGTCCAGTGGCATGATGCGTTCGTACGTACCGATTGGCACCATGGCTCGCTCAGAACCGTTGGTGGTCGTGGTGAAGTCGAACATTTTCTTCATCAGCTTAGTGATGTAGATCGGCATCGATGAGAAACGGTCAAAACCCGGACGCAGGTAGTGCAGCATCGGACGCGCACGGCCCTCTTCCAGCACCGACACCTGAGTGTGATAACGTCCAAGGAAAGCCAGTTCAGCGGCGGCATTACGGCCACCAAAGACAGAACCTGAAATCAGACGGTTCTCGCCGTCTTTCAGTTCGCCTTTAGTCAATTCAGTCAGGGAGGCACCCACAAGAGTACGAACCAGACGCGGCTTGTTCACCTGAGGACCTGCGAGCGCAACAACACGTTCACTGCTCAGCTTACCTGTCGTGAACAACTTACCGATTGCGATAACGTCCTGGTAACCCACGCTCCAGATTTTGCGGTTTTCGCTTACTGGATGCAGGAAGTGAACATGCGTACCCGTCAGGCCAGCTGGGTGTGGACCACCAAACTCTTCGGTTTTTTCAACACCAGCAGATGGAACAGAGGAACCCGGCGCCTTACAGACCCAGGTGTCGCCATCTGTCAGACGGCTGAGAACGATCACGCCTTGTTTGAACGCATCTTCTTCAGCACTGATGATGACCTGAGGGTCACCGGCCAGTGGATTGGTATCCATGGCATTGATGAAGATGGCTTCAGGGCGGCTACCAAGTTCTGGCACTCTTGAGAAAGGACGAGTGCGCAGAGCGGTCCAGAGACCGGATGCGACCAGGTTCTTCTCAATGTCACCAGCACTCAGGGTGCCCAGTTTATCAGCGGGATAGCTATCGAATGTTTCTTCGTCGTTACCATCAATTTCGATTACGACGGAGAGGAGAACACGGCGTTCACCGCGATTGATGGCTTTCACGACACCCGCGGCCGGCGCAGTATACTGCACGCCCTCGGTTTTCTTGTCGGTAAACACCACCTGGCCTTTCTTGACTCGATCACCTTCCTGAACAGCCATTGTTGGTTTCATACCAACGTAATCGGGCCCAACTACGGCTACTTGCGTAACCTTAGCTGCATCCGATATTGCCTGTTCAGGGCTACCGGTGATTGGTAAGTCGAGACCTTTTTTAATGTTGATCATATGCCTCGCCTAATCACGTTTGGATTTTGTCACCTTCAGGCGCACGGAAACACCCTTTGAAGTATTGGATACTGCAAAGTGTAGGTTCACGCACTCACCTGCGTGGGGACTACCCATTTCCCAAATAAAAAATCGCGCTAATTATAATGACGCAACTGACTTTTATCCACTTGCGATACGGTCAATCCCGCCAAGAGGACATAGTCAGATGCATCTGCATAAGTCATGTATAAATTTTAGACAAAAAAAAAGCCGCTGTCACAGAGACAACGGCTTCCTTCTACCTGTCTTAACCGCGTGCAGGGTACGTCGGATACTCGACGCCGCATACCTGCTGAGCGATGCGTACGACCTGACGGCTGTAACCGTACTCGTTGTCGTACCATACATACAGATTGACGCGGTTACCGTTTGCGATGGTTGCTTTCGCATCAACGATACCGGCATGGCTGTTACCAACGAAGTCAGTAGAAACCACTTCTGGAGAGTTAACCCAATCGATCTGCTTCTGAACAGATGAGTGCAGAGCCTGATCACGCAGGAACTCATTCACTTCTTCTGCAGTTGCATCTTTCTTCAGGTTGAGAGACAGGATCGCCATAGAAACGTTAGGCGTTGGAACGCGGATAGCGTTACCAGTCAGCAGGCCTTTCAGCTCTGGCAGTGCTTTCGCTACTGCGCTTGCTGCACCAGTTTCAGTGATAACCATGTTGAGTGGAGCAGAACGGCCACGACGATCACCTTTGTGGTAGTTGTCGATCAGGTTCTGGTCATTGGTGTAAGAGTGAACCGTTTCAACGTGACCGTTTTCGATGCCGTACTGATCGTTCATTACTTTCAGTACTGGCGTGATCGCGTTGGTGGTACAAGAAGCCGCAGACAGGATAGTGTCAGACGCTTCGATATCTTTGTTGTTGATACCGTAAACGATGTTTTTCAGGTCGCCTTTACCTGGTGCAGTCAGCAGCACACGAGCGGTACCTTTTGCTTCCAGGTGCTGAGCCAAGCCAGCCTGGTCGCGCCAAACACCTGTGTTATCGATAACCAGTGCGTTCTCGATACCAAACTCGGTGTAATCAATCTCAGCCGGGTTGTTGGCGTAGATGATTTTGATGTAAGTGCCGTTTGCGATGATGGCTTCGTTTTCGTGATCGATGCTGATAGAGCCACGGAACGTACCGTGTACAGAATCACGACGCAGCAGAGACGCACGCTTAACCAGGTCGTCGCCTTTACCACGACGAACAACGATTGCACGCAGACGCAGACCGTTACCGCCACCTTCTTTTTCAATCAGGATGCGCGCCAACAGACGACCGATACGACCGAAGCCGTACAGAACAACATCACGGTTTTCGCTGTCGCCAGCTTCACCGTTCAGCTTGCTCAGTTCTTCTGCAAGGAATTCTTTAACGTCTTTGCCGTTACCTTCTTTGCGGTATTGAACAGCCAGCTTGCCCAGATCGATGTGCGCCTGTGCGACATCCATTTCAGTCAGAGCTTGCAGCAGTGGGTAGGTGTCCTGAACAGACAGCTCTTCGTTTTCCATGTGACGTACGAAGCGGTGCGCTTTCAGCAGGTCAATCACTGAACGGTTAATGACCGGACGGCCATAGATAGAAGAAACGATGCTTTTCTGGCGGTACAGGGTACCAATCAGTGGGATCATTGACTCGGCGATGGCTTCACGGTCCATCCAGTCCTGTAAACAGGCGTCGCGCATGTCTTTGCTCACGGGGTCACCTTACAAAGAAGTTAATTTAAGAGTAAAAATCGCGCGGTATTATGCCGACTTTCGGGCTCGCCGACAAATCTTTCGCCGCGCGCCCTCCCACGCCAATTCATTCGGTTAACAGCGCCGGACGCTTTGGGTAAACTAGCCGCCCTCAAACATCAGCAGATCCCACTCAGGAGCGCGAATGTCCAGCCCTTTACACCCCGAACTTCCCCAGCGTGCAGGCGAACGTCGTTTTTGGGGGCATCTTCAGGGCTCGACTCAGGCAATGGCATTGTCCAGTGCAGCCACCGACCACAAAGGCCTGACTCTCGTTGTTACAACCGACACCAGCTCAGCTCTGCGCCTAGAAGAAGAGATCCGTTATTTCGCGCCTGATCTCGAGGTCATGCACTTTCCCGATTGGGAAATCCTCGCCTACGATGTGTTCTCACCCCATCAGGACATTATTTCTCAACGTATCGCCACACTGAGTCAACTTCACGATGTTCGTCATGGCGTCCTGATCATCCCGGTTTCGACTTTGCTGCAGCGTTTGCCACCGGCGAGCTTTTTTCAGGGGCAGACGTTTGTTCTCGACATCGGCAGCACCTTCAACGTCGGTAACACACGCCTGCAACTCGAAAACGCGGGCTATCACTGTGTTGATACTGTTTATGAGCACGGTGAGTACGCTGTGAGGGGCTCCATCGTCGATATCTTCCCGATGGGGCAACCTCTGCCCTTCCGCATCGAGTTGTTCGACGATGAAATCGAATCGCTAAGGACGTTTGACCCGGACAACCAGCGCACGCTCGACAAGATTGAGCAGGTTCGTATTCTTCCGGCCCGCGAATTTCCACTCGATACAACTGCGATCCGAACATTCAAGACGCGCTGGTTTGATTTTTTTGAACAGGACCCCAAAGCCTGCAGCGTCTACACCGACGTAGCTCAGGGTATTGCCCCTGCAGGCGTCGAATACTACCTCCCCCTGTTCTTCAGTGACGATCTCGGCAACTTATTCGAGCACCTGCCAAAGAACACGTTAGTCATTCACGATGCAGGGATTGAAGACGCTGCTAAACATTTCCGTGACGACGTGGAAGCGCGCTACGAAAGCCGTCGCTACGATATTCAGCGTCCAATCGTTGCGCCTTCGTATCTGTTCCTTGCTCACAACGAGCTATTTAGTGCTCTGAACAACTATCCGCGTATCCAGCTGCACACAGATGCCCTTCCCGATCGTGCTGGCGCGGTTGCATTTGATACGCAGAAACTTCCAGACCTCACGGTCGATTCCAGACTGGATCAACCTCTGCAAAGATTACAGGCCTGGCTTGCCAGCACGACAGGACAAATCTTCTTCTGCGCCGAGTCCGCAGGTCGACGCGAAGCTTTGAAGGAACTCCTGCAGCGCATCAAGGTTCTGCCCGATGAGTTTGAGCGCTGGCCGGATGCTCTGGCCTGCGATAAAACGGTATTGATGCTGACAGGTCCGATTGAAGCCGGCGCGTCGCTGGCCGACGGTACCCGGACCATCCATCTCATCACCGAAAACGAATTATTTGGCCAGCGAATCCGCCAGACCCGCCGTCGTCAGAAACAGAAAACCGACAGCGATATGGTTATCCGGGATTTGTCGGAACTCAAAGAAGGTGCTCCGGTCGTCCATCTTGATCACGGCGTCGGCCGCTATACCGGACTTCAGACTCTTGATGCCGGTGGCCAGGTCAATGAGTTCGTCGTACTGGAATACTCGGGTAACGATAAACTGTATGTACCGGTATCGAGTCTGCATCTGATTTCCCGCTACGGTGGCGGTGCAGAAGAAACCGCACCGATGAACAAACTGGGCACGGATAAGTGGTCTGCGGCCAAACGCAAAGCCGCCGAAAAAATCCGTGATACAGCGGCTGAGCTACTGGACATTTATGCTCGACGCCAGGCTCGGAAAGGGTTTGCATTCGACGAACCGGATACCGATTACGACCGGTTTGCAGCAGGCTTCCCTTACGAAGAAACACCCGATCAACAAGCCGCCATTGAAGCTGTTATTGGCGATATGTGCTCTCCTCGCCCAATGGATCGTTTGGTGTGTGGTGACGTTGGTTTCGGTAAAACCGAGGTCGCCATGCGTGCGGCCTTTATGGCGGTGCAGAGCGGCAAACAAGTTGCTGTACTGGTTCCGACTACCCTATTGGCGCAGCAGCATTATCAGAATTTCGCAGACCGCTTCGCTGAGTGGCCGGTAAAAGTCGATGTGCTGTCTCGCTTTAAATCAGCCAAAGAAACACAGGCGGCGCTCGATCGCATGCTTGAGGGCAAAACCGATATCGTCGTCGGCACTCACAAGCTGCTTCAGAAAGACGTGCAGTTTGATCATCTGGGCTTACTAATCATCGACGAAGAACACCGCTTTGGTGTTGCCCAGAAAGAGAAAATCAAAGCCTTGAGAGCAGAAGTCGATATTCTCACGTTGACGGCGACCCCAATTCCGCGAACCCTGAATATGGCGATGGCCAGCATTCGCGACCTGTCTATTATTGCGACGCCACCTGCCAAACGACTCAGTGTGAAAACCTTTATTCGCCAGCAGGACGATGCAACGACCAAAGAGGCCGTGCTGCGTGAGATCCTCCGTGGTGGTCAGGTGTACTACCTCCATAACGAAGTAAAAAGTATTGAGAAAACGGCTCGCGAATTAGGTGAGTCGATTCCGGAGGCGCGTATCGGCGTGGCACATGGCCAGATGTCGGAGCGCGAACTGGAAAGCGTCATGAGCGACTTCTACCACAAGCGCTTCAATATGTTGGTGTGTACCACCATCATTGAAACGGGTATCGATATCCCATCCGCCAACACCATCATCATTGAGCGTGCCGATAAGTTCGGCCTCGCGCAGCTACACCAGCTGCGTGGTCGGGTCGGTCGCTCACACCATCAGGCCTATGCCTACCTGCTGACACCGCCACCGAAACAACTGACGAAAGACGCGGAGAAACGTCTCGACGCTATTTCCGCCTCTCAGGATCTCGGCGCAGGATTTATGCTTGCTACCCACGATCTCGAGATTCGTGGTGCAGGTGAATTGTTAGGTGACGAACAGTCTGGTCAGATTGAAACCATCGGCTTCACCCTGTACATGGAAATGCTGGAACAGGCAGTGAATGCCATCCGCGCAGGCAAAGAGCCTTCGGTCGACCTGGCGGCCACGCACGGCGCAGACGTCAATCTGCATATTCCTGCCCTGATACCGGACGACTACCTGCCAGACGTTAACAGCCGTCTGACGCTGTATAAGCGAATTGCCAGCGCGAAGGATGATCACCAACTGAAAGAGCTTCAGGTTGAGATGATCGACCGTTTTGGGCTTCTTCCTGATCAGGTGAAGAACTTATTCCGTATAGCATCGCTCAAATTCAGATTGCAGCCGCTGGGGATTGCCCGTCTCGACGCCAATGACAGTACAGGTAAGATTGAATTCAGCCGCGATACTGAGATCAATCCATTTACCTTGATTAAACTGGTACAAACACGGCCAGACGCCTACAAGCTGGACGATGGAAACTCCCTGCGTTTCTATGCCAACATGGAAAGCCTCGATAAGCGCTTCCGCACCATCGACCAGCTACTGACTGATTTACAGAAGGACCCGAATTCGTGAAAACCTTTTCTGCACTGCTTTGCGCAGGCTTATTGTGCGCCCCTGCCATCAGTGCTGCGGCCGAGAAGTACCGCATTGAAGTCATGATGTTTGCTTATCTTGATGAAAACAGCGCCCGTGAAGAGCACTGGCCATTATTGGAAGAGCGCGCCGCGCAGCAAGCGTTGGAAGAGGAAGCTGCAATCGCTGCTGCTCTTCTCGCTGCTGAGAACGAAGAAATGGATGCACTCGCAGAAATCGGGTTAGATTCCGACTCTATGACAGTGGTTGATGCCCTTAGCGCAACCGACAGCCAGTCAGAACAAGATTTTGAACCTGGCCAAGAGCAAGGCCAAGATCAGGAAATAATCGAAGAAGAGACGGCCTCTTCACAGATTATGGTGCTCGACACGCTTGAGTTTGCGAACACTGTTGAACGTTTTGCCTATCGTAGCGACATCGAGGTGATCTGGCATCAGGCCTGGGTAGAAGCCCTGGACACAGCCGAAACCGCTTATCCTCATGAAATCACTGGTCAGATTGAAAAAGAGAATTTTCGCATCGACCTGTCCGGAACGATCAGCCTGTACCGCAGCCGTTTTATTCACATCCAGCCTGATCTGGAAGTGAACCAGGAGATTTTCACGATTCCGGATGATGCGCCGGTCGCCGATAACATCACTGAAACTCCAGAAGAAACGACACCGGAGTCAGCGGTACAGATGGGGCAAATGAACAGCCAGCCGGAGATGACAAGCCCAGTCATGACAGAAAGTCTCACTCAAGAGAGTACTCCGTCACCGGCAATGAAGGTGGAGCCAGAGTGGATTCCACTGCGTGCAGCGAAGATTGAGCGCAGTCGACGTATGCGCAGCGACGAGGTCCACTATCTGGACCACCCACTGCTTGGCATCGTGGTTAAGGTATCCCCTTGGGTCGCAAGCCCCGAAGAAGAAGAAAAAGCGTCAGATACCCCTGTAGACAAAACAGAGTCGAGCTCCAGCAGCACATCGAGCAGCAGTGACTCAAATCAGAGCTAACGCTTCAATTCTGAGGCCCTGACGCAGTCCAGGGCCAACACTTCAGATTGAAGGCAGTGCATTAGCGATCAGATCACGCACTTCGCCCATGCCCGACTCAATGACGGCACGGATTTCGTCCATGGTGATCAGGTCGTCGCTTTTGCCCGCGGCCGGATTGACCACCAGGCAAATACTGGCGTACGGAATATTTAACTCTCGCGCCAATGCCGCTTCTGGCATCCCGGTCATTCCGACCAGATCACATCCATCGCGCTCAAGGCGATTAATTTCAGCGATGGTCTCAAGACGCGGCCCTTGTGTCGCAGCATAAACGCCAAAGTCACATATGGTTTGGCCACAGCGCTCGGCCGCCTTTATGAGTGCTTCCCGAAGGCTTTCATCGTAGGGGTGGGTCAGATCAATGTGCTCGAGCGGGCGAAACTCGCCGTCAAAAAACGTACTCTCCCTACCCCAGGTGTAGTCCACAACCTGATGTGGAATCACCACCTTACCCGCGCCCATTTCGGTATGAATACCGCCGACTGCATTCACCGCGATAATGTGCGTCGCCCCCGCAGCTTGCAAAGCCAGCAAGTTAGCGCGGTAGTTAATGCGATGCGGCGGGACTTTATGCGGGTGGCCATGGCGAGCGAGAAACACAACGTCCCGCCCCTGCCACTTACCAAAAGACAACGGCGATGAAGGTTCACCCAGTTCTGTCGTAACGGAGCGCACCTCTTTGATATCTGGCCCGGACAGTTCGGTCAGCCCTGTACCACCGATGATAGCGATACGGTTATGTGCAGTCTGTGCTGAAGTGCCCTGTTCTGAAATGCTCAGTGATGGGGTGGTCAATTTGTGTAGTCTCTGATCAATTGATGTTCGGCTAGTAGCTTCCGGGCATTTTCCTTACCAGCCTCGTCGAGGCAAGTCCCATGTTCCGCCGGTTTCAGATTTTTCAGACTCAGTGGCTCGATACCATGAGAATGAAGATCACTGACCGCACGTACAACTTCGGTTGCCGCCGCCCGGTTATTACATACGACCAGCGCATTCGCGCCAGCGGACGCAGCAGCGATTGAGCGCTGGTAGAAATCACCGCCACTTGCAGCCCCTTCCATCGACAGATCATCACTGAAGATCACCCCAGTGAAACCGATCTGCGTGCGCAGAATGTCCCGTAACCACAGTGAAGAAAAACCGGCAGTATGATCCGGATCGACCGCAGGATACACGACATGCGCAGGCATCAATCCCTGCAGCGTGCCACACGCAATAAGTGACTGAAACGGCTGTATATCCATATTGAGCTGCTCTCGCGCTCGGGGATCAACGGGTAATTCAAGATGAGAATCGGCTTCTACGGCGCCATGCCCCGGAAAGTGCTTCCCGACCGATGCCATACCCGCTTTGGCCAGTCCGCGACACCAGGCTGATGCCAGCTCCGTTACCGCTTCAACGCTGTGGCCGAAGGCTCGATCTCCAATAACACGAGAAAGATCACGCTCGATATCAAGAACAGGTGCATACGTGAGATCAACGCCATGCTGAATCAACTCAGAGGCGAGTAAATGTCCTGCAAGCTCTGCCAATGCAACGCCCTGCTGAGGTGCCGTATTATAAATAGGCTCATAGCTAAGCATGGGTTCAAACAGAGTGAAGCCCTCACGAAAGCGCTGTACGCGGCCACCTTCCTGGTCAACCGTAAGCAGTAAGTCCGGGCGTAATTCGCGCAATTCTCGCGTCAAAGCCTTTAACTGCTCTGGTGATTCATAGTTACGCGCGAAGAATATCAGCCCCGAAATCTCCGGCTGTTTTAAAAACTCACGGTCTTCACCAGTGAGTGACACTCCCTCAATATCGGCAACGACACCGACCGGCTGGTTAATATTTTGAAATGAGCTGGATTGAGTCATACACGTCTCATCGAATAATAGGAACTCAAGCTGACCTGAAAACCGGCAAGGCAAGCTGGCCGCAGAGTCAGGAGCACAGGAGCCGTCAGCACGGTAGTCTGCACCACAGAAGCCATCAGCACAGAAGTCATGGCACGTTAATGCAACAAATACGTTGGAAACTGGCTTCCTGAATCCAGACACGCGTTGCAGCTGAAACACGCTCAGCAAGCGTGATCACATCCGCATTGCGCATACGTATGCATCCGTGGGATTTTGCTTCGCCCATCGGCTCAGTATCTGGCGTGCCGTGGATATAGATAAATCGCCGTTGGGAGTCGACCGAACCAAAGCGGTTCTTTCCAACTTCCAGGCCCTGAAGCCAGAGTATACGACTGAGTATCCAATCTCGGTGAGGATAAGCCTGAGCAAGTTCGGTACTGTATATTTCGCCCGTCACCCGACGCCCTACGAACACACTGCCTTCCGGCTGACCTTGGCCGATTACAGCACAGATGCGATGCCATCCTCTCGGGGTGCAGCCAGATCCTTCTTGTTCACCAACACCATTCAAGGCCGTTGATATGGAGAACTGAGTGACCGTATCGCCCTCGATCAAACGCAGTGCCTGATCAGCAATAGAGACTTCAATAAGCGATGGCTCGGACATAGCGAATCCGTCAGGAACCGACCGGTGATTGCAGCCCGCTCGCAAGGAACGGCAACAACTGCTCAATGACATCCGGCGTGGTAGTGGCTTTACCCAAATCATGCTCCGCCATCGCGCTGAGCGAATCAACCCCATTTAAGGTGAACATGGTGGCACCCAGCATAAAGTGGAAACGCCAGAACCGGTCTTCGTGGGATAACTCAGGCGTTGCTTCAGACAACAACTCAGAATAACGACGGAAAACCTGACCGTACTCGACCCGGATAAAACGTCGAAGGTGCCCCTGCCCCTGACTGTAAGCGAGACCCAGTAGACGCATGAAAATACGAAGTCTCTCAGGGCGCTCAGCACCAGAGCGCAAAGCGGTATCTGACAACAAACGGAGAAGTGCCATCAGATCTGTCGGATCGGCATCTTTGTTTTTTGTCCAATCATTAAGAGCGGTATCAAGCTCGGCCACGAAGGGCGTAAGGAAACGGGCGAAGACTGCCTGTATCAAGGCTTTCTTGGAACCAAAATGATAATTCACGGCGGCAAGATTCACGTCTGCCTTGGTCGTGATATTACGCAGAGATGTCTCCGCAAAGCCCCGCTCGGAAAACAGTTCTTCAGCGGCATCCAGAATGCTGCGCGCGGTCTCTTTCTGCGCCATAAAAGCTCATCCAACTAACAAGTGTTTCAAACATACGTTTAAAACGTTTTAAGCGCAAGACGACGGAGCACAAGAGGACAAAATTGCCGTTTAACAAAAAACTCAGACTGGGTATTTACACAGTATAAAATACTGTATATATTTCCAATTACTGTATAAAACAACAGACTGGATAAACATCATGGAAAAGCTAACTGCGCGCCAACAGGAAGTCCTCGACCTGATTCGCTCCGCCATCGAAGACACTGGCTACCCGCCTACCCGTGCTGAGATCGCTAAGGAATTAGGCTTCCGTTCTCCAAATGCCGCAGAAGAGCACCTGAAAGCGCTCGCCCGCAAAGGTGCAATTGAAATGATGCCTGGTGCCAGCCGCGGTATCCGTATCCTCGGCGAAGAATCGCCCGGCCTTCCCGTCATCGGACGTGTTGCCGCCGGTGAGCCCATTCTGGCTCAGGAGCACATTGAAGATTATTGCGAGATACCACCGTCTTTCTTTAAGCCAGATGCAGACTTCCTACTCGAAGTGCATGGCGACAGCATGATTAACATCGGCATTATGGATGGTGACTACATCGCCGTTCATAAAGCTGAAACGGCACGTAATGGTGAGATTGTGGTAGCACGTGTAGGCGAAGAAGTGACGGTTAAGCGCTATCACAAGAGCCGTAATCAGGTGACCCTGTTTGCTGAAAACGACAGCTATGCACCCATTGAAGTTAACCTGAAAGAGCAAGAGTTTGCGATTGAAGGCAAATACGTTGGCGTAGTGCGCCGTCACTGATTACGTGAATTTAACCCGCAGGAGAGATTGTATGCGTCAGTTATCGTTTGAAGTTTGTCCACAAGCTGTTCCGCTGAGCTCGGCTCAAAACGCGGCCGAAGGCAGTGCTATCAAAGGTAGCATGACGGAAATCATCGTATCTGAAGGCAGCGCGTTACAGCCGTTTCAGCTTCTCCCTGCACTGGCTCTCTGTAATGACCAGCAGCGTTGGCTAATGTGGCTAAGTCCAAACCAAGCGATGAATAAGCAGTGGCTCACCCGCGCGGGGTTGGACAATTCACCTGTGTTGCATATGAACATCAATGCGCAGAACCAGCTTTCTCTCTGCTTGAAAGCACTCAGCGCGGCACGTAGCCACTTAATTGTAGAGTGGTCGGGCTGTCTGACTACGCAGGAACGCGCTGCGTTGCGCACCTGCGCTGAGCAAAACGGTACTTATCTCTTTATTGTGCGTGGTGAATAAAACAAAAGCCGATATCACTGAGTGATACCGGCTTTTTATCTTTCTGCAGTTATTGTCAATGTAACTGCTGAGTATCCTGTGGCACATCGAAGTCATCACTTGCGACTTCCATGCCTGACAAGTCACCGACCAATCGAACACCTGCCTCCAGCATCACGCGGGCCACATCAAGATGGTGCTCTTGCAGACTCGCCTTTGCATCTTCTGAGAAACAAATGCGTACCAGGGCATCGCTGTCCTGCTCATCAGCACGACGCAGAGCAACGTCACCATTGGACAACTCTACTATTTCAAAAAAACCAGCCATAAATGCCTCATCGGTTGCGAGCGCGGATGATATCACAGAGAGGATAACGGTTATATGGAAAACAGGCTCAGGACTCTTGTCTGTTCTCACGCTGCCTGTCTATCAGGTCTGACAGGGATTGCCGCCACCCAGCGATCTCTTCCCCACGCTCAGTATTATCTGAGACAGCGGCAAGAGTGATGAGTTTCGCAGGCGCAGGTTCGGTAGTACGCGGCTTCGATTGTTGTGGACGACGACATTCTTCTACCTGACGCAAAAGTGTTGCCAACCAACCAAAGGAGTCACGACGTAATGAGTCTAACTCTCGCATTTCACCGATAATCAGGCGGGTTTGCTCCATCGCCTCATCCAGCGATGAGACCATTGAACTTCCACCAGCAAGCTCATACAGCTCATTGAGGTATGAAATGTAGGCGTCATAGGTCAGGTACAGTGCTGATGTCTCAAGAGCATCCTGCAACACAGCGTCATCTGAACACTGACGCGCTTTATCAAGCACAAGACGCGCTTGATAAAGCTTATGGTTGGTTTGTCCCAGCCAAGGCCGCATCAGAAATTCAACTTCAGGCCGAGGTGCAGTCCATCACCGATTTTGTAGCGACCGCTGCGGTCTTCAAACGACACGGATGTCATACGGAAGCCCGTGTAGAGGTGGGCGGTTGGAAGAATATTAAAGTGCAAGCGGACATCAGCATCGACAAAGTTGCTGACATCGCTGAATGAAACCACAGGTGGCGCGTAGTAGGCGTGGCCACTGACACCGAAATTGCGGTTAAACGGGAAGTTGTAACGGGCGAAACCACCCACACCGATTGCAGCACCGTCGTAGTCATCAGTAATGATGCCATAAGCGTTTGCACCGACACCGATGTAGAGATCGGAATTAGGGTTACGAACGTCGACAACGTGCACACCACCAGAAACGATATCGCCCTGAGAACTCTCATGCAGAGCAGCCAGATTCAGGTGCAGACCTGTATCCATTCTGGTTGCATCCCAACCAATACGAGCCGTTGTGTCTGCAAGGCTGATGTCCAGGCTACCGCCCGCCATGGTTTGAGTGGATACAACGCACGCAGCAGCAATGGCAGCACGACGAACCAAGGTAGTTATTTTCATTGTCTCAAAGCATCCTATATCAAAGTATCCGCAATACGGACTGATCACGATTGCTGTCTATGATAACAGCGCGGGATATACGGGGAAAAGTGCGCCGACCTGAGTATAAAGCGCAAACTGTGTACGGGAGTGTCAGGGAGTACTCCACTGACGGGTAGCCAGTGGAGTATCGTCGCCCGCCCTACCAGAATGCGAATGCAAACCGGTGGCGAGCGGACAGGATCACTTCATCAGATCAAGCAGCAGCTTATTCAGACGGGTGACATATTGTGCAGGCTGCTTGAGCTGGCTACCTTCTGCCAGTTGAGCCTGCGCATGGATCACCTGTGCCAGTTCTGCAAAGCGATCTTCGTCTGCTTCTTGATCAAGGCGTTCAATCAATGGATGCGATGGGTTCACTTCCAGAGCAATTTCTGGCTCTGGTACTTTCTGCCCTGCCGCTTCCATCAAACGGCGCATGTGTCCGCCCATGTCATACTGGCCAACAACAAGACAAGCAGGTGAATCGGACAGTCGAGAGCTGACGCGAACCTCTTTCACTTCGTCTTTCAACGCGGTTTCCAGACGCTCAATCAGTGCCTTATGGGACTCCTCAAGCTGCTTCTGCTCTTCTTTTTCAGAGTCGTCAGCCAGCTCGTCCAGATCCAGTTCGCCTTTCGTGACATCCTGGAAGGCTTTACCGTCGAAATCACTCAGGTGACCCACCATCCACTCATCGACCCGGTCGGTAAGCAACAGGACTTCAATACCCTTCTTACGGAAGTACTCAAGATGCGGACTCGCGGCAACCGCTTCGTGGTTTTCGCCAGTGATGTAGTAAATTTTCTTCTGACCTTCACGCATACGCGCAATGTAATCAGCCAGAGAAACAGTTTGCTCAGTGCCTTCGCTGGTTGTTGTTGCGAAGCGGAACAAGCCTGCAACCTTTTCACGGTTGGCAAAATCTTCAGCCGGGCCTTCTTTCAGCACTTCACCAAACTGGCTCCAGAAGGTCTGGTATTTCTCCGGATCTTTCTTCGCCATTTTCTCGAGCGTATCGAGAACTCGCTTCACCAGCGCCGAACGCAGACTATCAACTTGTTTATCCTGCTGCAGGATTTCACGGGATACGTTCAGTGACAGGTCGTTGCTATCCAGCACACCCTTCACAAAACGTAGGTAGGCTGGTAGGAACTGTTCAGCGTCGTCCATGATGAACACGCGCTGAACGTACAATTTAACACCGCGACTTGCCTCACGGTTCCACATATCGAACGGCGCTTGTGCCGGGATATACAGCAGGCTGGTGTAGTTAAGCTTGCCCTCAACCGTGTTGTGCATCCAGGTCAGTGGCTCGTTCCAGTCGTGAGAAACGTGCTTATAAAATTCTTTGTACTCGTCTTCGCTCAGGTCGCTCTTCGCGCGGGTCCACATGGCTTGTGCCTGGTTGACCGCCTCTGGCGCTGACGACTCTTCACCTTCGCTGTCTTCTTCATTGGCATCCTGCTGAACGAATACTGGGATGGCAATGTGATCTGAATACTTTTTAATCAGGTTCTGGAGTCGGAAACTGTCGGCAAACTCGTCTTCGCCTTCTTTCAGGTGAAGCGTAATCTGCGTACCACGACCGGCCTTTTCAATGCTTTCGAGGCTGAATTCACCCTCGCCTTCGGATTCCCAACGAGTACCTTGGTCAGCGCTCTCACCCGCACGGCGAGTTTCGACAACCACTTTATCAGCAACGATAAACGCCGAATAAAAACCCACACCGAACTGACCAATCAGCTGGGAGTCTTTTTGCTGATCACCGCTCAACTGGCTCAGGAATTCAGCTGTACCCGACTTAGCGATGGTACCAAGGTGGTTCACCACGTCATCGCGGGTCATACCAATGCCGTTGTCGGCAATGGTCAGTGTTTTTGCTTCTTTGTCGAAGGTGATGTCGACTTTGAGATCCGCTTCTGATTCGTACAGGTCATTATTACTCAGAGCCTGGAAACGCAGCTTGTCACACGCATCGGATGCGTTGGATACAAGCTCACGCAGGAAGATCTCTTTGTTGGAATACAAGGAATGAATCATCAGGTGCAGAAGCTGCTTAACCTCTGTTTTAAACCCCAAAGTTTCTTTGCTTGCGGCGGTCATTCGTCTCTCCTTTCAACTTAGTTGTCGCCTGCTCGGCGACCCACAACAGTGTACAGCGCTCTATCTGGGGGCAGCTGAGGGCTTTTCAAGACTTCAGTTGATTTTGTCGCCTCCTGATTGCGATGCATCGAGTGCGTTGCGCAGAATTCGCAGGGTCTCTCCGATACGTGGTTCATCTGCCGGACCACCCGCGATACAGGTGACCAGCGCAAACGAGCCCACTCCCGTTGCTGCGACAGCGGCGACATTGTCGGGCACTATCCCGCCGATGCAGGTACGTGGCCATGCCTTGTACCGCTTCGACCAGGCGGTCAGACGGTCAATGCCCAGCGGCGGATATTTCAGTTTTTTCGATAACGGAGGAAACACGGGGCCAAATGCGATGTAACTCGGTTCAAAAGAGCGCGCTCGCGCAATTTCCCAATCCGTATGATTGCTGATTCCAAGGCCAACACCCGACGCACGCAATGCGGGAATGTCAGCGTCCAATAGATCTTCCTGCCCCAAATGCACACCATCCGGGTGAATATCCAACGCTAGGCGCCAATCATCATTCAACCAGAACCCAACGCCTGCTTCGCGACAAAGATTAAGGACCTCAAGAGTTTGTTCGCGATAATCCGGGCGAGAATCTTTTACGCGCCACTGCAATGTATCGATACCTTGTCTGATAAGAATCTTTGCGTGCTCAACCGAATCCGTCAGTGCATACAATCCGGGTTTATAAGGCGCAAACGCAGCTTGCTCATGTGAACGACGTCCTATTGATTGGGATGTTTGGTCAGAGACGATACTACTGACAATATTTGTAACGATGGGCCATACATCGCCGTCCTCTGGCAGAGCGCGCGCCTGTGCATTGCCGTAATCGAAACGCTCGCAACCGGATGCATTCAGCAACGCCTGACGCGTCGCTGCGGCACCCTTTAACAGAGCATCGTACAGACGCTCTCCTACTGACAGATACGCTGCCACAGCCGCAGAGAAGTGACTTCCTGTGCCGTGCGCAGAAGCTGATACACGACGTTGATGCATGGCGAACTCTGTCAGGACGCCCGTCTCTGGAATCCCCTCGTCACGACGACTGTACACCCGATCGGTGATCCAACAGCCTGCATCTTGGTGGCAGGTTAGCGCGTCGTTTTCAGTCCCGTCGTTTTCCGTCTCGTCGTTTTCAGCCCAAGCTTTCTGATGCTCATCACCCGCAATGTCGCCACCAGTAATCACGACCGTCGATGCGCCTAATTTCTGTAATTGCCGCGCAGCGCTGTCGGCGTTCAGCGTGGCGTTTGCCTGATGATCGTCATTCACAACGCTACAGAGTGCCCGTGCTTCGCAAAGGCTTGGCGTAATAACACTGACTAAAGGCAAAAGTGACATCAGCTCGGTATGATGAGCTGGTAAATGGCCTAAGGTAGACTTGAGAACCGGGTCCCAGACGATCTGCACTCCAGTCCTGCTGCGGAGTTCGGTCAACAACTCTCTGATCAGGCCTATCATGGCCGGGTCAGGCGGCAGCCAACCAATCAGAACGACATTGGGCAGCCCGTCTTTCAGCGCGGATTCAAATTGCTGCCGTACCAATGAGCACGACACCGCTTCTGCGTGCTCGACACCCTCGTGACTCTGTACCGTGACCGACGTCAGAACAGTACGACATTCGCACTCAATCAATGCGGCCTGTGCCAGGGCCGCCTGTAATCCTGCACCGCCCCGACTGTCAGAGGCACATATCACCAGCATATAACCCCTTGCCATCATGGTGCACTCTGATGCCAGAACGGCAGCCCCGCATTGGGCGTACTCGGTACTGCCCGATCTCTTTCCGGGATAACACCGGCCAGATACGCCCGCCGTCCTGCCTCAATGGCACTGGCGAAGGCACTGGCCATCGCGACTGGATCATTCGACTTTGCCACTGCAGTATTGAGCAACACTGCATCGGCCCCCAGCTCCATCGCTTGCATCGCCTGAGAGGGACGCCCGATCCCAGCGTCGATGACGATCACTGCCTCTTTTAACGACGAGCGTAAGGTTTGAAACTGATACGGGTTGAGCAAGCCCTTTCCGGTTCCGATGGGTGCCGCGAGAGGCATCACCGCAGGGCACCCCAGCGACAGTAACTTCTCACAGACACCAAGATCATCCGTGCAATATGGCAACACAGAAAAGCCTTGTTGCTGTAGTTCTTTAGCAGCAGCCACCAGCTCAAAGACATCCGGCTGAAGGCTGTAGTCATCGCCAATAACTTCGAGCTTAATCCATTGGGTATTAAACAGTTCGCGTGCGAGAACGGCGAGATGAATGGCCTCTTTTGCGGACGTTGCTCCGGCCGTATTCGGCAATAACTTTGCCCGACTCGATGCCAACCATTCTTCAATACGGTGACGATAGTCATTGTGCTTTACCTGCCCCGCAGTCTGGCGTCGCAACGAAACCGTGACGAACCCTGGATTGGCTGCAGCAAACGCTGCCCCCATGATATCCGGAGAAGGATAATCAGAACTGCCGAGCCAGAACCGACTGGATATTACCGTTTCCGCAATCGTCAGCTGGGAAGTCGAACTCTCTGTATTAGCCACCGGTTATTACCCCCAGAATATCAACCAAGTCATTGTCTTTCAGTGCAACGTCCGTCCATCGGTCTTTTGTTACCAACTCGCTGTTCACCGCAACGATGTAGCGGCCAGATTCGTCCGGGTATTGCAGATGATTAACAACCAGATCAAACAATGACTCCGGCGTAGCGACCTCAGTACTCTCACCGTTAATAACCAGTTTCATACACCCTCCGCGGGCCTGTTGACGACCGTTTTGGCAAAGACATTAATCCCGATAATGCACCGAGCGTGAGTTTTTCGAGTAAGGCTGGCGCAAGAAGAAAACCGTGTCTGAAAAGCCCATTTACGACAATGCGACCGTTATCATGTATGTCGTCGATAATGACGGGGCGATGATCTTGCGTCGCTGGCCGCAAATTAGTCTCCATCGACAAAATCCGGGCTTCGGAAAATTCAGGCGCTAGCGCCCAAAAAGCGCTCAGCATTTCCATTGCAGAACGGACACTCACGGGTGAGCGATCATTGGTTTCCAGTTCGGTCGCACCGAGTTGATATTTCCCCTCGCCCCTGGGAACCAGATACAGGTGATAGCGCGGATGAAGCAAACGTACCGGTCGATGGATCTCGATTTCCGGACACGCAACCCAGATGGTTTCACCGCGAATTCCGCGTATTCCTTCAATGGACTGGGTGCTCCTGTCCTTTTCTGGATGCTGTTCGGGATACTGTTCTGGATAGTGCGCACGTGACACCATCCCGGCACCACGACAATCGATCACGATGTCTGCCGTAAGCTCCGAATCATCTCGTCGATAGAGATGGCGATCACCATCAAACTGGACTGGAGCAGAATAATGAAACTCAGCACCATACTGCTCCGCTGCGGAGGACAGTGCCGACAGTAAAGTACGGTTATCTACCTGAGCTTCATCAGGCAACCAGAAACCTCTGTCGAACGAAGTTGAGAGCTGAGGTTCTTTTTTGGCTATGCCTTCTTGATCGAGTGCAACGGCATACGATTCACCGGGTAATTCCGCATCACAGACTTTATTTTTGAATAATGTCAGTTCTGCAGCATCCGACGGATGCGCAACCACCAGAGTGCCACGACGTAAATACCGAACCGACTGTCCGGTATCACGTTGCAGTTCTGCTAATAATTGTGGCCACAACTGTAGAGAACGCAGACCAAGCTGGAACACATCTGGGTGGCACAGGGGCTTTTCTGAGATGGGGGCAATCATAGCCGCAGCAGTCCACGCTGCCGATAAAGATGCATCCTCTCGGGACGCATCATAGACAGATACCTTCACACCGCTTTTACTGAGTCGCCAGGCCAGCAGTCGGCCCATTAACCCAGCCCCAACAATAACGGCTTGGGTCATCAGGAAGACACCGCATCGACGTACAATTCGCTGCCTTCTTCACGGAATTTTTCCGACATTTCTTCCATGCCCGCTTCCCTGTTGCGGATATCATGAGACAGTTTCATTGAGCAGAATTTCGGCCCGCACATAGAACAGAAATGCGCCACTTTATGTCCTTCACGTGGCATGGTTTCATCGTGATAACGACGTGCAGTTTCCGGGTCCAGTGCAAGATTAAACTGATCCTCCCAGCGGAACTCGAAACGCGCAGCGGACATGGCGTTATCATGCAACTGCGCCGCGGGATGTCCTTTTGCAAGATCCGCCGCATGCGCCGCAATCTTGTAGGCAATCAGACCTTGTTTAACGTCTTCTTTATTCGGTAATCCAAGGTGCTCTTTTGGTGTGACGTAGCACAGCATGGCACAGCCATACCAGCCGATTAATGCTGCTCCAATCCCCGAAGTAATATGATCGTAGGCGGGGGCAATATCGGTAGTCAGTGGACCAAGAGTGTAGAACGGCGCTTCATGACAATGAGTTAATTGCTCCTGCATATTGCGTTCAATCAGGTGCATTGGAACGTGCCCGGGGCCTTCAATAAAGGTCTGTACGTCGTGCTCCCAGGCGATTTTTGTCAGCTCACCCAGCGTTCGTAATTCTGCGAATTGTGCTTCGTCATTCGCATCGGCAATCGAGCCCGGACGCAGACCATCTCCAAGAGAGAAGCAGATGTCGTACGCCTTCATGATTTCGCAGATCTCTTCGAAATGCGTGTACAGGAAGTTTTCCTTGTGATGAGCCAGACACCACTTCGCCATAATTGAACCACCCCGGCTGACAATACCGGTCAGTCGGTTCGCGGTCATAGGAATGTACGCGAGGCGAACCCCTGCATGAATGGTAAAATAATCGACGCCTTGTTCAGCCTGTTCAATAAGTGTGTCGCGATACACTTCCCAGGTCAGGTTTTCGGCAATGCCCCCTACTTTTTCCAGTGCCTGATACAAAGGCACGGTGCCCACTGGAACCGGTGAATTACGCATAATCCATTCGCGAGTCTCGTGAATGTTCTTACCCGTAGAAAGATCCATTATGGTGTCAGCGCCCCAGCGTGTAGCCCACACCATTTTTTCCACTTCGTCAGAAATGCTGGACGATACCGCTGAATTACCGATATTAGCGTTCACTTTGACGCGGAAGTTGCGCCCGATAATCATGGGTTCGGCTTCAGGGTGATTAATATTGGCTGGAATAACAGCTCGCCCTGCTGCAACTTCGGAGCGGACAAATTCGGGGGTAATTATCTCTGGGATTCGTGCACCATATGGTTGTCCCGGATGCTGTTCAGCAACCGCAGACTGAATTTCCTGATCGGATAATCCGAGGTTCTCGCGTATCGCAACAAACTCCATCTCAGGGGTAATGATGCCCTGTCGTGCGTACCAGAGCTGTGAGACATTTCGCCCCGGCTTCGCCTTACGAGTGACGATATCGCCTTTAAACTGCCCCTCTTTTGCCTGAATACGCTTCTGGCGAACCGGGCGGCGATCTGTAAATTCGGTGTCTTCCCGATCTTCAATCCATGCAGTCCGGATGCCCGCCAGTCCCTCAGTAACAGCAACATCAATATCCTGGTCGGTGTAAGGGCCAGACGTATCGTACAGCCGTAGTGGCGTATTCGGGGTAGCAGTGCCGTCTGCGTGTTGGGTGTCAGATAGTGAAATTTCGCGCATCCCCACACGGATATCGGGACGGCTTCCAGTGATGTATAGCTTGTCCGAGGACGGGTGCTGGTAGGATGGGTTAAATTCGTTTTGTGTGGTGTCAGCCATGCTCTTCTCCAAAATGGATCAGGCAGGCAGCGACGAGAAATAAAGACGTGCATGCACACGACCAAAACCAAGAATACTAGCCGGATAAAGGCCAGCTGCAGGCTAAGGCGCGCTTACGCATAGACACGAAGACAAGGCTTCGTGATAGGCATCTCTGTTCCCTACGCTGGCACTAACCAGATCAGGTTCAACGGGACCCGCATTCGCGATCTCAGCCTGTGTCGTTAAATTAATAACGGGTCAGGCACCCCGACAGATAATTCGCAAGTAGTGTAAAGCCGTCGTCCAGTGCTTGGCAAGGACGCATCATTACCTTCAATCAACGCCTCGATCTGAAACACTACAGCACTCACGCGCTGTACGACTGAATCCTTAGTCCTGCACCAGTAAGAAGTGAGCCCGGGCCGTTGCGATAGGCTCAGCCGGATCAGATTGCCAGGCGTTAATCGCGACATTAGCAACCCTGCTGCCCTGCCTCCAGACCTGACAACTGATGTAGGTGTCCTGCAGGCGTCCTGCACGCAGATAATCGATAGAGAAGTCGATAATCTTTGGTAACGCGATGCTCTCCATCGTCATCAGTAAGTGCAGCGCACCAGCGGTTTCCATGCTACCTGCAATCACTCCACCGTGAATCGCCGGTAGCATGGGGTTACCTATATTGTCTTTGTTCGCCGGTACGATAAACGTTGGTTGCAGATCCATAGAGTGCAGCTGAATACCCAGCAGCTTTGCGTAGGGAACCGCCTCAACAACGGCATCGAAGTTACCGCTCTGGCGACTATTCAGAAGAACAGTGCGTAGCTCATCAGGCATCTCATTGCTCATGCTGACTTGCCTCCATTACTAGACTGCGCTGTTCCGCCGAGTTTCAGGCCGATACGCATAAAGTTAGCCGTACACGTAGCGATGACCTTGTTGTCGCTCTCCTGACGCACTTCTCCCTGAGTAAAGACCAGACTGTTTGCTTTCCGTACAATCTTTGCCTCACCGATCAAGTTCTCGCCGGGGCTGGCTGCGCGGTGATAATCCATGCGTAAATCCAGTGTGGGGCAGACCTCACCATCTTCAAAACAGTTAAATGCAGCCGTTCCACATGCGGTATCCATAAGGGTGGTCAGACTGCCGCCCGCCACCACGCCATTCTCGGGATTGCCTATAATCTGTTCACTGTAAGGCAGTTTGAGAATGACTTTTTCACCGTCTGCGTATTCCACCGACATCTTGAGTAGGCGACAATGCGGCAAGACTGAGACAAATCGCGCCGCTCTCTGGGTCAGTTGTTCTGACATTTCAGGACTCACTCCTCGTGATCAATGTCGCTAAAGTACGCGGCCCAAGGCTTTGGAGCAATGGCGCATCCGAGCAGTTATATTGACATTTACGATCACGTAAAAACTCTGTACGTGATCCATACAGCAAAATTGGAGTATAGATGAACCCGTTCGACTTCTATTACGATGCCATCTCAAAGAATGATCTGCCGCCGGTTGATGGTAGCTGGGGTCAGGGAAAAACGACCTTTGGGGGAATGTCGGCGGCTCTCGCGCTCACCGCTATTGAGAGAGATTTTCCTCAAAAAGCGCCACTGCGCTCCCTGAGCATCCATTTCTGCGGTGCACTGGTAACCGAACAGCCCTACGAGATTGAAACCCGCGAGTTAAAGAGTGGACGTTCAATTTCTCACTTACAGGCAGAAGTTCTGCAGAACGACGACTGCGCCACGGTCGTCACCGCCTGCTACGGCAGTCAGCGCGAGAGTGACGTCGTTGTCGAACCGGCGGCGATCGAAACCGGAGAACCGGGAAGCGGAACCAAGCTGGGCTACATTGCTGGTCTGACTCCCGAGTTCGTCCGTCACATTGATTTCAGCTACGTCAGTGGAGGGCTGCCATTTACCGGGAGCAAAGACAATCATATCCACGGCTGGATGCGCTTCAATGACAGCACAGGCCCTATGACAGAGGCACATCTGGTCGCACTGATCGATGCCTGGCCACCAGCAACGCTGCAGAAACTTCGTTCTGTTGCACCTTGCGCGAGTATCACCTGGAGCCTCGAATTGATGAGCTCACCCAGAGATGGCGACACACCGCTCGCTGCCAATGACTGGCTCTACTACGAGGTGGACATCATGGAAGCACACGGCGGATACGCCCATACCACGGCCAAGATCTATCGCGCCGATGGAACTCTGCTAGCGCTGTCTCGCCAATTGGTTGTGGTCTACGACAAACGCTCCTGAACTTTCCTTCCCTCTTCCTTGCTTAACCTCAGTTCAGCAACTATTACTTAAGGCATTGCCAGACGATGCCTTAAGTTCCTATCTTCCGATCTGAACAACATCGAAATGGTTAATGTATACGAGTTTGGGCGCAGCAGTGTCCGATTCGGGTAGTGCAATGATTCGCCTGACAGGAAGTGAAGACCCGAACTATGAGCCTCAATGTATTGATATGTGACGACTCCAGTTTTGCCCGAAAACAGATGGCCCGAGCCCTGCCGAAGGAATGGGAAGTGACCGTGCACTTTGCCGGTGACGGCCTGGAGGGTGTTGAAGCCATTCGTGACGGCAAAGGCGACGTCGTCTTTCTTGATCTCACCATGCCCAACATGGACGGATACGGTGTGTTAGAAACCATCCGCCGGGATGACCTGCCTGCAATGGTCATCGTTGTCTCCGGAGACATCCAGCCAGACGCTCAGGAGCGCGTGAAAAACCTGGGCGCGATGGCCTTTATCAAGAAACCCATTGATGCCGAAAAGGCACGTGCTGTACTGACTGAGTACGGCATCATGACCGGAGTGTGATATGCCAGCTGCGGCAGAAATTCTGACAGAGGATCAACGCGACTGTTATCAGGAGCTGACCAACGTTGCGATGGGACAAGCGGCAGATCGGTTGGCTCGTTTGCTCAATGCGTATGTTGTTCTGCCTATTCCGAAGATCAGCGTGATTGAAAACAGTGATCTGAATATGGCTTTGCAGGGCGCAACCGGCGATTCCAGCGTGTCTGCCGTGTGCCAGGGCTTTATTGGCGCAGGCATCTCTGGTGAAGCCATGTTGATGTTTAATGATGCGTCCTTCGCAAGCCTTGCTTCGCTGATGAAGTACGAGGGCCCCCTGACACAGGAGGCTGAGCTTGAGCTGTTGATGGACACGGCTTCTGTGTTGATTGGGGCCTGTATTCACGGCATCGGCGACCAGCTTGAGATCGTCTTCAATCAGGGGCACCCGGTTGTTCTGGGGCAACATTGCGATCTTAAGGACCTCGTGGCCTACGGCAATAACGGCTGGGATAAAGCTCTGGCGATTGAAATCCATTACACCATTGAGCACGTAAATATTGATTGTGAGCTGCTTCTTCTTTTTACCGAAGAATCCGTCAAAACCCTGAATAAAAAAGTCGATTACCTGCTGGACTAATCGACTCGACTGGACACAGGATACGATCTGAATGGCTGCAAACAGCGACGGCATAAACGACATTCATTGGCTGATGGATATTCTGCAGAATATCGATGTTGGCCTCGTTGTATTGGACAGAAACTACGACGTACAGCTATGGAATGCATTTATGGAAGGCCACAGTGGCCTGAGTCCGCAGCGTGCAAAGGGTGAAAACCTGTTTTCCCTGTTTCCCGATATCGACGAATCCTGGTTCCGCCAGAAAGCTGAACCCGTTTTTCAGCTGAAAACACGTACGTTCACCATCTGGGAACAGCGCCCCTATCTGTTCCATTTCCGCAATTCGCGCCCCATTACTGGCCGCAGCGAGTTCATGTATCAGAACACCAGTATCATTCCGCTCGAATCGGTGAACCGTCAGGCTGATCACATATGCGTGATTATCTACGACGTCACCGATACCGCTGTCGGTAAACTCGATGTCAGCCGGGCAAACGAAACGCTGTCGCAAATTCAGACACGCGACAGTCTGACAGGACTACTGAACAAGTCATCATGGTTGCCTGTTCTCGAAGACTACTTCCAGTCTCAACAGCCCGGTTGTCTGTTGTTAATGGACATGGATCACTTTCGCGACCTGAACCACAGCATCGGGCATCAACAATGTGACGAGCTGCTGCGCCGCATTGGGCAAGGCCTGAAGTCCCTGAGCGCTGATAACTACGCCGCACGCTTTGGCGGTGAGATTTTCTCAGTCATTCTCGATAACCACGATGCCGCCAGTTCCATGGAGCTGGCCGAAAAACTGCGACGCTCAGTTCTGAATCTCGGTCGTAATTCGCAACACGACATCAGCGCCAGCATCGGTGTTGCTGAGCGTTCTGATCAGAATGGTTCGGCAATGGAGTGGTTGAGCAACGCCGACAAGGCGCTGTATCACGCAAAAGAAAGTGGACGCAATCGAACGTCGCTTTTTAAGAACTGATAAGATAATCACTCTATTGGTTATCGCGCTCTCGACCACATCTAACGTATGGCCACCTTTTCTATTCCCGCAGCGTTTATTCGCGCTCCACTGGACGGAGCTGCCCGGCACGGTGTATCCGACCATCAGTTATTCGCTCAAGCGGGTATCCATAAGGATGACTTTGCAGATGATGGATCACTCTCACCCGATACCTACGCCCGCCTGATGTTGACCATCTGGCGCACGACTAATGATGAAGCGATGGGTTTAAACCCAGAACCCGTTCTGTTTCGCACCTTTGCAATGATGTGTCGCTCCGTTATTACCTGCGCGACGCTGGAGCACGCCATGCGACGTGCCAGCGCCTTTTATCGTTTGCTGCCTCATTCCCCACAGGTATTACTTGAGCAGGATGAGCAACGCACACGGTTGCTTATCAGTCACGCCAGCGAGTACGACACGGATCATTTCCTGAGTGAGTCTCTTCTGGTGATCTGGCACCGCTTCAGTAGCTGGTTAACGGGACGAGGAATTCCGTTATTGAAAGTTGAATGTCCCTACCCCGCCCCGGTTCACTCGGCACTCTATCAGGATCTCTTTGCAACCCCAGTTACCTTTGATGCCCCTGTACTGGCACTGACTTTACCGACTCAGGCAATACAGCTGCCACTGGTGCAGACAGCCAATACTCTGGAGTTGTTTTTAAGTCATTCTCCGGCGGATTTATTGGCGCGCCCCGATCCCCATCAAAGTGTCAGTGCCCAAATTCGCTACCGCCTGAATCAACACGACGTCAGTCAACTGCCTGACCTCTCAACCGTCGCCGAAATGCTGTCTGTGTCTGGTGCGACACTTCGACGCTGGCTCAGGGCAGAAGGTACCACCTATCAAAAGATAAAAGACGACATTCGCGCACTCGAAGCAAAACACTTATTGGCCTCCACAGAGCAAAGCATTGCAGACATTGCGATTGCTACGGGTTTTTCGGAGACCAGTGCGTTTACGCGCGCGTTCACACGCTGGGAAGATGCGTCTCCGGTTCAGTTCCGACGCACCAGTTACGAGCGTAAAAAAGCGTCCGATCGGGCCTGATGTGTCAATGACATAAACAGAACGAAGCTATAGACTCATAGCTTCGTTTATTCCCTTTAAACCGAACAAAAGAAGATGCGTGTGGCGGTACGGATACTCCTGCTTTTAATTGCCTTACTCCCCGCTTCGGTTCTTGCGATTCCTCTGTCGCCAGAACTGGAGGGAAAGCTATTAGGTCTGTCGCTTCAGGAATGGTCCGAGTCGGAAGGATTTGACGCCAACGCCATACACTCCTCGCAACTGCCGTGGCGTCCCGTCAGAGCTTTGATCCCCAACCCCGGTGTATCCAGTCCCCCGCTTTGGTACCGGTTACCGTTGTCGGTGCGTGATACCAATGAACGTTGGCATATAGAAATTGACTACGCGCGGGTCGAACGGGTGGACTTCCGTATGTACCGGGGTAACACACTGATAGCCTCTGGGTACGATGGAAATTCACTGACAACGCCCATGTCAGAGCGCGCTAAACTGGCTTTCAATTTTGCCTTGCCCTTCGACCAGGCAGGCGATTACATGGTGTATTTGCGGGTCGAGAATACCGCTCTTCTGAACCTGCCACTACGACTGTATCGTGAGCAAAGCCTGCACAGCAGCCAACGGAATAAGCAGCTATTTTTTGGTTTATTCAGTGGTTTCCTGCTGGCTCTTTTTCTTTACAACTTATCTGTCTATCTGGTGATCCGTGAACGCTATATGCTGTTCTTCTGTGGCTTTGTGATCACCTATCTGACGTTTTTCTGGGCGCATACCGGTCTTGGATTCCGCCATCTCTGGCCGGGTTCTCCTGAGTTTGAAGAACAAGCGAGCTTTATTACATCCTGCTTTGCGATGCTGCTGATCATCCTCTTCAGCATGAGCTTCCTCGGGATCACCGGCGCCTATCGGAAAGCATTAGTTTTTCTATACAAAGGCGCTATCGGTATTACCTCCCTTGGGGTCATTACCGTACTCCTCAGTGATGTCCACACCACATCAAATGTGATGCGTGTCGTTACTCTGCTGACCCCTGTATTCCTGATGATTGCAGCGGCCCTGTCGCAGCCGTTCAGCTCCATGTCCCGCTTTGTATATACGCTTGGCGTGTACGCTCTGGCATCGGCTATCGTTGTACATAGCCTCGCACGTCAAAGTGTTATCCCGACTAACGATGTCATTGCTTACGCCGCGCACATCGGAGCGATCAGCCTGATTGCTATTCACAGTCTGGCAATTGTTCTACGACTCTACGAACAACGACTGGAACAGATCAAAGCTCGTAAAGATATTATCGCTGCCCGTCAACGCTCTGCCCAAAGCGAGGAAAGATTACGAAAATCAGAAGCATCTCTTGCTGAAAAAGACGCCGAGGCCAGCGCTAAATCTGCTTTCTTAGCAATGATGAGCCATGAAATACGTACCCCTTTGAATGGCGTTCTGGGCATGGTCGAACTCCTACAGCACACTCGCTTGGACAGTCAGCAAAAACGCTACGTTGAAACGATATCGGGTTCTGGGGAGAACCTTCTGTCTTTGCTTAACGACGTACTGGATTTATCCAAAATTGAATCAGGAAAAATGACGTTAGAAAAACGTCCGGTAGAGATTACGGCACTGGTCAATGAGTGCCTTTTATTGCACAGCCGTAAAGCACTGGATAAGCAACTGACTCTGATAGCGGATCTCGGTCAACCGCAGTATTCGCTGGTAAAAACCGATGAAATGCGACTGCGGCAGGTGCTGAATAATCTGATCAATAATGCTGTTAAATTTACCGACAAAGGGCACGTAGAAGTACGCCTGAACTGGAATAAAGACACGCTGACTGTCACCATCCAGGACACCGGTATCGGCATCTCAGCCGAGCAGCAGGATAATCTGTTTACCAGCTTTACACAGGCTACCTCCACGACCAGCAAATACTACGGAGGCACGGGACTCGGCCTGACAATCAGCCAACGTCTTACCGAACTGTTAGGCGGTAATATCCGCGTGAGCAGTGCCGTTGGCGAGGGCTCCAGCTTTACCGTCGAACTGCCCGATATGTCTCCAGAAGGCGCCTATTCCTTTCCGGACCTGAGCGGCAAAACCTGCTTTATTGAACTCTCTGACCCAACCGAGCGCGCGTTCGTTAAAACCATGACCGAACGGCTGGGTCTGACTGAAGTGACCAGCCGTTACCATACTCCGCTCGACTGCATGATCGTCGACTCGCTCCCGGCCGATAACAATATTCCGGACAACCTGATCTGTGTTGTCGATAGTTTCTGGCCGCGCATCAGTCAGGATCGTCAGTGCGAGCGTCCATTACGGTCGCATATCCTTCTCAATCAAGTGGTCAACCTGATCCAGCTTCAAAGCACAGTGGACAGTACTAACGAGGCATATAGAAAAGGCACCGTTTGGGTAGCAGAGGACAATATCGTCAACCAGAAAGTGATTGCCGGTATGCTTCGCCACCTCGAAATGGAGTGTGAGGTATTTTCGAATGGCGCCCAGATTCTGGCGGCCTTTGGTAAACGGCCCCAAGCACCAGATCTGATTTTGATGGACTGTGAAATGCCGGTCATGGATGGCTACGATGCCAGCCGCGAAATACGCAAGCTAGAAGCGCAGAACAGCAACCAATCCGACCACCGTAGGGATAATATTCCAATTATTGCGCTGACAGCGCATCTGGGCGGAGAATTTGAGGAGTTAGCTCGCAGGGCGGGCATGGACGGGCTCATCAACAAGCCTATCCGCAAGCATACTCTGCGCGATCTGTTCGCTACCTGGATGCCCTTATAATCCTGAGAAGTAGCTCTGAAAAAGTAACTCTGAATAAATAACTAGAGAAAAGTAGCCTTCAAACAAACTCAGTCGTTTTTCTGTAGCCATGGGCCGGATAGCTCCCCAAGATACGTACTTCGCTGGCAAAATAACTCAGCTCTTCCAGTGCGTTTCGTACATGCGCCTGCTCAGGATGTCCGTAGATATCCAGATGAAAATGACTGGCCTCCATGGTGCCGCCGTCCATATAACTCTCAAGCTTTGCCATGTTCACACCGTTGGTTGCAAACCCACCCAAGGCTTTATACAAAGCCGCGGGCATGTTTCTTACAGAGAACAATAAGCTGGTGATATAGCGGATGCCAGACTGGTATTCGCTGTGTTCTGGCTCTCGGGCAAACACCAGAAACCGGGTCGTATTACCCGAGACATCCTGAAACTGCTCTTGCAATATATCCAAGCCATACAGCTCGGCCGCCAGTGAGGAAGCAATTGCCGCATTACTCCGGTCGCCACGGGTTATCAGATCTCGAGCGGACATGGCCGTGTCTACCGCTGCCTCCGCCTTCAACCCCATACTCAACAATCTCTGATGACATTGGGCGAGAGCCTGTGGGTGAGAACGGACGGTCTTTAGCTCTTCCACACTGACACCGGGTAACGCCAGTAAGCAATGATTCACAGGTTCAAAATGCTCAGCGATTACGCATAGTTGAGTACGCGGAATCAGACGATAAATCTCTTCTACACGACCTGCCGTGGAGTTCTCCAGAGGAATCATTGCACGCTCGGCAAAGCCACCACTGACCAGATCCAGTGCACTCAGAAAATCGTCACAGGCCAGATACTCCCAATCTGGAAATACCTGTGTGCAGGCCAAATGGGAATAGGCCCCTGCGGTTCCCTGATAGGCGACTCGTGCCATTACGATGCTCCAAAATAGTGCAAAATAGGTTTGCATAGAGGACGTGCACTGATTAAGTGCCACTATCCTCTATCGCATTCCTCAAGATCATACTTCCCACCCGCACAGCAATACAATGCACAGTGCTATGGCACAGTGCGTGCAGACGGTTATGTTAATAAGACGAGCACGTAACGACGATCGAAAGGAATAGACTATGACTGGCTGGCCCGAAAACCTGACACCCGATACATCGAGGTTAAATGCCATCCTTCCACACCCCCCAGCAGATACTCGTATCCCTGAGGGGTGGCTTAGCCAGTGGCAAGAAGTCTGGGCGCCATTGGCGGCAACATTGGCAGGGATAATCTCAGATTCTCCGCTACCGCCGGTTATTGGTATTCACGGCGGACAGGGCTCCGGTAAAAGTACACTTTCGCTCGCGCTTAAAGATATATACAAGGCTGTGTTTGGCTGGAATATCGTCGTCGTGTCGATTGATGACCTCTACCTTTCCCACGCCGATCGACAGTCTCTCAGCAAAGATATCCACCCCCTCCTTGCCACTCGCGGAGTCCCGGGTACGCACGAGGTAGACCGTGGAATTGCGCTGTTTAAGACACTGAGACAACTAAAGCAAGGCGACACCTGCTCGATTCCAGCATTCGACAAAGCCAGCGACGATCGCTTGCCCGAATCGCAATGGCATCAGGTCTCTGGGCCTGTTGATGCCATTCTGTTCGAAGGTTGGTGTGTCGGCTGCCAATCCGTGCAGGATGAATTGCTGTACAGCCCAGTTAATGAGCTTGAAGAACAGGAAGATGAAGACGGTGTATGGCGAGGTTGGGTAAACCAGCAGCTCGCAGGCCCCTACAAAGAATGGTTTTCCGCAATCGACTTCCTGATCATGTTGAAGGTTCCGGATATGGCTGCGGTACAGCGTTGGCGAACACAACAGGAAGTCGGCAATAAAAAAATGGCGAAAGGTGCGACCGACCGCAGTCTTGATGAGGCCGCAATACAACGCTTTATCCAACATTATGAGCGTTTAACCCGACAGGCATTGACCCGCCTGCCAGAACTTGCCAACCTGATACTGTCGATCAACGACGAACACAAAGTCGCTGACATTCAAACCAGGGAATTCAGAACATGACTCAATGCCCGACGGTACCGATTATCGTACTGACCGATCTCGACGGCACCTTACTTGATCATCACGACTACAGCACCACCGCCGCAACAGAGGCGCTGACGCTTCTTAAGCGCCTCCAGATACCCGTCATTTTTAACACCAGTAAAACCCAGCCTGAGGTACTGCAACTGCGCCGTACACTAGCGAATACGTCTCCCTACGTGTGTGAGAATGGTGGCGCTATTTACTACTCGACTGTCGATACTGACGGCGAGCCAGAATGGCTTTGCGAACTGCCCGGAGCGAGTTACTCCGATATTCTGCACGTACTGCATGATCTGAGAAAAGACGGGTTCAACTTTCGCGGTTTTAATGACATGACCGACACCGAAGTCGCGGCGGTAACTGGCCTGAGTACAGACGACGCACACTTTGCCCGTCAGAGAGCAGCAACCGAGCCCCTGCTCTGGCGCGGTGACGATACTGGTGACATTGAGCATTTTCGTCAGGCCCTGAATGCTCACGGACTGCGCCTGTTAAAAGGTGGGCGTTTTTATCACGTGATGGGCGACGCAGATAAAGCCTCCGCTGTCGATTTCTTCCGCCATCACTACACCCAACGCTGGCTGTTGGATACACCGCCCATCGTCATTGCGCTTGGCGATGGAGAGAACGATAAAGCCATGCTTGAAGCGTCCGACTACCCGGTTGTTATCCCCGGCGAATCGGGTACCCTCGAACTTAACAATACAAATACGATTACCGCTGACTTTAAAGGCCCGAAGGGCTGGAACAGCGCCATTTTATCTTTACTAGAAAAACTGCTTAAGGAGACCTGCAGTGGCTGATTTTTATCAGAACGGCATTGTAACCACTCTGCACAACCTCACCGATCGACCGGTTGAAGATTTAGAACGTGAACTTATGAGTTTTTCACGTTTACGCCCGATGTCTCTGGTGTTGCCTTCCCTCTTTTCCGAGCTGGAGGGCCCTGCCCTCAGTCATATTGTTGATGAAGTTGCACAAGTCCCCTACCTGAACGAAATTGTGATTGGCCTGGACCGTGCCGACAAAGCACAACACGAGTTTGCTCAAACATTTTTCTCTCGCCTGCCGCAACACCATCGCATCCTCTGGAATGACGGCCCACGCCTCAAAGCTTTGGATGCCATGCTGCAGGAAAAAGGCCTCGCTCCAACTGAAATGGGTAAAGGCCGTAACGTTTGGTATTGCTATGGCTATGTCCTGGCGTCAGGGCGTGCGGAATCCGTGGCTCTGCATGATTGCGATATCGTAACCTACGACCGTAGCCTGCTTGCTCGCCTGATTTATCCGGTTGCCCATCCTGGGTTTAACTACGTGTTTGGTAAGGGCTACTACACCCGTATCGCAGAGCAAAAATTGAATGGTCGGGTCAGCCGCTTGCTGGTTACCCCTCTCCTGCGCGCACTTAAGAAAGTGTATGGATCTCTCGATTTTCTGGAGTATTTAGACAGCTTCCGCTATCCACTCTCGGGTGAATTCTCAATGCGAACCGATGCTCTGAACGATATCCGTATCCCGAGTGACTGGGGTCTTGAGATCGGCGTACTGTCTGAAATGAAACGGAACTATTCGACTAACCGTATCTGTCAGGTTGATATTGCGGACGTCTACGACCATAAGCACCAGCCGCTTTCGGAAGAAGACGCCAGCGCCGGTCTGTCAAAAATGAGTACGGATATCTGTAAAGCTATTTTCCGCAAGCTTGCCACGCAAGGTGAGGTCTTCACGACTGAGACCTTCCGTACGATCAAAGCGACGTATTTCCGCGTTGCACTGGACTTCATCGAAACTTACCACAACGATGCGCGCATGAATGGCCTGGAGCTTGATCGCCACGCTGAAGAGAAAGCGGTTGAGTTATTCGCTGAGAATATCATGAACGCCGGTGAGCATTTCCTCGCGAATCCAATGGAAACACCGTTTATTCCAAGCTGGAACCGTGTCATTTCTGCGGTGCCTGATATTCTGGATCGTCTGTACGAAGCAGTGGAAGCAGATAACAGCGAATTCGGTAGCGAATAAGTAAGTCGCTCTGATATAAAAAACGCCCCGTATCAGTAATATGAACGGGGCGTTTTTCTTTTGCCAGAAAATGCGATTACACGGTACTCAAGTGTTTGATAACCAGACTGTTTGGTACGGAAATAAGACCAGCTCATCTTCGATAATGCTCGGTTCATGAGCGAGAAGGTCTGACAAGCCATTCTCCAGGAATCCCAGGGTTGCCAACGGTAACTTCAGAATACGCTCCGTCACATTGGATAAGGCAAACAAGCGTTGTTCTCCATCCTCACTGGTGCGCTTCAGAATAAATAAATCGGTATTAATTTTAATCACGTCCTGACGTGCATCGGGATGAAATGCGGGTTGATCGCGTCGGATACGAAGCATACGCGTCAATTCGGTAAATACTTCAGCCTGTGGTGTAACGGGGTTCGACAGCAAATGTTCTAATTCCTGTTCATCCCATATTCGCCGGTTGATAGAACGGGTTCGCCCTGTCTGTTCAACGTGCTCAATATCATTCGGGGACGCTGTAAGACTATGAATATACACTGCAGGTACACCCTGCATTGCCAGCATAATCGCCTGTGAACACAGGAAGCGTTGAACCTGATAATGATCTGGGCCACGTCGTGTGCCCATGCAGGCATCAAACAAAGTTATATTGATTTCATAAGGGCTCTCGGTACCGTCGCTGTTCGCCTTCATACTGACGAAACCACCAAAGCGGTGCATAGAGTCAATCAGGTCCTGTACTTCACGCTCAGGTAATAACCCTTCAACCGGGCGTACTCCAATGCCATCATGTGACGCAGTGAAGTTCAGATAAGTACACCCTTCCGGTAACGGTGGTATGGCATCTGCCCAGTCGGTCAGAAAGGAGGCATTACCGCGATTTAACGCATGTAAAACCAGAGGCGGTAATCCAAACTGGTACACCATATGCGCTTCGTCGGACTCACCAAAATAACTCAGGTTCTCTTCCACGGGAACGTTGGTCTCCGTGATAACAACGACTTCGGGTGCAACGAAATTAACCACATCCCTGAGTAACTTAACCGCAGCATGAGTCTGACTCAGGTGAAGGCAGGTTGTTCCAAGTTGCTTCCATAGAAATGCCACCGCATCCAGACGAATGAATCGGGCACCCTGCTCAATATAAAAGAGATAGATTTTAATAAACTCGAACAAAACCGCCGGGTTAGCAAAGTTCAGATCAATCTGATCCTCAGAAAAGGTCGCCCAAACATGTTTAATGCCATGGTGGGTGTAGACCGGCGTCAGCAAAGGAGTGTTACGCGGTCGGGTAACCAAAGAGACGTCAGTCTCCGGATCTACCTCGATAAAGTAATCGATATAGGGCTCACGGTTACCGATGTAGTCAATAAACCAAAGGTTTTCGCGAGAGCAATGGTTGATCACCAGATCAATCATCAGATCAAAATTCTGCGCTATCGACGCTACGTCTCCCCAGTCGCCCCAGTCAGGATGAACCTGCTTGTAATCAATAACAGAGAATCCGTCATCGGAGCTGTACGGAAAAAACGGCAATATATGAACGGAGTTGATGACGTCTGCCAGTCTGTCTTTAAGAAAGTCCGACAATGTTTTTAACGGCATTTCATCCGCCGTCTGAATGCTATTGCCATAGGTGATCAGAATGACGTCTTTTTCTGACCAACGCTTGTGACTTACCGGCGTGGCCTCATCCAGCACGGAACGGGATGTCGCACCCGCGAACCGCTGACAAAGATTCAGTACTTCACGTGCGATTGCCGCACAGTCCTGCTCGTCGCCATAGATTTGTTGTGCACGTTGTGTAAATTGTTCGAGCGCAGCGAGAGTCATGCAATTCCCTTAAATTTGTGAAGCGAGATCTTTAATCTCCTGCCAATTCTGTGCCGAAATAGCCGAAGCGGGTGTCAACCAGCTACCACCAACAGCGAAGACATTTTCCAGGGCAAGAAAGTCGTGAAAAGTTTCGGCGCTGATGCCACCGGTCGGACAGAACTTCACATCTGGAATTGGAGCACCAATCGCCTTAAGCATTGAGCGTCCGCCGCTCGGCACCGCAGGAAAAAACTTCATATATTGAAATCCCGCTTCCCGTGCTTGCATCACTTCACTGGGTGTCGCAACACCGGGCAAATATGCTCCGCCCCACTCTTTGGCAGCGTCCAACAGCTTTGGGGTAAAACCGGGGCTCACCGCAAACTCTGCGCCCTGGTTCAGTGCATCATGCAACTGCTTCGGTGTAGTCACTGTACCAACACCAATAATGGCATCGGGAACTTCCTGACTGATCAAACCAATGGCTTCGAGTGCAGCAGGCGTACGAAGCGTTATTTCCAGAAACTTCACACCACCCGCAACAAGTGCTTCCGCCATAGGCACCGCGTATTCAATATCGTCGATTACAATGACGGGCATCACAGGCTTTGCCTGCTTTAACCAAGTCGTCCACATAATTGTTGTACTCCGTTTAAGGCTGCTGAATCGCTGCTCTGAGACGTGTATCAGAGGCCCAGACTGATGGCGCCCTGATCCGCTGGGCCGGCAAGCTGGCGGAATCCGGCAAATAACTCCCGTCCAACGCCTTGCTGTGAATCACTGACATCCAGTGGCGCTCGGTCTTCTTTCAGACGTTGTTCGAAGTTGCCATCTACCACGCCCAATACACCTTTATGACCGTCCAGGAGAATACGATCTCCGTCCCTCACCGCATGAATTGGACCATCATCCAACGCTTCCGGACTCAAATGTATTGCAGCTGGAACTTTTCCGGATGCGCCCGATAACCTTCCATCGGTTACTAGTGCCACCCGGTAACCGGCTTCCTGCAGATTGGTCAATGCAGGGGTAAGCTGATGCAGCTCTGGCATACCGTTGGCTTTTGGTCCCTGCCCTTTTACGACGACGATAACATCCTGATTTAACTCACCAGCTTGATACGCCACCAATACCTGTTGCTGATCGGTAAATACACGCGCGGGGGCATCAATAACCCAGCGGTCATCAGGAACCGCTGATACCTTCATAATGGCCCTGCCCAAGTTTCCGCTGACCAACTTCATCCCGCCTTCACGTAAGAATGGCGCGTGTGCGGGGGCCAGTACACTGAGATCGGCCGACTCACCTTCCATTGCTTCCCATTCCAGTTCGCCCCCATCCGTCAGAACTGGACGGCGACACCATTGACGTAAGCCCGCGCCTAAAATGGTATTTACATCTTCATGAAGTAAGCCTGCATCCAACAATTCACGAATAAGAAATGGCATCCCACCGGCACGTTCAAACGCATTCACATCGGCACTGCCATTTGGGTACATACGCGTCAGGAGGGGCACCACTTCTGACAGCTCTGCCATGTCCTGCCAGTCAATCAGGATTCCAGCCATACGAGCAATGGCGACCAGATGAATACTGTGATTAGTCGATCCACCCGTCGCTAATAACCCGACCATGGCATTGACCATGACTTTCTCATCGACGATTTTTGCCATCGGCATGTAGCCGGGCTCCAGTGCAGTGATCTCTGCCAGACGATGTGCTGCAGCCCGGGTCAGGGGTTCACGCAGTCCAGCGTCGGGGTTAACGAACGAAGAGCCAGGAAGCTGAAGGCCCATTATCTCCATCAACATCTGATTTGAGTTAGCAGTGCCGTAAAATGTGCAGGTTCCTTCACTGTGGTAGGACCCCATTTCACTTTCGAGTAATTCGGCTTCGCCGACCTCCCCCCGAGCGAATGCCTGCCTTGTTTTCGCTTTCTCTGAATTACTGATACCGCTGTGCATTGGCCCGGAAGGGACAAATACCGCTGGCAGGTGACCAAAACGCAAGGCGGCCATGACTAAACCGGGGACAATCTTGTCACAAATACCCAACATCAGACTGCCGTCAAAGACCTGGTGAGACAACGCCACAGCCGTGCTCATCGCGATCACGTCGCGGCTGAATAACGACAGTTCCATCCCTGTCTGTCCCTGAGTGACGCCATCACACATTGCAGGAACACCACCAGCCATCTGTGCAACGTGGCCTTTTTCGGAGAGAAATTTCTTCAGCAAATCCGGGTAATGCCGGTACGGTGCATGAGCAGAAAGGACGTCGTTGTAGGCATTAATAATGGCCACATTAGCACTACGACTGCTGCTTTTTAGTATGAGCTTTTCATCGTCGTTCGCTGATGCATAGTCATGAGCCAGATTGGTACAACTAAGTGCGGAACGCACTGTACCTTTCGCCGAAGCCGCTTCCATATCCTCCAGGTATTTCTGGCGAGTATCACTGCTTCGGCGGCGAATTTTATCGGTAACGCTCTCAACAACAGAATGGATCATTCTTCACTCCGATAAATGCTCAATGGGACTTGCGACTGATACAGCACCGACCGTATGGGCATCGCACTGATATTCTGCCGCTCCTTCTCTTCACATGCTTTGGCGTACACACGATTCTTTTCATCGCCTTCAAAGTGCAGATAGAGATGGCGACAGTTGGATAACAGCCCCCAGGTCAGCGTCATTCTTGGTAAACCTGTGGGCTCATCAATAACGGGACAACACCAGGCTGAATTGCCTTCATCAAGACATTTCGGTAGCGCATCTGAATCAGGAAACCAGGATGCAGTATGACCGTCGTTCCCCATGCCAAGTACCGCAAAGTCCAGTCTCACCATTAATTCATGTAAGCCATTTTCGCATTCCATGAATCCATCTACCGGGCCAGGTGCTTTATTTTTTAATGAAAAGAAATAGGTCTGAGAGGCCTCATTCTGTAGCAGGTGACGTTTCACCAAAGCTGCATTGCTCGCTGCATCAGACTCATCTACCCAGCGTTCGTCAACCAGCGTAACCCGTACTTTGCTCCAATCGAGCTTGCGCTTTGATAACTCTTCCAAAAAACGAACGGGTGTCGACCCTCCGCTGACAGCAATACAGACACGACCGCGAGCAGCAATCGATTCACGCATTTTCCCCGCCAGATCATCCGCAAGCTGTCGCGCTAAAGCATCGGGTGATGTAAATCGGTTATCTGTCATGTTTTCTCTCTCCCAAACTGCCTTGTCATTTGATGTATTTATTTTCAGGCTTATCACGTATCTACGATTTCAGCTATTTTCGTCCCAGAGACGTCCATCACGAGCTAGCAGCAACGTGGCGGCCGCAGGACCCCAGGTTCCTGCAGTGTAGGGTTCCGGCCGTTGCTCCTGTTCTTGCCAGAATTTAATAATCGGATCGACCCAACGCCAGGCCTCTATAAGTTCATCGTCTCTCAGGAACAGGGTTGCATTGCCACTAAGTGCATCGTAGAGCAGTCGTTCGTAGGCCTCTGGCACCCGTGTCTGGCGTTGATTGGATGGATTAAGACTCAAATTCATCGGACGCACATTCATTCCCGGCCCGACGCGCTTTTCACACAGCATTAAGCGCACACCTTCGTCCGGCTGTAGACGAAATATCAATTTGTTCGCCATCGTATTTTTATGCTGAAGTGGAAATATGGAGTGCGGAATTTCTTTAAATTGCACGACAATTTCACACGCCCTTTCCGCCAGGCGTTTGCCCGTTCTCAGATAAAAAGGCACACCAGCCCAACGCCAGTTATCTATTTCGACTTTCGCGGCGATAAAAGTTTCGGTCAACGATTTGTCGTGTACTCCGGGCTCATCACGGTACCGTGGAACCGGCTTACCATCGGCGACTCCCGAGTCATACTGACCCCGCACCACGTTTTCGTTAATCATTTCACCTGTGATGGGTTTCAGTGCTTTGAGTACTTTCACTTTCTCATCGCGCACAGCATCGGGTTCAAGCTTTGCAGGGGGTTCCATCGCAGTAATACAGAGAAGCTGCAGAAGATGGTTCTGGAACATGTCGCGCATTGCGCCTACGTGCTCATAAAACTCAGCGCGTTGCTCAACACCAAGCTGCTCTGAAATAGTGATTTGTATGTGGTCGATGTAGTGCTGATTCCATTGCGACTCAAACAAGGAGTTGGCAAATCGTAATACCATCAGGTTCTGAACCGTTTCTTTACCGAGGTAGTGATCAATACGGTAGATCTGCTTTTCGGCAAAAAATTCAGCAACGGTCTGATTAATGATCTCCGCGGTCTTGAGGTCATGACCGATGGGTTTCTCCAGAACGATCTTACTCTGCGACTTAATCAGGTCCGCATCGTGTAATCCACGACATATGGGCGTGTACAGGTCTGAACCTGTGGCCATGTAAAAAAGGCGGTTTATGTCATTCGATGACAGCGCCTTGGCAAGCGCCTTGTAGCCTTTCGATTCATTCACATCGAGCGTAAAGCACTGGACCTTCTCCAGAAAGGATTCAACAGGTTCCTTTTCCAGATAATTAGATGGCACATGCGATTTGATCGATGACTCTATTTTGGCGACAAACGCATCGCGCGGAATGTCACGCCGGGTCACGGCATAGATAACGCCATCGGGAAGACGTCCATCCCTATGTAACAGAAACAAAGCTGGCATAAGCTTGCGCAGTGCCAGGTCCCCTAACCCACCAAACAAAACCAGTTCAAACGGTGCATCAATGTGCATTCAATACCTCCAGTGTTTCATTTTGGGGCGCTGTAGTATGCAATCAAGAGAGCCTCAGCCCTTACAGTATAGAAGCCCTGTCGAGTCCCGGCCTGCATACCAAGATTCATGCGGCTTGATTGCAACCAAGTCAGTTTCTTGCCAATGATTAACGATCAAGCATGTTCCATACCGTCGGCATCATACTTGCACCATTGTGATTCAGGACGAGCAGAAAAGTGCTCAAAAATAATCAGGGCAAGCTCGCAGAATGACGCAAAACGGTAACGAATCTGCCATAATCTGCCCTCTTTAAAAGGTACTAACTCCCATGTCTGAACAAGGAAAGACGTCAATGATCCGCAAATGCCTGTTTCCGGTTGCTGGCTACGGCACCCGCTTCCTCCCGGCCACAAAAGCGATGCCGAAGGAAATGCTCCCGGTAGTAAACAAACCTCTCGTACAGTATGGCGTAGAAGAAGCCGCTGAGGCGGGAATGAATCGCATAGGCTTCATCACTGGCCGAGGTAAACGTGCCATTGCTGACCATTTCGATATCTCCTACGAGCTTGAAAAGGAAATCGAGGGTTCAGGTAAAGAAAACCTTCTGACTTCTATCCGCAAACTGATTGACGAGAACGAGTTCGCGTTCAAACGTCAGAACCACATGAAAGGCCTTGGCCACGCTATCCTGTCGGGCAAATACCTCATGGGTGATGAGCCATTCGCGGTCGTACTGGCGGATGACCTGTGTATCCCGGCCGAAGACGGCGAGGGTGTTCTTTCTCAGATGGTCAAAATTTTCAATCAGTTCCGCTGCTCTGTCGTTGCGGTACAAGAAGTGCCACAGGAAGAAGTGCACAAGTACGGCGTGATCGCAGGCGAAGAAATGAAAGATGGCCTCTTCCGTGTCACCGACATGGTTGAGAAACCTGCCAACGAAGATGCCCCTAGCAACCTCGCCATTATTGGTCGCTACATTCTGACTCCAGACATCTTTGACAAGATTAAAGATACACCTCCGGGTAAAAATGGTGAGGTACAGATTACTGACGCGCTGCTGAAGCAGGCTCAGGAAGGCTGCGTTCTCGCGTATAAGTTCCGTGGTACTCGCTTCGATTGCGGAAGTATCGATGGATTCGTTGAAGCAACGAACCACGTGTACGAGAACATCTTTAAGAAGGGTTAAGCCCGACGAAGGGGGCAACCATGCCCCCTAAGCTTGTGTTCTGGCCTATCTTTTTGTTTTTTAAGATTTTTTAACAAAAGGTGTTGACGGCAACGAAGCGAATCCGTAATATTCGTCGCGCTGTTGAGATGTTCCCCGATAGCTCAGTCGGTAGAGCAGTAGACTGTTAATCTATTGGTCGCTGGTTCAAGTCCAGCTCGGGGAGCCAACAC